>NZ_NFIF01000002.1:0-313799 GCF_002161645.1 Blautia sp. An46 | reverse complement strand
GCCTCAGTGATTATACCTCATGATCAGACTTGGTGCATCATGGAAGCCACAGACACGGTAAGGAAACAATAACTTCTGATGGAGAGAGAATCCCTCCTTCAGTTATTCATTTAGACTTTACAACTATTAACCCGTAGTCATTATTGACTACACCATTATTATACTAGGAGGAGAAGAAATGACCGGAGCAAAAAAAGAAAGAAGAAGCGGGATTCGGATCATGGCTCAGCTTATCGGTCTTGTAAAGCCACTGCTCCATATTATGACGGCGGCTATTCTCCTAGGTGTTCTGGGATACCTCTGCACCATTTTCCTGACTATCCTGGCAGGCCAGGCGATCCTGAAAGGAAGTGGCCAGAACCTGTTCCTGCTTATGGGAATCCTGGCAGTCTTCAGGGGAATCCTTCATTATGCGGAACAATACTGCAACCATTTTATTGCCTTTAAACTGCTGGCGATCATCCGCCATAAAGTTTTTGCTGCTCTTAGAAAGCTTTGCCCGGCAAAGCTGGAGGGAAGAGATAAGGGAAATCTGATTTCTATTATCACTACAGATATCGAGCTACTGGAGGTCTTTTATGCTCATACCATCTCCCCGATTGCCATTGCCGTTCTCACTTCTCTGATCATGGTAATTTTTATAGGAAGCTATCATATCCTGGCGGGACTCTTTGCCCTGGCTGCCTATGTGGTGGTAGGAGCAGTGATCCCCTTGTGGAACGGGAAAAGAGGAGGAAACCGGGGAATGGAATTCCGTACCGGTTTTGGAGAGCTGAACAGTTTTGTCCTGGACTCCCTCAGGGGCCTGGACGAGACCCTTCAATATGGACAGGGGGAGAAACGGGATCAGGAAATGGAAGAACGCTCAGTCAGACTGGGAAATCTCCAGAAGGGGCTCAGCCGTCTGGAAGGTTCTCAGAGGTCTTTTACCACACTGGCTATCCTGACTTTCTCTTTTGGCATGCTTTTCTTCACTCTGTATCTGGGGCAGCAGGGAGAACTGGACTTTGGAGGAATCCTTACCTGTACCATTGCCATGATGGGCTCCTTTGGTCCGGTGACGGCTCTGTCCAGTCTCTCCAATAACCTGAACCAGACGCTGGCAAGCGGAGAGAGAGTCCTTTCCATTCTGGAGGAAGAGCCGCTGGTGGAAGAGATTCCGGAAAAAAATTCGCTGGCAGCATCACAGTCTACAGACAGGAAAAGTGCACAGCCAGGGACTTTTGCCTTTACGGGGGCCAGGACAGAGCATGTAACCTTTGCCTATGAGGATGAAGTGATATTGAAAGACTATTCTCTTGAACTGCCCCAGGGAAAGATCATCGGCATCCACGGAGCCAGCGGCTCCGGAAAATCTACTTTCTTAAAGCTCCTGATGCGGTTCTGGGACGTGGACCAGGGAAGTATAAAGCTGTCGGGAAGAGATGTGCGGCAGATCCCCACAGCCTGGCTTCGCGGCACAGAATCCTATGTGACCCAGGAGACCCACCTGTTTCATGACTCCATAGCCAATAATATTGCCATAGGAAAGCCGGGAGCCAGCCGGGAGGAGATCACAGAGGCAGCGAAGAAGGCTTCTATCCATGATTTTATCATGACACTGCCTGAGGGGTATGACACAGAAGTAGGAGAACTGGGGGACACGCTCTCAGGAGGAGAAAAACAGAGGATCGGTGTGGCCAGAGCTTTTCTCCATGACGGGCCGTTCCTCCTTCTGGATGAACCTACCAGTAATCTGGATTCCCTGAATGAAGGAATTATCCTGAAGTCTCTGAAGGAATCCAGCCGGGAAAAAACGGTGGTGCTGGTTTCTCACAGAAAATCCACCATGAATCTGGCAGATAAGGTCTACGCTATGGATAACGGAAGAATTTCATAAGAGAAGAGAGGTTCTCTGATTTAGAAAAAGGATTGCATGCAATCCTTTTTTTATGCTATCATAAAAAATGGAAAAATTTCCCAGCCTCAGGTTCTGCAGGATCGTGATATTGAAAAATCGGGGAGTGACCGCAGTATGAGGTATGGATCATTAATATAGAAGGAGAATTTTTGTGAAAAGACTGAAAATGTTTATACGCATACCCGATGAGATCAAAGAGCCTTTTCGGGAACAGCTCCTCAGCAATAACTGGCGGCTGATGTCTGCGATCAGTTTTCTGGCTATTCTGGTGCAGGCTGTCAATATCCTCCATGTGCTGTTCGGCTCTGTAAGCGGGCTTAAAACACTGAATAATCGGATTTACTTTGCCTTTTATTGGATATTCCTTCTGGCAAGCCTGGCCTTTCTGCTCCTGCATAAAGGTCTCGGAAAAAAACAGCGGCAAAGAGGGCAGGAGATCCTTCAGAATGGTTTCTTCGCTTTCTGGGTACTTTGGAGCGGTATGCTAAATTACTATGATCTTACACGGGCTGGCAGCGGAGGAAATATATCTGTAATCGTGACCAGCATTATGGGAGCGGCCATTCTTGTTCAGAGCCTTCCGCTCTACAGCCTCTGCGTATATGGACTGGGATCGCTGGTATTTTCCCTGGCTGCTTATCCCTATATCCAGTTCGGCGGCCTTATCAACGTGATGATCGCCGGCGGAATGGCCGTGATGGTTTCTGCTGCCAGATACTGGTACAAAGTGAAGGAATTAAAGCAGCAGAGAGAGATCAGGAAGATTAACCAGATACTGGTGGCCGAGCATGAAAAATTAAACCTTAGCCTGGAAAAATTCCAGCTCCTGATGGATAAGATCGACCATATTATCTATGAATGGGATATAGAAAGAGGGCAGATTTCTTTCTCTGCCAAATGGGTGGAAAATTTCGGAGAAAGTTCTCAGATTATGGACGCTGCAAAATGGTTTCACCAGACAGAGTGCATGACGTCCGGAGAAAAACGAAAATTCCTGAAAGGCATCAAAAAAGCACTGAAGGAACACAATGTATATGAAGACGAGCTCCAATTAACTGATATAAGAAAGAACCGCCAATGGTATCTGCTCAGACTGTATTTCCAGTATGGAATAGAAGGACAGGCCAGATCCGGAGTGGGTTTCCTGATGAATATCCAGAGGCAGAAAGATGAGCTGGAACTTCTGGAAGGAGCAGTGTCCAGGGACTATCTCACCGGCGTTATGAACCGGAAAGGGATCCAAGAATATGCGAAGAAGAAACTGGCCAGGAAAGAGCCGGGCAGGCTGACCGCCATGGTCCTCATTGACCTTGATAATTTTAAGAAGATCAATGACAATTACGGACATCCTTTCGGAGACCTGGTTCTCGTGAGGACAGGAGAAATCCTTATGGAGCTTTTTGGCACCTGCGGACTGGCAGGGCGTATTGGCGGAGACGAATTTATGGCAGTCCTGTCTGTGACAGACATGGAAGAATTAAAGAAACAGGCAGAGCAACTCAAGAAAAATCCTGTAGTCCTGGAATGCAAAGGAGAACGTGTGGAAATCCAGTTTTGTGCCGGTGCGGCGGTGGCGGCGCCCGGAGAGGACTACCAGGATCTGTATCGGAAGACAGACCAGGCTTTATATCAGGCAAAAGAAAAAGGCAGAGGAGAAATTTACCTTGCGGGGTAAACTTCTCCTCTGCCTTTTTTCTATAATATTAGGGACAGATGCTAACGCCCCAGATTCCGCATAAGCATTTCCGGATTTGCCGCATAGTCCAGAGCCGTCTGCCGGGTGATCCTTCCGGAACGGAACAGCTTCAGAAGGCTGGAATCCATGGAACACATGGTATCAGAGGCAGAATTGTAGATCTGCCCTTCTATCTGGGGAATCTTTCGTTCCCGGATCATATTCCGCAGGGCAGGATTCATGGTCATGATCTCAAATACCGGAATACGGCCTCCGTCTGCAGCAGGAACCAGCTGCTGGGAGATGATACATTGAAGGACCATAGAGAGCTGGACAGATATCTGTTTCTGCTGATTGGCCGGGAATACGTCAATGATACGGTCGATAGTATTGGCGGCGCCTGTAGTGTGGAGAGAGGAAAATATGAGATGCCCGGTCTCCGCAGCGGTCATGGCCACCTGCATGGTCTCATAATCCCGCATTTCTCCCAGGAGGATCACGTCGGGACTCTGGCGCAGGGAAGCCCGGAGAGCAGAAATATAGCTGACAGTGTCCGTGGTGATCTCCCGCTGGCTGACAATACTTTTTTCATGTCGGTGGAGGTATTCCAGAGGATCCTCCAGGGTGATGATATGTTTTTCACGGTTTTTATTGATATAGTCGATGATACAGGCCAAAGTCGTAGACTTTCCGCTGCCGGCGGTCCCGGTGACCAGCACCATGCCTTTGTTAAGTTCTCCAAGCCGGATGATCCCTTCAGGGATCCCCAGCTCCTGAGGAGAGGGAAGAGTAAAAGAGATAATACGGATCACAGCAGCCGCGGAACCTCGCTGCATGTAAGTGTTTACCCGAAAACGGCTGACGCCTGGCAGGGCAAAAGAAAAATCGTCATCGCCCTGGTCTGTGAGAGGGGAGATACTGCGGTGGGAAGCCAGTGCATAGATGTCCTGAATGATACGCATAGTATCCTCAGGCATCAGCTTTTCCCCGGAATACTCCCGGATCTGGTTGTTCAGACGGTAGGACAGGGGACGGCCTGCCACTACAAAAATATCTGAAGCTTTTAAGAGGGAAATCTCCTGTAAAATCTCCTGGGTGTCCTTTTTGATAGTTTCGCTCATGTTTAAATACGCCGGTCCTTTCTATAAATATATGCTGCTTTTCATTTCATAGGAAAATCCGCTCCTATGAATGGAAATTTTCTGTTGCGGGGCGGGGATCAGGGCTGGCCCAATTCTTCCGGATCCATGAGATCAAGGGAACTTTTATCTTCCCACTCCCCTGTATTTACCTGCTTAAATTCAGTGATCCTGTAAAGCGGCCCCTGGTTTTGGGATGGAAGGACCGGGACTAAAGTCACCTGCAGCGCCTTCTCCTCTCCAAAGGGAATGGAAAACTGATATTCCTTGCCGTCTGTAAGGTCTGAAAAAGAACCGTCTTCATAGGCCTGATATAATTCCTGATCAATAGATGCGATTTTTTCCAGGGCCAGGGCTCTGGCTTCCTGATAGGACTGGGCCTCTTCGGCAAACTGTCTGGCGTATCCGGCGCCCCTTCTTGCGCTCATATAGGCAAGAAGGGCGAAAGCCACCATAGCAAGGACTACGAAGACAGTAAGCACTGAGACGGTTCCTGCATTTGTTATGGGAAATCTCTTCTTTTTTTTCATGTCTGCTCACCTGCCTGCAAAGGAATATAACAACTTACATCTAAAATGCAGAATACCTCTGAGCCATCGCTAACCTGTATTTCCCCTTCCAGAAGATGATCTTCATAGGAAGATCCCGAAAGAGTAAGGGATGCGAGATAGGATTTTTCTTCTTCGGAACAGAGATTCCAGTTTTCGTCATAAAAGATTTCCAGCCTGGAATCTTCCAGTGAAGACTCCGGAAAATTATCAGCAATGTCCGTAAGAGAACCCTCCTGAGATTCAAAAAGGGCAGAAAGATTTTTGGCACAGACCAAAGCTTCATTCTGCGTATGAGTCTCACGGGAAAGGGCTCTGGCCTGGACGAAAAAACGGATACATACAGCGCTGGCCAGAGCAAAGAAGAAGATAGCCAGGATCAGTTCCAGAAGGAAAAGATTGGAACGCTTAGCCGGGTCTTTTTTCATGATAGATCTCCTCCTGTCTCAATAGTTTCGGGGTGCCACAAAAGAGACTGGGAGTTCCCGCTTCTTTCTGTAACAGTCAGGGAAAGAAGCCCCTGGCCGGTAACGGAGACCTCCATGTCCTGGATTTCCAGAAGAGGAGTGCCTCCGGAGAAATCCGGTTCCTGATCCGTCCGGATGAACAATTCCATAAGGCTTCCCTCATAAGCATAGATATAGGTTCTGTAGGAGATGCCGCCTATGCTTTGATGGATACAGAGGAGATTTCCTGTCTCTCCTTCCTCCAGGGAAACGCCCCCTTCCTGATCGCAGCTTTTTAATTTCTGCTCAATGTAAGAAAGGGCGGTGTATAAATTATAATCGCTTCTTTCTTCCCGGACGGTCCGCTGATAGAGGACTGCTCCTGCGGCCGTTACGCCCAGAGAAGACAGGGCAAACACACAGAAAAGAGAAATCGTAAAAATCAGATCAATCGAATGTCTTTTCCGAAAATACCGGTTCAATCTTACTCCTCCTTTCTGATAACAGTGATCTCAGGCATAAGATTCTCCCCCTGAGGCCGGTAATCTACTACAAAACGCTGACTGTCATAAAGGATCCCATAATCCTTTGTGAGATCTTCAAGACTTTCCGGGTAATAGCCGTTCAAAGCGTAGCAGTGGACGGCGCTTTCAACAAGAGCCTGCCGGAGGGTGTCTTCTTCTTCCCTGCTGGAAATCCCTGATATAGAGGAAATCCCCCACAGGAAAAGGAGAAGCACAAACAGAAAGATCCCAAGAGAGAGAAGAAAGCTTTTAAAAGGAGAACGCTGTCTGCGTACAATAAATCGTCTCATACAGCTTCCCTCCTTACAGACCGGCCAGAATTCCCATCAGAGGCATCATTACCGATAAAAGGATCAGCCCTACTATGATGGAGAGTATGGCGACTAAAGTGGGTTCAATGACAGAAACTGCATTTTCCATAGACTCGTCCAGCTCTTCCTGGCAGCGGACGGCGATCTTCTCCATAGCTTCGTCTATAGAGCCAGTCCTGTCTCCGACTGTCAGGAGGCGGGCGTCCATACCGGTAAAAATACCGGAACGGGACAGAGACTGAGGCAGAGGCTCTCCTTCCTCCATAAATTTTCTGCACTGGGCGATCCTTCCCTGAAAATCAGGATTTTCCGTAAGGGTTCCGGCCAGATCCATGCCTTCTTCAGGAGTCAGCCCGCTTTTCAGCGCCAGAGACATACCGCTGGCAAAACGGCAGGAGGCCTTTTTGAGGATAAAATTTCTGGCAAAGGGAAGCCTGGAAAACAGCAGGGCCCCCTGTTTCCGGCCATAGGAAGTCTTAGAAAAGACAAGGCAGACCAGTACAGCGAAGACCAGCAGAGCCAGCAGCACCAGGGAATACCGGTTTATGGCCTGCCCCATATCCAGCAGTCCTTTGGATATCCCTGCCATACTCTGTCCCAGCTGGGCGTATACCTGCTGGAACACAGGCAGGACTTTCGTCACCAGCACCAAAACTACCAGCACCATCATGCCGATCATGATACAGGGATAGGTAAGGGCACTTTTTACTGCAGAAGACAGATCCGCCTCCCGTTCATAATGTCCGGCCAGAGACTCCATGACCTCGTCCTGGCGTCCGGACTGTTCTCCCAGCCGGACCATATTAAGCATATATTCCGGAAACACCCCGGCGTCTTCCAGTCCCATGCTGAAAACTCCTGTGGTATTCAGAGTTTCCTGTATGGCAGAGAGGATTTCCCGTTCCTGGGGAGAATCCGTATCTTCCAGCATAATGGCGACCCCCTCGCCGGGAGAGATGCCAGCCTTTAATACAGCGGCCATCTGGGAACAAAAAGAGGCCAGCTCAGCAGAAGAAAGTTTTTTTTCACGATCTTTTTTCATCTTATAACCGTCCTTTCAAAAGAATGTACAGGATTATCACCTGGAATACATAACCGTATAATTGGAGCCGTCTCCAATATATTTCTTTACAGAGGAAGCGCTGTTTCCTGCAGCAAGCGTAGGATCAATGAGGGACCAGCTTTTGCCGTCAAATTCAATGATATTTTCTACCCAGCCCTTTTCTTCAAGCCAGGTGCTGATCCAGGCGTGATAGACTTCTCCGGAATATCCGATTTCCAGCTTGGTGGGAATCCCCTGAGAACGGAGCATGGCGGTCATCAAGGCTGCATAGTCAAAACAGATTCCTTTTTTGCTTGCCAGAGTCTCGTCCACATCCGGAAGATAGCCCCCCTGGACAGTCCGGGCCTTTTCCTCATCATAAGAAATATTTGTGATCACAAAATCATAGACAGCACCTACAGCTTCCAGACCGTCTTTGGCATTCTGGGTGAGGCTGGCCGCCTGGGAAACCGCCTGGGTATCCTCTGTAAACCAGGTGTACTGATTTGGATAGAGAAAAGGAGAGAATTCATTTTCTATGGCAGCGTCAATCGTATCCTTATATAAATTCGAATAAAGATCATCCTTTACATGCTCCCGCACGTCCAAAGTATAAGTCCCGTTTCCAGCAGTCAGAGGCAGCGCAGCGAAGGTCTGGGATGGTTTCAGGTCATAAGTGTACCGGACCTGATCAGGAGTCTCGATAAAAAATTTTACCTTAGCGGCGTTCCCTATGTAACGGGCCATAAGATAGCCCTGGGAGATGTTGGACACATCTATTTCAATGGAAGTGTTTCCCATAAGAGCAGTTCCGGGAGCCTGGGGAGTCAGGACTTTTGGGGTGCTGTCCCATTTCCCAGTTCCTTTATCAGAAGAAGCTGTTTCTTCCTCTGGATCCTGGGACTGGCCGGAAGCCTGGGTACTGCAGCCGCCCAGAAAGAGAAGCAGGATAAGAAGACAGGAAATCCTCAGGATTTTCCAGGACTTTTTCATTTGCAGTCCTCCTTCTAAGTTTCAAAATTTGTCAAAAGATATAGAAATATCTTACCATTTTCTGTAGAGCAGTGACAAGAGGTTTCCTATGAAAAGAAAATTACATTTTTCAGCGAATAAAGAGAAAAGAACATGAAGGAATGTATATCCTTTTTGATTACCTGACAATACTGGTAAAAATTGGAAATTCCCAAAAGGGGTTATTGACATTTTTCTGTGATGATAATAACATTAAATAGGTACGCTGGAGTTTAGTTCAAACTTCAATGGTACTGCATAGAGAAATTTAAGATGGAGTGCAATAGCAATATGGAGGAAGAAAATTTAGAATTAAAGGTTTATATGCTGGGGAAATTTTCCATGGTATATGGGGGCCAGCCTGTAGTCTTTAAGAGAAACAGCGCCACCAAGGTGCTGAAACTGCTGCAGATTCTTTTGCATTACAGCGGAGTCAGAGGAGGAATTCCCAGAAACCAGCTTCTGGAAGAACTGTACGGAAGAGAAGACGTTTCAGATGCGGCCAACAACCTCCGGGTCACTGTTCACCGATTAAAGAAAATGCTGGCGGATACAGCTCTGCCGGAATATGAATATATACAGATAGAAAACGGAATCTACAGGTGGAAAAGCCCCATGGCTACCTGGGTGGATGTGATAGATTTTTCAGAAAGTGTAAAGGCCGGAGAGGCGGAGACCCACGAAGGGGAGAGGTACAGACTTTTCAGGAAAGCCTGTATGCTGTACCACGGAGAATTTCTTCCGGAGCTTTCCGGAGAAGACTGGGTGATCATTAACAGTGTGGCTTATAAAAAACAGTATGTCACAGCTTTGACAGGTGTATGGGATTATCTGAAATATGTACAGAACTATGAGGAGATGCTGGAAATCTCTACAGAAGCTGTGCGGATCTATCCCTTTGACGAGTGGCAGGCCATGAAGATCGAGGCTTTGATGGGGCTGAACCGTTATAAGGAAGCCATGGATTTTTATGAGGAGACTTCCAGAATGTTCTTTGAAGAGCTGGGGATCAGCCCCTCAGGCCGCATCATGAAGCTTTTTGAAGAGATGAGCGCAAGGATGACAGGAAATTATCAGGCCACGGGAGAGATCGAGGAACGTCTGAAAGAGGAGGGGGAAGAAGAAGGGGCCTTTTATCTGAGTCTTCCCAGCTTTCGGGACAGTTACCGCCTGTTTCAGAGGGTTTTAGAGAGAAACGGGCAGTCGGCCTACCTTATGGTCATTACTTTGACAGACAGCAAAGGACGGCCGGCAGAAGCAACGGAAAGGCAGGAGGAATTTTCCAGGAAGCTCCATGCAGCTATCCAGAAAAGTCTGCGAAGGGGCGATTGCTTTACAAAGTACAGTCCCTCTCAGTTCCTGATCCTTTTAATAGGAACAAATAAAGAAAACTGTAAACGGATCTTCCAGCGCATTTTGGATAATTTTGCCATGGAACACAGAACCTGGAAAAATTATCTGAAATATTATGTCTCTTCTGTGGCGGATATAAAGAGCGACAGTTCACAGCTTAAGATCGCCGGAAATGAATTCCACTGGAAATAGGACAGGAGGGACAGAGATGGCAAAAGGAAAATACCGCCGCTGGGGCACGGCGCCAAATCAGGTATGCGTATGCGTAGATGAAATAAAAGACGGCGAGATCAGCGGAAAAGTTTACAGCCGATACAGCAGGACTCCCTGGGAATTTAACAGCTTGATCGAGCTGCTGGGCCAAATGGAAAGCTTCTATAATAAAATCTCATTCCCCCAGGCTGCGGTACAGATCAGAGGGATCCAATGGCAGGAGATGGGAAAACTCCAGGTAGAAGCAGAGCAGCCATTTCTGGAAAAAGAGTTTCTTCTGGAGAAAAGAGGGATCCAGGCGACCTTTCTGATCATCGTCCGCTACCGGCAGAACGCCACCTGGCAGGGAAGCTTCCTGTGGGTGGAAGAAAACCGTTCCCTGGAGTTTAAGAGTACCCTGGAACTATTGATGATGATGGACAAGTCTCTGAAAGCACCTGCCTTTGGCAGAAATCCTCTGGGAAAAGCTGGTGACCAGGGCTGAAAATGAATATAGAAAACTTAGGAAAAGCAAAAGAAACAGTTTGAAAAAATTGTGGCTTTTGCTTTTTTTGTGTTTGAAAGTAATCTGGACATAGTCGGTAATGATTCGAGTAATGGCAGATTTGTTAAAATTATCTGTACGATAGAGGCTAACTATTTACTTATCAAAGTCTGCGGCAGAACCGGGACTTTGTACCTATAGAAAAAAGTCATGGAACCAGAAAACTCATGGGAGAGAAAGGAGAAGACTATGAAGAAAAGAAGTCTATGGTCCAGAGTGCTAACGATTCTCCTGGTAGTCTGTATGCTGATGACAGATCAGAGTACCTCTCTGTTTGTGGAAGCGGTCAGCGCCGCGGCACAGCAGCAGACAGAAGGAGAAGAAACATTGCAGCAGAGCAGTGGAGAAAATAACCAGGAAATCCAGGGGGGAGGTGAAGAGACGTCTCAAAATACCGAAATACAAGAGCCCACGACAGAGCAGGAACCTGAGATCCAGGAAGGCAGCCAGACAGAGACCGACGGGAATGAGGAAAGCGCAGACGGAACTCTGAAGGATGCTGAAAAAGTCTATGTACAAGAAGGGGACAGTTATAAGCAACTGAATGGCAATAAAGTTTATATTAATCCAGAAGGGGATTCAACAAGCAGTAATGTCAGTACCGCAGGAAAGATAACCATTTTTGTGAATCCCGGCACTTATGTGATCCAAGAGAGTGGTCTGCCCCGGTATACCCAAAAAGTTACAGGAGGACAGAACAACGCAGATGATAAAGAGGTAATTGCTGTAGCAGAAGGAGAGGGACAGGATATTGGAGAAGATAAAAACGTTGCTATAGCAGGAGCGGATCCGTTAGTAGTAAAATTCTATAATGAAGAAAAGCTGGGTTCTATTACCGTTGAGAAGTCTGGAGTGGTTGACGGCGCCGATCCTGCACCTCTTGATGGAGCTGTATTTGGGCTCTATACGAATTCAGCCTGCTCAGGTGAGCCAGAGGAAACCCTGCCTACAGAAAACGGTGGCAAACTGATTTTTGACCGGTTGACTCCTGGAGTGACCTATTATGTAAAAGAAATCAGCGCTCCTGGGGAGTATATCGAAGATGATCAAACATATACAGTAACGATTACCGAGGATAATCTAACCCATACTGTCAAGAGTACAAACTATAACAACAACGCATATGTACTGCTCCAGAAACAGTATTACAACTATACAGCGAGAGAATTCCAGAATGTAAGCAGTAATTATACAGTCTTTAACGGCGCTTTTGAGATTCAGAAAAAAGTTACGAACTCTGATGGTACGGAGGCATGGGTCGTTGTCACAGAGAAGGTGAAGGACCAAGAAGGTGGAGAAACAGATATCCCACTGACAAACCTGAGTCTGAACAGTAACGGTCAGGTTCAAAGAATGCTGCCCGTATACGATGAGAATAACCGGCTTATTCAATATCGGATCAAGGAGACCCTGCCGGAAGGCTGGCATGCAGATGGAGAGAGAGAAGAATGAGAAAACAAACAGATGCGGTTCTTGGAGGAAACCGGACAGCTCTGTCAGGCGTTGAAATGCGCCTGGAGCGTTATGTGGAAAGCACTGAGGGAGGAAAATGGACCGCCTGGGATTATATAAATCAGAGAACTTACAACGGAGGCGGCACCGGCACCGATACCTTTGCCACCAATGATGGCGGATTCTTTACCTTCCCCGGAGGTCTTGATATCGGAGAATACCGGATCATAGAGACCAAGGGAAATGACAGCTATGAGAATGTTTATGACGGAAGCACTATTGACGGAGGAGATACGAAGTATGATAAAGCCGCCTATTACTTCCAGGTGAAAAACCATGATGTAACTGTCAGTATGTACAACCCCAGAAAGCTGTCCATGACTGTGAAAAAGACAGACCTGGATGGAAACCCCGTTTCAGGATTTAAATTTACCCTTAAACTCTCCGGAGGCGCGGGAGTTGATAAAACCACAGATTCAGATGGTACTGCTTTAACCTGACAGAGATCCAGGACGAGGATGAAGGAGCACAGCTGCCCCAGAATACGTCCATAGAGATCACAGGAAACGGAGAAGCCGCTTACGAAGCCATCCACTTTACAAAGGCAGGCACTTATAAGTTTGAGATCCGGGAAGAGAATACCGGAAGACCAGGCTATCGTTATGATAACAGTGTCTGGGCCGTGACTGTGGAAGTTGCAGACCACGGCAGCGTATTGGAAGTTACAAATGTGACCTACGCAAAGGATGGAGAAACTGTAAAAGACGCTCAGGCAGCAGCCTTTGAGAATGTCTATCGTACAGATACGAAGGAAAGCTATTATACGCCGATCGTCACAAAAATACTGACCGGAGACGAGAGACCTGCAGATAAGGAAAAAACCTTCCGCTTCGTTCTTGAAGCTGCAGAGGATAATCCAGAAGGCGCAGAACTTTCCGGTACAGAGACAGAAGTACAGGGAGCGGGACATACCAGCTTCCAGCCGATCCACTTCACGAAGGCGGGCACTTATCAGTTTATCATTCGGGAAGAGGAAGGAAAGGATAAGGGCTACACCTACGATGACAGTGTATGGAGACTGACTGTAACGGTAGAGGATCAGGACAGCATTCTTACGGTAACAAATGCAGTATATGAACTGGAAGAGGAGAAAGATGCTGGAGATGAGGCCAAAGGAACTCTTCCTGAGACCGGAGGAACTGTTGGTCAGGAAGGCGCAGTCTTCACCAACGACTATCAGGTGACAGAAACTGCCTGGAAGCCTCAGGCTGAGAAGAAGGTCACCGGAGATATGCCGGAGGATGAAACTTTCCGCTTCACCCTTGCAGCCAGGAGAATCCTGAGGGCGCACAGCTTCCGGAAAGCCTGACTGCAGAGGCAGAAGTGGATAAAGACACAGGAACTTCCGACAGGGTTTCCTTTGATAAAGTTACCTTTACCAAGGCAGGAACCTATCAGTTCCAGATCACTGAGGAAAACACAGGCAAAGCCGGTTATGTCTATGACGGCAGCATCTGGACTGTGACAGTAAAAGTCACCGATGAAGACAGTGCTCTCACAGTATCAGAAGTGACGTATGCAAAGGCCGGACAGATGGTGGAGGACGCAGAGTACGCAGTCTTTGAAAATATCTATGAGACTAAGGCCGCAGCTTTCACACCGACTGTGAAGAAGACCATTACAGGCGACAAAGCTCCGGAAGAAAAAGTCTTCCAGTTCACCCTGGAAGCCGATGAGGACAATCCGGAGGGAGCAGCGCTTCAAACCTCAGAGACAAGTGTGAAAGGTGAGGGAACCGCCAGCTTCGGAGAGATCACCTTCACCAAGGCAGGAACTTATAAGTTCTATCTGGAGGAAAAAGACGGCGGCGAAAAGGGATATACCTACGATACCAGCCGCTGGATGCTGACCGTTAAGGTTACAGATAGAGACAGCATTCTCACTGTGGAGAAAGCCGCTTATACAAAGATAGGAACGCTTACTTCCAATGCAGAAGCTGCCGAATTCCAGAATAAGTACACGGCCGACAAGACCACCGGTACTACGACCACAACGAAGAAACCTACTACGACTGCAAGAAAAGTCAAGACCGGTGACACGGCAAATGCAATTCCATGGCTTGCTCTTATGACTGCCTCTGTATTGACCGGAGCAGGTATCATGAGCAGGATACGGAAAAAGAATCACAGATAGACAGAATCAAAAGTCTGCTGAAAAGATTCTAAAAGAAAAATAACATGTTAAAAAGGCAGGGGCCTCAACAGATTTACTGTTGAGGCCCCTGCTTCACTTTGCATACAGAATATAAAGGATAATTCAACTAGGACAATTAGGACATTTCTTCAATGAGCTGCCTTTCTAACAGCAATTCTTCCCAAGCCTGCATAAAACGAACCCCCCACTTCTTCATTTTCAATGATATTTCTTAACTGTGAAAAGGATCAAAACCCAGCGGAACCTGTTCCGTCAGGAAGAAAGAGAGCTGACAAAAGGGGAATTCCGGCGTCTGGTAGAGGCTGCCAGGCGTCAGGGGAAAGAACAGCTGGCCCTTTGTATGGAAACGATTGCCGTTACAGGAATCCGTATCAGCGAGCTTCAATATTTCACCGTAGAACGGATAAAAAAGGGACGGATCGAAATCATCAACAAAGGAAAGTACAGAAGGATTTTTCTGCCGGAAGCTCTGAGAAAGAAGCTGCTGGTCTATTCCAGAAAGAGGGGAATCCGGGAAGGTTATATTTTCGTTACACGAAATGGGAAGCCGAAAGACCGGAGTAATATCTGGGGCGAAATGAAGGCGCTGCAGGAAAAGACCGGGATTAAAAGAAGTAAGATTTTCCCGCATAATTTTCGTCATCTTTTTGCCAGAGTCTACTATGATACTACAAAAGATCTGGTAGGGCTGGCTGATCTGCTGGGCCACAGCAGTCTCAATGTAACAAGAATCTATACGTCAACCAGCGGTCAGACATACCAGAGGCAGTTGAATCGTATGAAAGATCTGCAATTATAAAAACCACATAATATGGATTATGTGGTAATACCGGACTCCAGATTTTGACAAACATTACACAATAAACTTGCTGCACAAAAAAATCTTTTTCGTGTAATGCTAAAGTTTCATTTTTACCTGGAGAATCACTTGAAAATGGGCTTTCTCTTGTTGACGAGGCCCATTTTTGATGTTAAACTGAACTCAACAATTAAAGAATTTCTAAATTTTATAAAATTTCGCGTATGTACAACCACATAATCCATATTATGTGGTAAATCTCATCAAAAGAAAAGCAGGCAAAAATCCCTTAACCATAAGTAAAATGAATACCTCAGGAACGATAATTAATACTTGACAGAGACGGTAATATAAAAGCGCCTGCAGGGAGAGGAGGCATAAGAATAATTGGCTGGAAAGAAAGAAGAGACCTTTGTGATCCGTATACATGATTGTCAGAACGCCACCTGGCAGGGGAGCATTCTCTGGGCAGAACGGCAGGAAAGAAAATGCTTCCGAAGCACATTGGAAATGATCAGCCTCATAGAAGAGGCGGTGCAGCTAGATAGAGAAAATAAAGCATTAGAAGGAGGATACCATGAAAAGTAAAAAGAATCAAAGATTACTGGCCCTGATACTTTCCATGGTTCTGATGCTGAGTGCCAGCATCTCGGCCATGGCCCAAGGAGATGTTCAGACAGAAGCATCCGGAACTGAGACCACGGAGAACCAGGCAGCAGTACAGAGTCTGGAAGAAGAGACAGTACCGGAAACAGAGGCGCTCACAGAAGAAACTGACACCCAGTCGGCGGAAATTCTGGAAGAACCTGTGCAGGAAAGTGCAGAACAGGAAATCACAGAAGAACCTGCTGAGAATACAGAAACACCAGCAGAGACAACCGAGCCGGTTCAGGAAGAAACCGGAGAGCCTGCAGAAACCACAGAGACAGACCAGACTATAGTACAGAGCCCAGAAGTGCAGGAAGAATCGGCAGTTACAGAAGAACAGCCCGCAGAAACTACAGAAGAGGTTATAACTGAGGAAACAGCGGTTTCTGAAGCCGCGGAGCTGAAGCAGGAATTTACAGATGAAAACGGAAATGTGACTCAGACAATCACTGCTTATGTTCCGGAAGGAGCTTTCCAGGCCACAGCAGATCAGATTTCCATGGAAGTCAGCTTTCTGAATACCAGTGATACAGATTACATAAAAGGAATGATGGAAGAACTTCTTCCGGAGAACTATTACTTAGATGGATACGTATTGTATCAGATTGACTTTAAGGTAGATGGTGAGATCACGCAGCCGGCAAAGGCTGTCACCATTACTATGAGCGGAAATGATTTGGCTGTAGAAGACACTGAGAAAGCTCATGTATTCTACTATGATCCAGAAAATCCTGAAGTAGAAGGGGACAAGGATCAGCTGGCAGAAGTGATCCAGAAAGATCAGCTGATCAAATCTCTGCAGGAATCCGGACAGAGCACAGGAAATATCGAAGACTACGATTACTCTGAAATTGCCGTGAATGACGGAAATGCGGATACCATTACAGTAAAGGGATGGGAGTCCACTATTTATGGATGTTATGTGGAGAAGGAAGCGGAACCTGTGGAATTGAAAGGCAAAGCTGAGGATATACAGGTAACCCTGTCCGGTCCGGCTTCCAGCTTTCCGCAGGAAGGAGAATTGGCCCTGTCTGTAAAAAAAGTGGATAAAGAGACAAAGAAAATCGTAAAAGAAGCCATAGAAGAGGAGGCGGAAAACAACGGTCAGGAGGTAGTAGATTATACAGCCCTGGATATTACGATTCTGCATAATGGAGAAGAAATCCAGCCTCTGGGCCCGGTAAATGTAACTTTTACAAAACAGGACCGGGAGAAAGATGCGGAAGAAGTCAAGGAGACAAAGGTCTTCCATGTAGACGAGGAAAAAGGAACTGCTACGGATATGGAAGCTGCTGTCAATACCAGCGGAGAGGCCGAGATTGAGACCACACATTTTTCTGTGTATGTGGTGGTAGATCTGGATCGGCTGGGAGGACAGATCGAGCTGACGGTTCAGCATTGGGCGCAAATGAATAAGCTGGTAGATGTGGATGGTACGGGTACAACTGGGTTAGAGCTTAAGGGAGGAGTAAATAATAATAAACGACTTGACGCTACCGCTACATTAAAGACTGATTCTATATTTACAGAAATTTACTCTCCGGATACACTGACGTTGGATAATACTAGAAAAATTACAGTAAAGGAATTAAGTAAAATTTATCAGGCGAATGTCAATAAGGAAATAAAAAATTATAACCTTACAGCCGTGTGGGTCTTGAGGGCAGAAGGAAATCAGGATGCCAATTTTGATAATGTTAACGATACTGAGGAAATCCAAAAGCATTGGACAATTTATGATGTTCCGAGTGATGAAGAGGAGGAACAGGACAAAGATCAGGATGTGGAAATATCGCTTGAAGGCGATGCTGTGATCCGTATGATTTATACCCCATTCTCTAAGGACGATGCATTGCAGCAAGAGGTAAAGTTCTGGGATTATAATGTAACACAAAAGGATAATAGGGGTGATATTTACTTCAGTACGGATAATAAAGGAATAAATAGTAGTAGCAATTATGCACAAGATTCGAATAAAGATCGGAGAATTGCAGTTGGTCAAGCATCTAATGGTATTTTTCATAACTATGCAGAAGCAAGTTTGAACAATGGTGAACGTATTAATATGACCTTCCATAATGATCAGCCGACATTGAATATGGTGCAAGGGGTTACGCAAGATGGTCCTGTATATAACGATGGTCTTACGGACCCAAAATTATTTAATGATAAGGGTGCTTCTGGAAAAAAGATTGTGGATGGATATAGTCTTTCTTTTGATCAGGATGGAGATACCTATACCTTGTCATCGGTAAGAGATGAAGAAGGAAATGCTACTGTAGAAAATCTGGAAGAATTCAGGGATGTGTATGATGCTACACCAGAATGGTCAGGGAAGCATAAATCAATATATTCAAACAATTTCTGGCCTTTAGATTCCTTGGAGTATAAGGGAAAAGATATTCACCTGGGAGAAACTGGTACTACATATTATATTACTGGGAATCGTTATACTACTTCAGGAGATACTCCCAATAGTTATGAAGGGTGGGAAGAAGACCGTAAAACAAATCTTGAGAGCGATGACGGAAAAGCTCATAACTGGTTTTTCGGAATGCGTTATGACTTTGAGTTTACGCTTGGAGATTATACTGGTCCATTAAACTATTATTTCCGCGGTGATGATGACTTCTGGTTATTTATTGATGGAAAACTGGCAATAGATCTTGGCGGCATTCACAGTGCCGTAGGTGAAACTCTTGATTTGAGACAGTTTATGGAGAAAAACCAGATGACTGATCCGGATCAAACACATAGGCTGACGATCATATATGCAGAGCGAGGCGGCTCTGGCTCCACCTGTTATATGCAGTTTACTATTCCGAATGTAACGCCGGTAGATGTTGATACTACTGTGGAAAAAACGAACATTACGGTACATAAAAACTGGGAGGATCATGGAAACCCGAACAGACCATCATCAATACAAGTAAAATTATTTTATAGAAAACAGGGGGATACTAAATGGAAAGAGGCTGAAACCAATGCAACAAAGACTCTCACAGAGGGAACTCAATGGACGGCTATATGGACAGGACTTCCTAAAGAAGGGTATGAATATAAGGTAGAAGAAGTCGGAAATCTTGAGGGTTATGAAGTTGTCTACCCAAACAATGGAGATGCAGTTTATCTGCCCAATAATGGATCCTATGAAGGAACGATTACTAATAAGGCAGATCCTTCGACTTGGATTACGGTAACGAAGAAATGGGATGACGGAGAACTTGCAAATGATGCAAGACCAGAATATGTTGAATTTTTCCTTTATTACAGGGAAGCAGGTTCAACGGCATGGTTGCCATATCCCACTGATGGTCGTTTGCGTTTAACAGCCAAAGATTGCCAGGATGACAGTACATGGCAAGGAGTTTACAAGGATCTTCCGGTATATGGTGCTGATAATAAGAAAGTGGAATACACTGTGAAGGAAGTAGAGGGTAGTACTGAACTTGGCGAAGGAGCAACTCTTCTGGGCAAGGAGGACTATAAATATACGGTACATTATTCTTCTCCAGAACAGCATTGTGCAGAAGGAAAGTGGAAAGCCTATGAAGCCAAAGAGGACGACGAAACTTTGCACCTTATTGTTGAAAATAGTTTAGGCATGGAGATTCAGGTAACCAAAGAGTGGAAAGGTTACACTCCGGCGGATACTACGGTCATATATGCGGGACTATATCAAAACGATAAGCCGGTTTCCTCAGAATGGGTCGAACTGAAGGCTGATAATTGGACGGCTTCCTTTGAATATTTGACACCTGCAACAGATTATAGTGTGAAAGAGCTTCGTCGAGTGGAGAATGGAGAGAAGGCAGAATTCGAAATAGAAGGAGTAGGTTATACCGGGGTGGATTCAGGGGAGGAAATGGCTGTAGGAGATGGAGGCAGTACTATCAAGTATGTAGTATCTTACAGCAAACTGACGCAGGACATATCCGATCCAAGCTTAAGCACTGTCACCATCACCAATCAGGCACAGTGGCAGTTGATAAAGTACAGCAGTTCTTCCGCAGATAAGACATATACATTGAAAGGTGCAAAATTCGAACTAAAACATAACAACAATACAGTTTACACAGGTGAATCGAATGAAAACGGCATCGTGGAGTGGAAAAAAGGAAATGATCCTTTCACCGACGCATTCCCGGACGGAACATATATACTGACAGAGACTGAGGCACCCAATGGTTATATGCTTGGAAAGTCAGTAACTTTTACTATGAAGGACGGTGTTCCGGAAGATTTAGATAATGAAAAAGCAGTTATAGAAAATGGTATCCTTACCTTTTACTATGCAAACGAGACCCTTTACGCACTTCCCTCCTCGGGAGGTCCAGGTATCTACCGGTATCTATTCGGCGGAATACTGCTGATGATGGCAGCATCGCTGATAGTATATAAAAACAAACGTGGGGAGGTGCTGGAAAGAAAATAGTTATGAAATTCCAATCCAGCGGTCCCTGCACCGCAAAATAACATCACAGGGCGATACAAAGAAACTTAAAATGAGGGGACTCCCCGAAAAAAAGGAGACGAAACTATGAGAAATGCGAAAAAAATAATTGCTGCATTGTTAGCTTCAACCATGGTACTTGGAATGAGTGTAACAACATTTGCGGCAGGCTATGAGACTGGAAACAACCAGGGAAAATATGAAACTAAACCGGACGCGGCAGACCGCGCTACAGTAAAAATCACGGGCATTACAGGCTCACCAACAGTTACGTTGTATCAGATTGCAAGCGTAAAATATGGCCCAGAAAATGTAGAATTTGTTAAATATAACTGGGTGAAAGAGAATATGTTTGCCGATCCGGCAAAGCCTACATCCGATGAGATCAATGGGATCGCACAGGGACTGATTGCTTCTCAACCTACAATCGATCCTATGAACAAATGGGAAACAAAGAATGTCGGTAGCACATATACACAGGAAGTTCCCGCAGGCGTGTATATTGCGGTACTCACAGAAGCTACGAACGGCGATATTTATAATCCGATTCTTTTGACAGCTACTTACAATGACAAAGGCTTACTGGTAACTGAAGGTGAAGGAATCAGTTCAGATGCTTACTATCGGTGGGGCTCCACAGCCGTAGCCAAAAGTTCCTCTCCGACGATTGATAAAGAAATCACAGGAGGAACGACGAAAGATGAGGGCCATGATACTGCTTCCGTAGGTGATGTGGTAGATTATACCGTTACCCCTACGGTGCCGACTTATCCCCAAAATGCAACGAACAAAACCTTCTTCATTTCCGACAGACTGAGCGAAGGACTCACCTTTGATTACAGCAGTCTGACTGTAACGATTGAAGGCCAGACTGTAATCAGAGATGACGATACTTTTAAACTGGATAGAAAGGTCATTGCAACAGCTTCTAATATAGATAGCGGCAAAACAGTAAACGGCTTCAATCTGAATTTTGATTATGAGCAACTTGTATATGATAGAGAAGGTCATGTATATCAGCCAATTGTTACTTACAGCGCAGTTGTCAATGATAAAGCTGTTGTAGGCGATCAAGGCAACGGAAACGAAGTAACCTATTACTACGGTGATCCTAACAACGGTAGTACCTGGGAGGAAACAGATAATGAGCCAGACGAGGCAAAGAACGTATATAAGAAAACAGATAGCGAGACCGTATACACTTACCAGCTGGCTTTCCGGAAGACAGGTGAAGGTGTAGATACAGAAGGAAAACCGACAACTCCTCCTCTTGCAGGTGCAAAATTTGGTATCTACAAAGATCAAAAGTGCACTCAACTTATTGATATAGTAACTACGAACCAAAACGGTTACGCTGTATCTGCTAATGTAGAAACGGGCATCTATTATGTAAAAGAGCTTGAAGCTCCTATAGGATATTCTTTAAACGAAAAGATATATCCAATTGAAGCTACATGGAAGACGGCAATAACGACAAGTACTGCTACAGAGACAGAGAGAACATATACAACAGATAGGCCTTCCGATGATGCTTTACAGGTTGGTTGGTTAAAAAAAGACGTTTTCTATAGTTTTGAAGAGGTAGGAGATAATATTGATGGATATAGCGCAGCATACCTTGCATCTGAAAAGACTACAGAATCAAGTGACACAACATTTGTAGAGAATCCGAATACAGTAGGCGGAACAGCTCTTATGGAGAATCCGATCCCCAACACCAAGCTTTCCACTCTCCCCTCCACAGGTGGCATCGGCACCACAATCTTCACCATCGGCGGCTGCGCTATCATGATCGCAGCAGCAGGTCTCTTCTTTGCAAGCCGCAGAAAACAGGAGAACAAATAATCTGACTCAGCATACCGATATGCAGTGACAGATACTATGAAATCAGTCAACAACCATTGATACATAAGTATCACTTTCAGGCCGGGGCAAGAGCCACGCCCCGGCCTTACAAAAAATACAACAACAAGGAGAGCCCGGATGAAGAAGAAATCAATCACAACTTTAATCATTATACTGTTTTTCTTAGCCGGTTTGTCCTTGCTGCTGTATCCGTTTATTGCCAATCAGTGGAATAGCTATCGGCAGGAAAGATTGATCAGCAGTTATGACAGTACCGTGGCCCAGAAAGAAGCGGAAGGCGGCATTGATTATGAAGCGGAATGGGAGAGAGCCAATGCTTATAATGGAGCCCTTCTTCCCTCGATACTTCCTGATTCTTTCGCCGTAGCAGAAGCTTCCGATGAACCTGATGAGGAATATATGGCCTGTCTGAACATAGCAGGAGATGAGATGATGGGAACTGTGGAGATCCCCAAGATCAACATTGAACTCCCTATCTATCATACCACCGACGAGGAGGTTCTGGAACAGGCTGCAGGCCATCTGGAAGGAAGTTCCCTTCCCATAGGGGGAGAGAGCACTCATGCAGTGATCTCCGCACACAGGGGGCTGCCCAGTGCTTCGCTATTTACAGATCTGGATCAGTTGGAAGAGGGAGATCATTTTTTGATCCACGTTCTGGACGATACTTTGGCCTATGAGGTGGATAAGATCACAGTAGTGGAACCTGAGGAGACCCAGGACCTGGCCGTTGAGGAAGGGCAAGATCTGGTGACGCTCCTTACCTGCACTCCCTATGGGGTGAACAGCCACCGGCTGCTGGTGAGAGGCCATAGAGTTCCATATGAGCCGGAAGCCATTGCGGACGAACAGCCGCCGTTGTTTGGAACCAGTCTCCATACCAACTATCTTTTGTGGGTAATGGTTGGGCTTCTGATTACGGGAGGCTTTATCGCAGGTCTGTATTTCTATGATAAGAAGAGCAGGCAGCAGAAGATACTTCCGCAGGAAGGGGAGCCAGAGAAGACAGATAAGGAAGGTGAGGACGGTTCATGAAAAAGAAGATCCCGGGGATCATCTTTGGACTGATGTTCCTCATTGGATTCGGGATCCTGGTATATCCTACAGTGGCGGATCAGTGGAATACTTACCGCCAGAGCCGATTGATCTCTTCCTATGAAAACAGGATCCAGGAAATGGAGCCGGAGGATTTTACAGCGGAATGGGAGAAGGCCCGGGCATTCAACGACACTCTGACCCAGAACAGCATTTATGAAGATGTATTCGGAGAAGAGGATCAGGAACTGGAAGACACGGATTACTGGCAGATCCTGAATGTGGGCGGAGACGGCGTTATGGGATATCTGTCTATTCCCAAGATCAACATTAAGCTTTCGATTTATCACGGCACTTCTGATGAAGTTCTTCAGACGGGAGTGGGACATTTAAATGGAACAAAACTTCCTATAGGAGGGGAAAGCACCCACAGTGTCCTGGCCGCTCACCGCGGACTGCCGAGTGCCAGATTATTTACTGATATTGACCAGATGGAAAAAGGCGACATGTTTTATATCCATGTACTGGATGAGACTTTGGCCTATCAGGTGGACCAGATATTTGATATGGTAGATAAAGACGACCATGAGACTCTGGAAGAAGCCCTCCGGATCCAGGAGGGAAAGGACCAGGTGACGCTGTTTACCTGTACGCCCTACGGCGTGAATTCCCACCGTCTGCTGGTGAGGGGGACCAGAGTTCCCTATAATGGTGAAGAAGAAATTGAAAGTACGCCGGCAGATACTATGCTGGAGGCAGTACAGAATTACTACATGTTATATTTGATACTTGGTCTTTCTATAACTTTGCTGATCATACTGCTTATGAGATTTCTCATGAAGCCAAAAAGAAAAAATAAAGGCAGAAAGTAAAAAATTACCTTGCATATAGAAAAAATCAGAGGAGGGTAAGATGTGAAGATGAAGAAGAGAATAAAACAGGGCGCCGGAGTTGCCCTAGCCCTGATGCTGGCAGTTCCCGCCGTGATGTATACGGCTCAGGCGGCCGTAGGGATTGACACAGACAGAGACTGCTCTGTAAGCTTTCAGTTAGACGGAACTTTTCAGGAACTGGACACGCTGGAGATTCCGGTTAATCTTTATCAGGTGGCTCAGGTGGATGAAAAGGGAGATTACGAAAGCCTTGCCGGATTTGAGATCCTGGATCTGGAAAATGTAGATAATGAAACAACTGCCCGGGAATGGGAAGAGAAAGCCGCACAGGCAGCCCAGGTTATTGAGGAAGGAAATATTGCTCCAACACAGAGGACTACAGCAGAGGAAGGGGCAGAGAATCTTTCTCCAGGAATGTATCTGGTAGATGCCCAGCAGGTTCAGTCACCGGAGTATACCTATAGCTTTACACCTTATCTCCTGTCTCTTCCGGATAATTATTATTCTGATACGAATCCGGACGACTCCTGGATTTACGATGTGACTGTGGGACTGAAGCCAGAACAGGAGATCAGATATGGAAGTGTTCGGATCAACAAAACTTTGGATGCCTATAACGCCACATTAGGAGGGGCCTCTTTTATCTTTTCCATAGAGGCAGTAAAAGATGGAGAGACGGTTTACAGTGACGTGGTTTCTCTTGTTTTTGACGGACCGGGGACTAAGAGCATAGAAGTGGGAAATATTCCTGCAGGAGCCCAGGTAACGGTTACAGAGGTCTACAGCGGCTCCAGCTATCAGGTGGTAGGAGATAATGTAGCCACAACAGTTATATCAGCAGAGGATCCGGCTGAAGTATCTTTTGTCAATACTTACGATGATGAGAACAACGGAGGTTCCAGCATTGTGAACCATTTTGACTATACAGCCCCTGAAGAAAACGATTCAGAAGACGGAAGCCAGGCAGCAGAAAATCAGACTGGAGGAACCTGGACTTGGACACAGCAGACGGACAGTACGGATGTACAGGAATAAAGGAGGAAGAAAGCAATGAAAAAGAGTTTCAATAAAAAGACCCTTTGCCTTGCAGGCACAGCTCTCCTCCTGACGGCAGGATTATCTGTGGGAAGCGCAATGGCCTATTTTACCACATATACCCAGGTCAACGGCGGAGTAACTCTGAGTCTGGGAATGACTACGACCATTCCCGATGAGACTGTGGATAACTGGACAAAACATGTGACCATTCAGAATACAGGAGACTATGATTGTTTTGTCCGGGTGAGAGCTTTTGCAGGAGCCCAGTATCAGGATGGCTTGACCTACAGTGGAAACAACTGGTCTCTTGCCGATGACGGCTATTATTATTACAGCCAGATCGTAGAAGCAGGCACCAGTACAGAGGATGTTCTGGATATCCGGATCGCTCATGAAAATATCGACCAGGATTTCAACGTGATCGTAGTACAGGAAAGCGCACCTGTGATCTATGATGAAAACGGAAATCCAACAGGAGACTGGGACCATATCCTGGACTCCGGGGAAAGTGTTTATGACGGAAACGAGGAGGTGGGTGCATAATGAAGAAGAAAATACCGGTTCTGCCCACAGTCCTTCTGTCAGCGGCGGCCCTGCTCCTGGCAGGCAGCACCATAGGGAGCACCCGGGCAGCCCTCACCTACTTCAGTGAAAACTATTCCGCTTCTGTAAATATCTCCCAGATCGGCGTCAGCATCGAGGAGAACGGAGAGACTGTCAGCAGCCGGGATTACGCAGGAAACGACCAGTGGAATGAGACCAGCACCAGCCTGTTTTCAAATCTTCTGGATACGGAGAATGGCGAGAAACTGGCCTTAGGCAAGAAATATGATGATTCCATTACAGTGACGAACAGTGGCTCTATCGATACCTTTGTACGAGTGATCGTTACCAAGAGCTGGCAGGACAGGGAAGGGAACAAGGATACCTCTTTAGATCCTGACTTTATCCAGTTAAACTTCCTTACGGAAAACGGCTGGCAGATCGATGAGAGCGCTTCCACCCCGGAACGTACGGTTCTCTATTATACAAACCTCCTGGCGCCGGGAGAGAGCACCCCGGAGCTTTTAGGACAGGACGCCCTTTCCATTGATAACGCTGTGGGAGCTAAGGTGACCCAGACCGAGACCAAGACAGACGAAGGCACGGTGATCACTACTGAGTATGCCTATGACGGATACAGCTTCCACGTAGAAGTGGAGGCAGACGCAGTCCAGACCCATAACGCAGCAGACGCCATCAAGAGCGCCTGGGGCGTAGACGTGAATGTTTCCGAAGACGGGAACAGCATCAGCTTACGATAGGAGGTACAAAAGGATGAGAAAGAAAATTTTGTGCCTTGTCATGGCCGGGGCAGTCATGGCCGGGACCATGACCGTAGGCACAGGGACCACAGTTTATGCAGAAGATTTTACCAGTCAGGGAGACTGGTCCGTGACTTTCGACGGGGAAGGGATGGAGAGCAGCTTCAGTTCCCAGGAGATGGCCGATGAGATCTACGGGATCCTTCCCGGGGACAGCATTGAATTAAAGGTAAATGTCCAGAATGACAGCCAGGAAGATACCGACTGGTATATGTCCAATGAAGTGATCAAAAGCCTGGAGGAAGGAAGCACCGCCCAGGGCGGCGCATACGGATATACTCTGCGGTATGTAAATGCTGCGGGAAAGGAGACCGTGCTTTTCGACAGCGATACCATTGGAGGAGACGAAGGGGAGGAAGCCCTCCAGGAAGTCACCGGATCATTGGAAGATTACTTCTACCTGGACCGGCTGGGCAGCGACCAGGGGGGAACGGTGTATCTTACCGTAGCCCTTGACGGAGAGACCCAGGGAAATGATTACCAGAATACCCTGGCACAGCTCCAGATGAACTTCGCCACAGAGATTGCAGAGCCGGATACGGTACAGGGGGAAGATAAAGTTATCAACCGGACCGTGAAGGAAGCAGACAAGACCGTCTACCGGACCCAGAGAGTAAAGACCGGAGATGAGAGCCAGACGCTTCTCTACAGTGCTATCGCTCTGGTCAGCGGGTTGGTATTATTAGGTCTGGGGATTGTGGCTTTGAAAAAGAAAAAGAACCGTGAGGAAGGAGAGTTGAGATCATGAGAAAGCTGAAAAAAATGCTGGCAGCTGTTGTTACCGCATCCATGGTCTCCAGCTTTTCCCTGCTGAACGTGGCAGCTGCGGAGAATTATACGTATACAGTGACTTTTTATGCAGGGAATCAGGGAAGCTTTGCCGATCTTAGCGGGTTGAGAGTTGCCGGAAAAGAAAATCCACAGATTTCTATAGAAGAAGACAGAGTTTTGATTACCGGACTTACCCAGGGAGACGAGGTTACTTTTGATGTGAACCAGGGAGGGATAAGTCTTCAGGAGGACAGTAAATATTATATCCAGGGTCTGCGGTTAAGCGGCCGGGACAATGACGAACAGATGGCAGCGTCTTCCTTTCGTGTAACTGAGGACCAGGATTATGTAGTGGCCTATGGGATCCGGGGAGATATGACCAGCTACACGGTCAACTATGTAGATGAAGAAGGAAACCAGCTGGCACCCAGCCGCACATACTACGGAAATGTAGGAGACAAGCCGGTGGTGGCTTACCTGTATATGGACGGCTACATGCCTCAGGCACTGACCCTTACCCAGACCCTCAGCGCCAACCAGGCAGACAATGTGTTCACCTTTGAATACAGTCCCAATCCGGTAGAGGTAGTCCCGGGAGAAACAGTTACAGTTACTACCGTAGAGCCGGGGACCACCAATGTGATCACCCAGCAGGTACCTGTGGCAGGAACAGGGGTTACAGGAACAACGGGAACCACTGGTACAGGAACGTCCGGAACCACTGGCACAGGTACCGGAACTGCAGGAACTACCGGTGATACAGGAACAGCCGGAACTGGAACCGCCGGAACTACAGATGACGGAAATACAGGGGTGATCGGCGGTGACAACCAGACCGGAACAGCCAATGCCGGAGAAGATACCCAGGCAGGTCAGGCCGGAGAAGAAGGCCAGACAGGAGATGGAACCGAGGAAATCCAGGATGAGGAGACCCCATTAGGTCAGATAGACCTGGATGAAGGAGAAGAGGAAGCAGGAGATGCCCAAGCAGAACCGGAAAGCCGTGACAGCAGCCAGGGAAGCGCCTTTCCCATAGCAGTAGGCGTAGCCGGAGTAGCTGCGGCAGCTATTGTAGTGGGCGGTATTATCCTGCTGAGAATGAGAAGAAAATAAAAAATAAAAAGATAGAAACTTGACATCATAAGAACAGACAGAAAAATGACAGAAAGGATTTCCGTCATGAACAGGAAAGAGAGAAAAAGCCCAGTGGCTGTGTTATGCAGTGCACTGGGCACTGTTTTATTAATTTTACTGGTGGCTCTGTGCCTGCCGCTTACCCTGCCCAGGGTCATGGGATATGACATTTATACAGTAGTCAGCGGCAGTATGGAGCCGTCTATCCCAACGGGAAGTCTTGTATACATTGAAGACGCCCAGCCGGAGGACATAGAAGAAGGAGATGTGATCGCCTTTTACGGAGCCAGAGATTCAGCAGCGGTGATCACCCACCGGGTAGTGGAGAATAATACCCTTATGGGACAGTTTACCACCAAGGGTGATGCTAATGAGAAAGCAGACGTAAATCCGGTAGATTATGAGGATTTTATTGGAAAAGCGGCCATGTCTATCCCATGGCTGGGAAAATCCGCTCAGCTGTTTACCAGTATCCAGGGAAAAGCTGCTGCCGGAGCCGTGATTATAGCAGCTATGCTCTTTCATTTGATCGGTAACCTCCTAGAAGGAAAAAAATAAAGAAAAATCAGGAATCCCTGCCATAGATATTGAGTTCTGAAAGAGAATAGAATATAGTTATAGATAAGACATAAAAGGCTTATCTATAGGAGAAGACAAAATGAATAAGAAGAGAAAAGACTGGAAAAAGTATGGATTCCTGCTGCTGATCATGCTGATCGTACTGGGGCTGTTTCCATTCAGTGTAAAGTTTATGAATGAGGCGCTTCTGAACAACGCTCAGCGAATGGGAGACGAGATTGCCAGAAGATTTGCAATTAATGAGGAAACTTATCTGAATCAGTATGAAACGGTTTTACGTACAGTAGAATACCAGATCCAGAATAGTGCTGATGGCGCAGATCTTTCAGACATGCTGGAAAAATACAAAGGCTATACAGAAGAGACCATGGAGCTTAACAATATAGAACTTTATGGATATATTGACGGCAAAATGGAGGCTGCTACTTACTGGGAGGGAGATGAAACCTTTGATCCGGGAACTGCTCAGTGGTATCAGGAGGCTTTGGCATCCAAAGGCGAGGTCATATACACAAGTGTTTATACCGATGTCCGCCTCCAAAGACAGGTAGTCACCATTGCAAAAGAGCTTGGAAATTCCCAGGATGTGATTGCTTTGGATGTCTATCTGGATGGAATTGCACTGCCTGAAAATGTAGTGGATCTGCCTCAGGGATGCAACTATTTTCTCTGCGATCAGGATGGGATGCTGATCGATAATTATCTAAGTTCTGGAAGCGGAGAAAATCTCCAGGAGAGATTTCTGCGTATTTTTCAGGAAATCCAGGAAGGAAAGCATGACAGATACGACTCCTACATCATAGGAACAGAAGGGGAAAAGAGAGGCGTCTATTACTATGCGCTGGATTCCGGATGGTACACGGTGATCACCATGCCTTATGATGAACTTCTCAGCGCTACAGATAATATATGGCTGGTATTCGGACCCATAGCAGCCGGATTTGTGATCCTGTCCGGAGTTTATCTGATCCTGGATCACCGGAGCAATAAGAAAGCAAGACTTTATAATGACGTGGTAGGGGTTCTGGGAAATTCCTATTATGCACTATATATGATCAATCTGAAAGAGGAAACATATTCCATGCTCAAAGGATCAGATTATGTCCGCTCAGAACTTCCCCCCAGAGGCGAATACAGAGATTTGCTGAAAGTTATGTCTGAGGTGATCCATGAAGACGTGTATGAGGAATATATCCAGACCTTTTCCATTGAAAACATGAGAGAACTGACCAAGAGGAGAGTGCGGGATTTCGGAGGAGATTTTAAAAGGCTTTTCAATAACGAATACCGCTGGGTTCATGTCCAGATGCTCTATGATGAGTCTCTGAAGCAAGGATCTGTGGTCCTTTGCTTTAGGGATGTAAACGATAAGAAGGAAGAGGATTTATCCAGACTGAAATTCCTGAAGCAGTCTCTGGAAAATGTGGATAAAATTGCAAAATCCAAGAATATGTTCTTTTCTCTTATGTCTCATGATATGCGTACGCCTTTAAACGGGATTATAGGACTGACGGAGATCATTTCAAGAAATATAGAAGACTCAGAAAAAGTCAGAGAGTCTGTGAAAAAGATAGAATCTCTTGGAAACCAGCTCCTGGGCCTGATCAATGATATCCTGGAGATGTCCAAGATGGAACAGGGAAAACTGGAGATTAAAAACAGTAACTTCCATTTGAAAAGGAATCTGGAGGAACTGGCTTCTATTTTTCAGATTCAGGCAGATAATTCGGGAAAACAATTTATCTGCTCCATTCAGATTGAACATGGAGAAGTGGAAGGAGACTGGGGCAGGATACAGCAGATTCTTAATAACCTGCTTTCCAATGCTTTTAAGTTTACTGGAGAAGATGGCCGGATTGAATTCCATGTGGAGGAGATTCGGGACAGCAGGAACAATTACAGAAAATATCATTTTACAGTAAGTGACAACGGATTTGGTATGAGTCAAGAGTTCCTTAAAAAAATTTTTGTGCCTTTTGAGAGAGAAACCAGGTTCGGCGCCGCCAATGTAGCTGGAACAGGACTGGGAATGCCCATTGTCTATGAATTGGTCCGGAAAATGGAGGGAAGTATTGAAGTGGCTAGCGAGCTGGGAAAAGGTTCTGTATTCCAAGTGATCCTTCCTCTGGAGCTTCATGAGGGAGAGGCTCTTCAGAAGGAAGAAATCTCTGCTCAGGCCGCCAGCAGCGCCGGGGAGGAAATGGATCTGGCAGGCATGCGCGTGCTGCTTACAGAGGATAATGAGATCAATATGGAAATCGCAGCAGAAATCCTGGCGGCCTGCGGCCTGAAGATTACCCAGGCATGGAACGGCAGGGAAGCATTGGAACTTTATCTGGAACATGAACCTTTCTATTTTGATTTTATCCTGATGGATATGCAGATGCCAGTAATGGACGGCTGCCAGGCGGCGGAACGTATCCGGAATTCCGGCAGAGCCGACGCCCGGAAGATCCCGATCATAGCGGTTACAGCCAATGCCTTTGCCGAGGACATTGCTTTGACCAGAAAGGCAGGTATGAACGCCCATATTTCCAAGCCTATTGACTTCAGTATTTTGAAAAAGGCCATGGCTGGCCTAAAAAGGAATGGAACATAACTACCGGGACATGCTGATCTGCCTGCGGAATTCCTCTGACTCCAGGGGAGGATTAAAATAAAATCCCTGCATCAGCGGCACGCCCATTTCCAGCATTTTCTGGTAGGTTTCTTCAGTTTCTACACCTTCGGCACAGATCTTTACACCAAGATTGCTGCCCAGGTCGTAGAGACATTTCAGGAAAAGCTGATTATAGGAATCTTTGCTTATTTGATGGATATATTCCCGGTCAATTTTAATCTGGGAGATCGTCAGTTTTTTCAGGTAGGTAAAACTGGAGTAGCCGGTGCCGAAATCATCCAAGGCTACTCCGGCTCCCATTTCCCTCAGATCCCGGCAGAACTGGTCGGCAATCTCAAAGTTGTTGATTAGAGAGGTCTCTGTCAGTTCAAAAACAAGCCATTTAGGCTCCAGGTCAGCGTCCTGGCAGCATTTACGGATATAGGAAATCAAATCCTTATCTGATACCTGCTGGGCGGAAATATTGATGTTCATATAGAGGTCGAAGCCCATCTTATGCCAGTTTTTACATTCTCTTATAGACTGCTTTACCACCCATCTTCCTACGTTAAGAATCAGACCGGAGTATTCCAGGGTCTCAATCAGCTCTTCCTGAGAGATACCTTCTAGATCAGGAGTCTGATACCGGAGAAGGGCTTCAGCCCCATGGTATTTTGCGGTCTTATTTTCCACTTCGATAACCGGCTGGAATACCAGGTGAAAATTTTTCATACCATCAGCAACATCCTGGCGGAGCACTCTTTCCAGAATATATTTTTTGTTCAGGCTGTCCAGATTTTCGCTGCGGAAGAAGACAGTCTGGTGAGAATTAGATTTAGAACGCATCAGCAGAGCCATGTTTGCATTTTGTATCAGTTCTTCGCTGGTTCTGCCGTTCTGGGGATACATAGCCACACCTATATTGGCTCGTATGAAGATCACATGGCCTTCCAAAGTCCGCTCCCGGCTTAAATACATTTGGAAAGGAATCAGTTTTTCCAGAATCTGTTCCTGGGTATTTTCTCTGATATGGACCAGGAACTCATCGCCTTCCAGACGATAAACGCCCAGATTGTCACTGATGTACAGGTTGATGATGCGGGTAAATTCTATTAAAATCTTGTTGGCAAAATCCCTGCCGAAAATCTCATTGAAAATTTTGAAGTTATGGATATCGATGCATAAAACGCTTCCGGTGGCAGAAGGATCCTCCAGATGTTTTTTCATATCCTTCTCAAAACAGTTCCGGTTTTTCAGACCTGTGAGTATGTCATAATAGAGAATATTTTTCAGCCTTTCTTCATAGGCTTTCTGTTCTGTGATATCTATCAGAGATCCGGCGATCATCAGCGGATTTCCGTTTTCATCGTGTATTCCTTTTCCCTGGCAGCGTATCCAGATGACGGTATCAAACTTGGTCTTTACCCGGTATTCTGCCCTGTGATATTTGCTTTTGCCGCTTAAAAAGGGGGCGAAAGAGTCCAGAAATACGCTGCGGTCTTCAGGAATGATAAAGCCCAGGAGCCGGTCCATGGCATTTGAAAAGGTATTGCTTTCAAGAGGCAGCACATCTACGGCTTTGGGAGAGAAGGTGCACACATTGTTGACCAGGTCAAGCTGATAGATATAATCGGTACTTCCCTCCAGAATCAGCTGATTGACAGTTTCTGCCTGCCGCAGCTGCCGGATGGTTTCTTCCAGCTGCAGATTATGCTCATGGGTAAGGTCAAAATTCAGATGGACGATGCCCAGGATAAAACCGGGAGTCTCCAGGGGCAGCATGACGATCAGGATGTTGGCGATGGTTCCATCTTTGATAATATCCAGATGACTGTCTGTCTTAGACTGCTTTCTTTTCTTCAGAAGTGCCAGATCATGGAGAAATACGCTGCGGCTGGCAGCGGTAAAATAATTCAGCAGTTCGTCCAGGGAGATATGTCCCTTGCGGCCATGGTCTGTGTCTGTGAAAACTTCCGCCATGCTCCTGCTCATCAGCAGGGTGTTTTTTTCATAATCCAGCAGAAAAGCTTCTGAAAACAGTTCGTCCGGAATATTGGAAATCTGGAGCTTTTCCGTCAGGTCTTTAATATTAAAGTATTCGTTGTTCATTTTTTTCCCTCGACAAAATTCGACATAATATTTCCTGTATTATATAACAGAACAGAAGATTTTTCTACCCTGTTCTGAGTCTCGGCCAGCTTGACACTCCCGCGATTTCTATTATATACTGAACACAAATAAGGAGTAATATAATGAGCGAATCGATAATCGAAAAACACCTGAAAAAACTGACGATATTTGTGGCTGTGCTCAGTCTTGCTATTTTGACGGCAGGAGGCATTGTCACCTTTTCTTTGAACCGTGTACAGCAGGATGCCATTGACAGCAGAATACAGAGAGAAGTAGAGAAGTACAGTGACGATCTGCATCAGAAACTGCAGGTAGACTTTCAGACCATATATACACTGTCAGCTTTTCTGGAATTTAATGAGGGTTTGGAAAAAGAGAGCTTTTCCAGAGGTCTGCTGGGAGCGAATAATCATAATGGATTTGTGCAGATGGGATATTTTGGACGCAATGGCACAGGAGTACGGGTAACCAGAGGCAAAAGCATAGAAATGGACAAGAAACTGGAAGAGGTTACTCCGGAAATGCAGGAGATCATTCGGAAGGCCTGGGAGGGCGAGGATGGATTTTCAGGTGTCATTTATGATGTGGAACTGGAGAAACAGGTGCTGGGATACGCGGTACCGGTATATCGGGGTGAAGAGATCATCGGGGCGCTTGTAGCTACGGGAGAGGCAGATTCTCTGAAAGAAATTTTGACCAATGATGTGTTGTTTGACGGTAACGGACATATCCAGCTTATCAATAGCCAGGGAGAGTATGTGCTTCCCTATGAGACAGAGGATATCTTTTCCGGAGATTATTTTTCCCAAAAAGAAGAAGAGCGGATAACTGACGTTCTGGATTCCCAGGAGAGCTGTTTTGCTTCTCTGGAGTACAAAGAACATAGGTACAGGCTTTATATAGAGCCGGTGGGAATAAAGGACTGGAGTCTTTTCGGTATAGAAGCGGTAAATGAATCTAATAAATTCCTGACACAGATGATTCTGATCACAAGAGTCACTTTTTCTGTAATACTGGCGGCTGTGATCGTGTTCATTTTTTATGGTTACAGGCTGATGAAAAAGAAAAACTGGGAATTGATCCAGTATGCTTATTATGATTCTCTGACGGGAGCGTTCAATTCGGAAAAATTCCAGCAGGAGCTGGCTAAGGTCATGAAAAAGCAGGAGACCTATGCCCTTGCAGGACTGAATATCCGCCAGTTTAAATTTATCAATGAAATTTTCGGAAGAAATCAGGCGGACAGTCTCCTCTGTCATGTAAAAGATGTATTGGAGGAAACCACGGGAGAAGGGGAGTATTTCTGCAGAAACTCTGCAGATATGTTCCTGGTACTGCTGAAGGGAGAAGAGCGTAAAGAAATCCAGAGAAGGATACAGGATATCATGGAAAAGATCGCGGCTTTTTCCGCAAATTTGAATCATGATTATGATATCCAGATGTACTGCGGTATTTCTCTTATTCCTCAAGGGATAAAAACGGACACTGCGACTATGCAGACGACCCATACTATGTTTGCTCTGGAAAAGGCCAGAAGCCTTCCCAGAAATAGTATTTGGTTTTATGATCTGAACCTGCACCAGGAAGAAATCCTTCAGAATTATGTGGAGTCTCATATGAACCAGGCCCTGGAAAACGGAGAATTTAAAATGTATCTCCAACCTAAGTTTGACCTGAGGACCGGCAGACTGTCCGGAGCAGAGGCACTGGTCAGATGGATACGCGGGGACGGAAAAGTGATCTATCCGGGACAGTTTATCCCTATATTTGAGAGCAATGGTTTTTGCACTGTGCTGGATATGTATATGACCGAACAGGTCTGCCGCCTTATCCGGAAATGGATCGACCAGGGAATACGGCCAATACCGGTGTCTGTAAATCATTCAAAGATTCTTTTCTATGAGACTGATTATGTGGGGAGGATGGAAAAGCTCATCGAAAAATACGAGACGCCGGCCAGATGGATCACTCTGGAAATTCTGGAAGGGCTTGCAATGGAAAATATAGATAAGCTTAATCAGGTTATCGCAAGTCTGAAAGAAATCGGATTCCGGATTTCCATGGATGATTTCGGCAGCGGCTATTCTTCTTTGAATACTCTTGGAAAACTGGATATTGACGAGCTGAAACTGGACAAAGGATTTATGGAAGGAATAGACGGGACAGACCAACAGAAGCAGAAAATTATCCTTGAACATATTATTATGATCAGCAGGAGCCTGGAGATTTCTACTGTGGCAGAAGGAATCGAGACAAAAGAAAATGAACAGATGATCCAGGAGCTGGGCTGTGATTTTGGCCAGGGATATTATTACTGCAGGCCGATTCCTGCAGAAGAATTTCATGAGAAATATATGCAAAAGGGGAAAAAATAATTTGGCAGAGAAAAGTTTTGTTTACGAGACGTTACTCCGCTTTTTGGAGGGATATTTTTTAAAACGTGACAGAGAGTCCATACTGGAAATGACTACGGAAGATGTTTACTGCATAGGGCTTCAGGGACAGGCTCCGGCATTTAACAGAGAGGATTTTGGAAAGCTGCTGGAGTCCCATATAGCAGTAGATTCTGCATCTGCTGCTTATAGAATAAACGCTTATCAGGAAAAGGCTATTGGAGAGGGAAATTGGATCTGCTACTGTGAACTGGAGACCTACATGGATATGGATGGAGAGAAGCTGAATCTTTCTTGGTGGGGAATTACTGTGGGAGTCCAGAAAGAGGGCGGAAGCTATAAACTCGGCCTTATCCATCTGTCGGAGATGAAGAACTGGGCAGAGAGGGGGGAAGCCCTGCGGAAACTGTATCCAGATACTTCAAGTCCATTTATTGAGTCACTGTACAGACATCTGGAGGAATCTTCCAGGGATTCGCTTACCGGGTTATATAACCGAAAGGCCGGGGAAGTTCTGATCAGCCAGGCCCTGGATAATGGAGGGGAATATATTTTCCTTTTGATGGACATTGACAATTTTAAAGCGGTCAATGATGTATATGGTCATCTGAAAGGAGATATGGTCTTAAAATATGTGGCAGATAAGATCCGCAGATCATTCAGAGATACAGATGTGGTCTTCCGGCTGGGAGGGGACGAGATCGTTACTTTTATCTATCCCTGTAAAAACCGCCAGGCAATTGAAGAGAAACTGAAAAAAATTATCGAGGACTATAACAAAAATATGCAGGAAAATTTTTCCCGTATTTCTTCCTCTCTGTCCTGGGGAGGAATTTTCAGCAGCAGGAAGAGAACATTTACGGAACTTTATCAGACAGCAGATAAGATCATGTATAAAGTAAAGCGCAGAGGAGGAAAAGGATATCTGATCCAGGAGGACTAATGGAGAAAAAAGACATTTTAATTGTAGACGACATGGAGATCAACCGAGCAATCCTAAGCCAGATATTTGCTGACAGAAATAAGACGTTGGAAGCGGAAAACGGGCTGGAAGCTATACAGATTCTTGAAAGACAGAGAAATAACATAGCAGCAGTGCTTCTGGATATTGTGATGCCAGTAATGGACGGGTTTCAGGTAATGGAGAAGATGGCTGAGATGGGGCTGATGGATAAGATCCCGGTATTTCTTATTACAGCAAATACCTCGGAAGAGAGTATGAGCTGGGGATACCAGCTGGGAGCCATGGACATTATAGAAAAACCTATTGTTCCTTATTTTGTAAGGCGAAGGGTAGAAAGTGTTATGGAACTCTTTTCTGCAAGAGAAAGACTCAGCCATGTGGTGGAACTTCAGGGACAGAAACTCCGCAGACAGGAGCAGGAGATTGCAAATCTGAACTATTCTATTATCGAGAGTCTTTCCACTGCAATTGAATTCAGGAGTGGAGAGTCTGGGGAGCATGTAAAGAGAATCCGCCATTTGACGGAACTTCTTCTTGATGAACTGAGAAAGACAGGGAAAGAGGAATACGATTTTTCGGACAGAGAGATTCAGGAGATATCTCAGGCATCTATCCTTCATGATGTAGGAAAGATTGCTATCAGCGACTTGATTTTGAACAAACCAGGGAGACTGACTTCCGAAGAATTTGAAACCATGAAGACTCATACGATCATGGGATGCCAGGTGCTGGAACAGATCCCGCAGCATAAAAACAACCGGCTGTACCAGTATGCCTACGATATCTGCCGTCATCATCATGAAAGGTGGGACGGAGGTGGATATCCTGACGGACTGAAAGGCAGCCAGATCACAGTATGGTCTCAGGTAGTGTCTGTTGCAGATGTTTTTGATGCACTGACAAATAAGAGAGTCTATAAGCCGGCAATCCCTGCTGCGGAGGCTCTGGAAATGATATTTAAAGGTGAATGCGGTGCTTTTAACCCGGAAGTGCTGGATTCCCTGGAGAGGGTTTTAAATCAGCAGAAAGTGTGAATAAAATGGAAAATAATATGAGACAGCGTCTTATGGACGCTGGGATCAATGTAGATACCGGCATCAGCCGGTTTATGGGAAATGAAGGACTTTTCCTGAAATTCCTGGGGAAATTTCTCCAGGATACAAATTTTGCCGGTCTGGCAGAGGCTGTAAAAAAGCAAGATGTGGAAGAAGCCTTTCGTTGTGCCCATACTTTGAAGGGGGTCTGTGGAAATCTTTCCATGGACGAACTGTATAAACTTGTGTCTGTGCAGACGGAATTTTTCCGGGAAGGAAATATTCAGGAAGGAGCAGACATGATGGAGAAAGTATCAGCTGTTTATGGCAGAGTAAAGGAAGCGATAGAAGAGACACTGCCCTGAGCTGCGGACAGCGGAATATAAGAAAGAAAAGGAGAACAGTGGGAGATGAGTGATCTTACGGTAGTGGTTCGCAGGATGGATGAGGGAATTTCTCTTAGAGAAGATTATGTATCTCTGCCAAAAGACTATGGAAAGAAAAGCTATTTTCAGCGTCCGGACATACAGGCAATCCGGAATATGGTGTTTGAAACCCTGGATGCCCTGGAAGAAAAAACAGGTTTTCGTCAAAAGATGGAAAAGAGCAGACGAGTGGTCATCAAGCCGAACCTGGTGTCTGTATATCATAAGAGCGGAATGTATGAGGATGATTATCCGGAGTCTACAGATCCGAGAGTGATGGATGCGGTAGTGGAATGGGTACAGAAATACCATAAGGACATCCTGATTGCAGAATCTTCCGGAAAGCCTATGCCTACAGCCACCAGTTTTCGGATAAGCGGCATGGACAGGATTGCCCGTTTCAGAAAGACAGGTCTGGTCACTTTGGAGACTTGTCCGGTGCGCAGATATCTTCTTCCTAAGGCAAAGGTTATGAAGGAGATCATGATTCCTTTTCCTTTTGTGGGAGTGGTAGAAGGAAAGGATTTTTATATCTCTGTGCCAAAGCTGAAAACCAATCTCTATACAAGAGTGACTCTTGGGTTTAAGAATGCTATGGGGGTGATACCCTATGCACTCAGAGAGCGGAACCATAGCTATCGGATTGACGAGAAGCTTGCAGATATGCTGTATATTTTGAAACCGGATTTGACACTGATCGATGGTTTGGTAGGGGGTGAGGGAAATACTCCGGCCCCGGTGGATCCAGTGGACTGCCGTCTGCTCATTGCAGGAAAGGACCCTGTGGCCACGGATAGGGTAGGATGCAGGATTATGGGCTTTGACCCAGATGAGATTCCCCTTTTCCAGGAGGTAGAAAAAAGAGGGTTTTCTCATGGTGAAGCTCAAGTGGATGGAGAGGTGCCAGTCTTTCATTTCCGGCCTGCGGATGCCAGCCTGTTGGGAGATACATTCCATAAGCATTTTCCTAATGTCCTTGTTCTGGCAGGTCATGACCTGCCTCAGGCGCCAAAGATTCAGGACCCATATAAAGTAACCCCTGAGATAGCCAGGAAACTGGAAGGAGCCTGCCGGGGCGGATGCCTGGCTGCGGTACGCTCAGGATTTGAATACATTGTTTACTCCACAAAGAAGAACAGGGAAAGGGCCATTGCTGTGCTCATTGGTTCTGGCGTTCCCATAGGAGAACAGAAGTGGTGGTTTGACCGAGAGGGAAAGCCTTATACGGAAGAGAAAGTGCGAGAACTGGATATGCCCATCCTTACCGTAGGAAATTGCGGGGAAGTGCTGAAAGATGTGGCTTCTTACAGAAGTCCCGGCTGCTGCAGCCCTTCTGCCTGTATGCTGGCAGCTACAGCAGCTATGAAAGTGCCTTTTCCGCTGCTGTCTGTAAAAAACCACTACTTTCTAACTTTTGGCCTGGATGCTGTAGGAATGGTCTTAAAAAGGACAGCTTTATGCCTTCAGGGAATCTGGATCGACTGTCCCAGCCGCCATGTAGATGAGATTTATCCTGTGCCGAAAGCGGCGGAAAAATATAAGAATAAAGACTTCATTCCCTGGCCCCTTCCAAAGATGAGCTGGAAGATGAGAAAGAAGATGGCAGGGGATCAGCTGAAGATTTTAAAACTTTAATAAAAAAAATATTAAAAGAAATGAAATTATTGTGTACACAATTGAGACCCTTCTTTTTTTGTGTTATCATTAAACTATGTTTTGCCTTGAAAGGCATAAGCGCAGAGAAAGAAAGGTGAAATACAGCGTACATGATAAGACGACAGAAGCCGGAGAAGAATCCGCCTGATGAGAAGAAGATTAAATTTCCCATAGAGCCTGTAAAGGCGGATTATTTATACGGACTCACAAGAGAGCAGGCAGAAGAACGGGCGGCAGCAGGCTGGAGCAACGAAGAGGTCGGCAGTGTCAGTTTAAGTACAAAAGATATTGTAAAGAAGAATGTATTTACCTATTTCAACCTGATATTTGCAGTTTTGGGAGTGCTGGTCTGTCTATCAGGTTCTTTCCGGGATTTGACCTTTTTGCCAGTAGTTATTCTGAACACAGTGATCGGTATTTTTCAGGAGATTCGGGCGAAGAATGTCTTGGAAAAGATGAACATGCTGAATGCGCCTAAGACCGATGTGGTCCGGGAGGGAAAGATCCGTTCCATAGATTCTGCTCTTCTGGTACGGGATGACATTGTAATCTTTAAGACCGGAAATCAGATATGTGCAGATGCTGTAGTATGTTCTGGAGAAGTTCGGGTAAATGAATCTCTTCTTACGGGAGAATCTGAGGAAATTCTAAAAAAAGAGGGAGATTCCCTGATGTCAGGAAGCTTTATTGTTTCCGGTAAATGCTATGCCCGGCTGGAGAAAGTGGGAGATGAATCCTATATTTCCAAACTGACTTTAAAGGCAAAGGCCATGAAAGACGAGGAACAGTCAGAAATGATCCGTTCCCTGGACAAACTGGTGAAAGGGGTGGGTATTGCCCTGATCCCTATTGGAATCATTCTTTTTATCCAGGGATTCTTTATCAGCCATGAAGGATTTCAGGGAAGTATTATTTCCATGGTAGCTGCAGTGATCGGTATGATACCGGAAGGTCTGTACCTGCTGACAACAGTGGCACTGGCTGTAAGCAGTATCCGTCTGGCTATGAATAAGGTGCTGCTTCATGATATGAAAAGTATTGAGACTCTTGCCCGAGTAAATGTTCTTTGTGTGGACAAGACCGGAACCATCACAGAGAATGCTATGAGCGTCCAGAATATTGTGCTTCTGGATGAAGAGCAGGATATGGACAATGTGAAGGGGCTTCTCTCAGACTTTGTTCAGGCTATGGGAGAGGACAACAGCACCATGGCAGCGCTGAAACAGTATTTTACGGAATACAGAGGGGAAAAACCTCTGAAGATCGTATCCTTTTCTTCTGCCAATAAATACAGCGGCGTTGTATTTGAATCTGGTAATTTTGTATTGGGCGCCCCGGAATTTGTTCTGGGAAATTCCTATGAGAATTACAGGGAAAAGATTGAAGAATATTCTTCAAAAGGATACAGAGCTCTGATTTTTGGAAAATATGAAGAAGAGCTGAATGGAAAGAAGCTGCAGGGGGAAGTGGAGCCCTGGGCTCTGATTCTTCTGATGAACCGGATCCGGGAGGAGGCGCCGGAGACTTTTGCATATTTCAACCGCCAGGGAGTGGAGGTCAAGGTAATTTCCGGAGACAACCCGCTGACGGTATCGGAAACTGCCAGACAGGCGGGCATAGCTGGAGCAGAACGATATGTGGATGCCCGGACTCTGAAGACAAAAGAAGAGCTGGAAGAGGCTGCTCTGAATTATACAGTATTTGGAAGAGTGCTTCCTGAGCAGAAGAGACAGCTGGTCCGTGCCCTTCAGAGAAAGGGGAAGACTGTGGCTATGACCGGGGACGGCGTAAACGACGTTCTGGCTTTAAAAGATGCGGACTGCAGCGTAGCCATGGCATCAGGAAGTGAAGCTGCTATGCAGGCTGCCCAGGTAGTTCTTCTGGAATCAGATTTTTCCAAGATGCCAGAAGTGGTGGCCGAAGGAAGAAGAGTGGTAAACAACATACAGCAGTCTGCCAGTCTGTTCCTGGTAAAGAATATTTTCTCTTTCCTGCTGTCGCTGGTTTCTATCATATTCGTGTTTACTTATCCTCTGGGACCTTCCCAGATTTCCCTGATCAGTATGTTTACTATTGGCATACCGGGATTTTTCCTGTCTCTCCAGCCAAACAAGAATGTGATCAAGGGGCGGTTTTTACAAAATGTGCTGCTAAAGGCTCTGCCTGCAGGACTGACCGATGTGTTGGTAGTAGCGGCCCTTGCTATTTTTAGCCGGACGTTCGGTGTGGGAGGCGAAGACCTGTCTACAGCGGCTACTATGCTTTTGGCAATCGTAGGCTTTATGATCCTGTTTAAGATATGCAAGCCTCTGAATTCCCTGCGTCTGGCAATCTGCATCGGATGCATTGTCGGATTTCTGGCAAGCTGTATTCTGTTCCCGGGACTTTTTGGCATTTCTTCTATGTCTACCAAATGTGTAATGCTTTTTGTGGTATTCTCTATTGCCACAGAGCCTATTCTCCGGTATCTGACAAAGTTTAATGAGTTTATCCAGAGACTGTACGGAGACAGGGAGCAGTATAAGAAGAAACTCAAGTCTGTAAAAGATGTATTGCAGAGAGAATAGTAATGGAGATTGTAAAGAGGTGGCGTAATGTCTTTGCAGAAATTATGGGAGAAGTACCGGCAGGAGACAGTGTTTAATTATTCAGTTCTTCCGAAAGAACTGAGAAAAAAAGGAGAATGCCTGGAATTGGATGCCAGATGTATGATTGTTTCCAGAGGAGAATTTCCCCATTGGATATATTTTATCCTGGAGGGTACAGTAACAGGAATCAGGGAGTATGCGGACGGCAATGAATACAGCTATTTCCAACTGGACAAACAGAACGGGAGCATAGGACTGCTGGAAATTCTGGCCAGGAAAGACAGATATATTGCCACGATTGTAAGCACTACAAAAGTGAAGCTGCTGCGTATAGAGGCAGAAGTGTAAGCGTAAGAACAGTAGGACGAAATCTGCAGAAACTCAAAGAGAGTGGAGAAATCGGCTCCAGTAAGAAAAAGATCATAGTATCCGATATCCAGTATCACCAGATGCTGGACAGTCTTTATCTATAATGTTGAAAAAACAGGGCGAAGCCAAGGGCTTTAGCCCTGTTTTTTGTGCGAAATATGCAAAAAAAGAGAAAAGGACAGGTGACCTTTGGAAAGCAGAGGATCCTTTGTATAATACAGTCAAAACTAATAAAAAAAATAAAGAGGAAGGAGAGAAATACATACAATATGACAAAAAGAAAAGTGCTGGTTTATGGATCATTAAACCTGGATTACGTTTATCAGGTAAAACATTTTCCCGGACCGGGAGAGACTGCAGCGGCAGAAACGCTCCATATATCCAGCGGAGGAAAGGGCCTGAATCAGGCCGTGGCCTTTGCAAAGGCAGGGGCAGAGACGTATCTGGCAGGGAAAATCGGGACAGACGGTCAGTCTCTCAGAGATGCCTGTGAAAAATACGGGATAGACACCAGATACTTGATGAAAGAGGACAGTCCGGGAGGCCATGCTGTTATACAGGTGGACGAAAAAGGACAGAATTCCATCCTGGTATTCGGCGGAACGAATAAGATGCATAGGGAAGAGGAGATGGATCAGGTACTGAAAGACTTTCAAGAGGGGGACTATCTGATCCTTCAAAATGAGATCAATGGCCTCTCCTATCTCATTGACGCAGCGTGGAAGAAGAACATGGAAATCGTGCTGAATCCCTCTCCCTATGAACCGTCCCTTATGGAGTGTGGACTGCAGAAACTATCCTGGATGATTTTGAATGAAGTAGAAGCCTGTCAGATTACAGGAGAAAATCAGCCTGAGAAAGTATTGGAATATTTTAAAGAAAAATATCCTGACCTTAAAGTGGTGTTGACTTTAGGGGAAGAAGGGGCCATGTGCACGACGGGGGAAACCTACTGCAAAGTGCCCTGCTATAAAACAGAGACGGTAGATACTACTGGGGCGGGAGACACTTTTACCGGATATTATTTTGCAGAGATCATCAGGGGAAGATCTCCAAAAGAGGCCTTAGATACAGCTTCTAAGGCGGCTGCAGTGACTGTATCCAGAAAAGGGGCTGCTGATGCCATTCCTTTTCTGAAAGAAATCCTGGACAAATAAAGAGAGGAAAAAAATTATGAAAAGAGGAATAAAATATGATTTTTCACTGTTGGCGCTTTTGCTGATTCCTGTGGGAGTTTCTCTCAGCGTAGTCGGGTATCAGCTGTCAACAATTTTGAAACTGCCGATCTTTGTAGACCAGATAGGGACTATGCTGGTTTCTATGATCGCAGGTCCCTGGGTAGGGCTGGTTACAGGCCTTCTGGGAAATGTAGTAAATGGAATGCTGAACCCGGTTTCCTTTGGATTTGCTTTTGTTTCCATGGTATTGGGCCTTTTCTGCGGATTCATGTCTAAATGGAAATGGTTCACGAATATTATCGGCATTGTAGTGGGATGTGCCATTATCAACGTAGCTACGGCCATGGCTTCCGGAGTGGTATCTACTTTTCTCTTCGGAGGAGTGACGGGGGCAGGTACCGATCTGGTTACAGCGGCCTTTCTGGCCACCGGACAGGCTCTTTGGACTGCGGTTATCTCCACAAATCTGATTTCCGGAACCTTTAACACGATCATAAACTTTGCAGTCAGCTATATCATTGTCAGAAGGATTCCGGACAGGTTCCTTGTAAAGCTGAACTACGGTATGCCTTATATTAAAAAGAAGGGGGTAAAATAAATGAACAGCAGCATCGGTAAATTATATCCTTCCACTAAATTTGAAGTAATGCTTCTGCTGGTGATTTTCAGCATTTTTACACCGGGTTATGTAATGCAGTATCTGATCTTCCCTCTTGTGGTCCTGATCAGTTTATGCGCCGGCACCGGAAAGCAGTTTCTTGGAACATTTTTTAAATCCATTTTTATCATTATTCTTTTTATTTTTGCTATTCAGGTATTCATTATAAGCAATGAAGATGCCCAGCCAATTTGGGGGTTCCTGCATTTTTCTCAGACAGGGCTTAATGACAGCCTGAGCATGACATCTAAAATTGTGGCGATCAGTTCTCTGGTCATCTGCTTTTTTCAGGTAACGAATATCAAGGATATTACTTATGCCTTGGAAAGATCTGGTGTACCTAAAAAAGTGACTTTTTTGATCTCTTCAACAATCCAGCTGATTCCTCAGATGTCTGCCCTTTCAAAGACGATTACAGATGCCCAGAAGTCCAGGGGCATAGAAACGGAAGGAAATATGCTGATCAGAGCAAAAGCTTTCGTGCCTATGCTGGGACCTTTGGTGCTTTCTTCTATACAGCAGACCGAGGAGAGAGTGCTGGCACTGGAATCCAGGGCATTTTCTACAAGAACGAAAAAAACTTCGATTTATGAAATGAAAAAGAAAACAGCAGATTACATTCTGGACATTTTGTGTATTGCAGGATTTATCGCTTATATCCTATGGAGGGTTATGTAATGGCAGTGATTTCATTAAAAAATGTGAGTTACCGGTATCCTCTGGAAGAAAACCAGGTCATAAAAAATGTATCCTTTGAGATTGAAAAGGGACAGGTATGGGGGCTTATAGGAGCCAATGAGTCAGGGAAAACAAGTATCTGCAATATTATCCGGGGCTTTATTCCTGAAATATACAGAGGAGAACTGGAAGGCGAAGTAGAAATAAAGGGGAAAAAGATCGAATCCTATGGTGACGGCGAACTGGCTTCTGTTGTGGGGTATTCTTTTCAGAATCCCTTTACACAGATATCGGGAGTAAAGGAAACCGTTTATGAAGAACTGGCCTACGGAATGGAGAACATAGGCGTTCCAAGGGATGAGATGATCGATAGAGTGGAGAAACTCATCCAAATCTTTCACCTGGAGAAGCTGAAAGATAAGAATCCTTTTCAGCTTTCAGGAGGACAGAAGCAAAGAGTGGCTCTGGCCTCAATGATCGCCCTGGATCCGGAGATCGTGATCTTAGATGAGCCTACCTCTCAGCTGGATCCTCAAAGTACAGAAGAGATTTTTGAAATTATACAGCTTTTGAAAGAGCAGGGCAAGACAATTATCCTGGTAGAACATAAGATTGATCTGATCGCAGAATACTGCGACCATATACTCTTGATAAGCGGCGGTGAGATCGGGATGATAGGAGAGACAGAAGAGGTCCTTACCGACCCTAAAGTCCTGACCTATGGAGGCCAGCTTCCTCAGGTAGTGCTGTATTTCCTGGAAAGAAGAAAGAAAACAGGAGAAAAAGGGAAGATTCCTCTCACTGTAGAACAGGCTTATAAGATATTGAAGAAGGGAGGCCGGAACTGATGGCATATCTGGAACTGAAGAATGTAAGCTATGTATATCCCAACGGATATACAGCGGTAGAAGACGTAAGCATGGCATTTAAGGAAGGGGAAGCGGCAGCGATCATTGGTCAGAACGGAGCTGGAAAAACTACAACTGTGAAGCTGATGAACGGCCTTCTGCGTCCGTCAAAGGGAGAAATCCTGGTGGAAGGAGAGTCAACAGAAAATAAGACCACTGCTTCCATTGCAAGAAAAGTAGGATATGTGTTTCAGAATCCTGATGACCAGATCTTCCAGGAATCCATTTACAAAGAAATCGCATATGGATTGGTAAAACAAAAAATGAGCCATGAAGAAGTAAAGAGAAGGGATCTGGAGGCTGCCAGACTGTGCGGCCTTGAGGAAGACTTGGAGGAACATCCTTATAACCTTCCCTATTCCAAAAGAAAATTTATCACAATCGCAGCTATCGTGGCTATGGATCCCAAGGTGGTGATCCTGGACGAACCTACTGCAGGACAGGACCGGGCCTCTATACAGCTTCTGGGAGATATCGTCCATAAGCTGGCAGAAAAGAATAAAATTGTTATTACCATTACTCATGATATGGAGTTTGTAGTGAAGTATTTTAAGAGAGTCATCGTTATGGCAGAGAAAAAGGTAAGAAGAGACGGAGGCCCCAGAGAAATTTTCTGGGACGAGGAACTGCTCAGATTCAGCAGCTTAAAACAGCCATACCTGTGTCAGCTTGCAAATCTTCTGGGATACAGGGATATCCTGACCATCGACGAATTGCTGGAGGTGGATCTATGAAATATCTTTTGATCGACTGTGATCCTGGACATGACGATGCCCTTGCCATCTTAACAGCCTGTGCCCATAAAGAAGAACTGAAAATTTTGGGAATTACTACCGTGGGAGGAAACCAGACCCTTGAGAAAGTGACGAAAAACGCAGGAAATATCCTGAATTTTATCCATGAGGAAATTCCTTTGGCCCCAGGACAGGAGGGGCCTTTGGTGAAAACCCTGTCACCGGCCCCTGAGGCTCATGGGGATAGTGGTATGGACGGTCCGTATTTTAAAAAGAAAGAATATCCTCTTGCCTCTGACAATGGAGTGACATTTCTGTATGAGAAGATCATGGAAAGCCCGGAAAAAGTGACGATTGCAGCTTTGGCTCCTCTTACGAATATTGCCCTGCTGCTGAAAACCTTTCCTCAGGTAAAGGAAAAGATTTCCTGTATCAGTATGATGGGAGGAGGAATCCACCACGGAAATCGTACAGCCCTGGCAGAGTTTAATATTTACGCAGACCCGGAAGCCGCACAGATCGTATTTGCCTCTGGACTGCCTGTTGTTATGGCAGGTCTGGATGTGACAGAAAAGGCTACTGTGTCTGTAGAACAGATAGAAAGTCTGAAGGAGAAAGGAAGAGTCAGCCGGCTTGCCTATGAATTGCTCAGTTTTTACCATGAAACAGGAAAACAATTTGGATTTACGGAAAGCCCCATTCATGATCTCTGTGCTGTTGCCTATCTTCTGGAACCGGACATGTTTTCCGGCACATATGAACATATCAATGTAATAACAGAAGAAGGCAGAGCCAGAGGACTGACCTATGCAGACAGGCGTCTGACCTGCGGGGAAAAGAAAAACGTGCTGGTCCTTGATCAGGTTGACCGGCAGAGATTTGCAGAACTGCTGTTTGCAGCTCTGGAACAGCTGGACCATAAAGAGGTCTGTTAAGGGGGAAGAAGATATAGAAAAAGAGAAACTGCAATAGCAAGTTCTCTTTTTTTATGCTAAAATACAAACAAAGCATTATATTTCTTGCATTTTTCTATAGACAAAACAGTAACCGAATGCATAGAAGAAGGGATTCTCGCAGATTTTCTGAGAAAGAATCGAGCAGAGGTGATAAAAGTGAGCTTGTACGAGTATGATCAGGAACAGCATATGAAATGGCTGAGAGAAGAAGGCTACGAACAAGGGCAAGAGGATAATTTGGTGACAAATATCAAAATGTTGATGAAAAATATGAACATATCAGTACAACAGGCCATGGAGGTGCTGGAAGTTCCAAAAGAAAAATATACAATGTACGAAGAAAAAGTCAGTGAAACCTAAAGAGAAAAAGTCAGTGAAATCTCGAAATCTCCAAAGGAATTGCTTCGCTTCAGTAGTATATGCAGAAAAGGGGAGGAAAACATGGAAAGAAAAATCATTTTATCGTGCCCCACATTGAAAAAAGAACTTGAAAAGGCGGTGGAGGAAGCAGGTTTTGCCGGTGAAGTCTGTTTTATCCCCCAGAGTCTCCACAGCAGTCCAAAAGAGCTGCGAAAGTATCTGCAGGACATGATCGACCGTATGGAAGGTATGGAAGAAATCTTCCTGTGCGTATCCGGCTGCGGAGGGGCCACTGCAGGCCTTCGGGCAGCAGGAGCTTCGCTGATCGTGCCGAAGACCAGAGACTGTGCGGATATTCTTCTGTCCGGAGATAGTTTGAAAGAGCTGAAAAGACCAAAAGACGGCTTTTTTCTCAGCTATGGGTGGATGGAATATATGAAAAATTCCCGTCTGGACCTGAACCGGATCCTGAAGGAAAAGGGCCCGGAGGCCACAAAAGAATATATGTGCTCCATGTTTCGGGGCTTTGAGAACTTTTATATCATTGACACCGGAATCTATCCACTGAAAGAAATAGAAGATTATATACAGCCTCTGGCAGACATGATCGGAGGAAAGGTCTCCAAAATTCGGGGAGGATATGGAATTCTGAAGAAATTGGCGGCAGGAAAGAAAGATGGGGATTTCCTGGTAGTTCAGAAAGGAGAAACTGTCAGAGAAGCTCTGAAAAGAGAGGCCAATATTTTTTGACCATAATGATGAACCTATGCTATAATGGTGCTATAAAAGGAGTGATCTTATGAGTAATAAAGAAAAAATCATAACTTTACTGGAAGATGTGCCGGAATACAAAATGGGATATATATTAGCGTATATACAGGGCATTACTGCTGATGATGAAGATGATGACTTATACTGCAGAAGAATGGCAGAGAGCTATTTAAATGATCCTGAAAGCGAGCAGGAAGAAACCTATACTCTTGAAGAATGTAAGAAAGAGTGGGGGCTTGATTAACTTTGTATAAAGTAGTTTTAAAAAAGAGAGCTAAAAAATTTATTGATCGATTACCTCAAACAGAGAGAAAGCGTTTAGTTTCAGCAATAGAATTACTTCCTAAAGGAGAAAACATTAAGCCCTTAAAAGGGTATAAGAACCTTTTTAGATTAAGAGTTGGAGATTATCGGGTTATTTATACCATTGATAACGGAGAGCTGATGATCATGGTCATCGATGCAGGGAGCAGAGGAGATATATATAAGAGATATTAGAAAAATTCTTTTGACATAGATCAAATAATCAGCTAAACTCCCTGCTCGCACAATATTTTAACACTGTTTCCATCTGAGGAGACACCCACTTATTCCGATGATACAAAAGCTGTTTCCATACCTGAATTTCCAGGCCGGACACTGGCAGGCAGACCAGGGTTCCGGCCTTTACTCTATCTTTTATGACGTAATCGGGGAGAAAGGAGATGCCGGCGCCCTGTTCTACCAGGGAGCAGATCAGTTCTGTGCTTCCGATTTCCAGAACAGGCTGAACTTCCAGGGACAGCTCCGCCAGTTTTTCTTCCAGCAGACGGCGGTAGCTCATGCCTTTTTCTGTCAGGATGAAAGGCTGACGGATCAGTTCCTGGACAGAAAGGGAGGAAGCAGAGGCAAGGCTGGTGCCGGCTCCGGCTACGAAATAAGTCTGTACTTTTTCTTCACGGACAATCCGGTATTCTGCATTGTAAATGTGATTATCCAGAGTCAGGATGGCATCTACCTCATTGTGGTTCATAAGCCGGAACATTTCCTCTGTTCCCGCTGCAATGATTTTCAGCGTAATGTCCGGATAAAGACTGCGAAAATGCTGAAAACCTCTGGACAGAAGAGAGGTACACAGAGAGTCAGCGGTAGCCAGACGGATATGTCCCGCTGCTGCTTTTGTTTTCATGCTGTCTTCCAGTTCTCTGGTCATGCGGTTGACCTGATGAGCATATTCCAGGACTTCCCGTCCCTTTTCTGTGAGATGTACGGTGTGATTGATCCGTTCAAAAAGCTGGGAGCCCAGTTCCTTTTCTAATTGTTTGATCTGAAAAGAGACCGTAGACTGGGAAAAGCCCAGTCTGTCTGCAGCTTTTGTAAAGCTGCGCAGTTCTGCTACATAGATAAATGTTGTCAAATTTTTGGTATCCATAAAGCTCCTCTCCCCGAAAATATTCTCTTTACCATCTGCTTCCATATGCTTCTGAATAGAATCGAATATTTCGATTTATACTATTATAACTATCAATTTTACAGATGATTATTTCTACTATATACTAAAAAGGCGTAATGTACAAGAGACAAAAGAAAGAGGATAGGATATGGAGACAGTTTTTCAAACAGTAAGTAATAAATTTTTGGACATCTTTTACGGGATATTCCATATTTTGTGGGGAGATTTTATTACAGTCCCTCTTCCGGGAGGAAGTTCTCTGGGAATTTCCCTGCTGGTGCTGATTTTGATTCCATCGGGAATCTATTTTACAGTCAGGACCAGATTTCTTCCTTTCCGTCTTTTTTCAGATATGATCCAGGTGGTTACAGAGAAAAAGGGAAATGGACAGAAGGACGGGATTTCCGGCGTACAGGCCCTGATCGTGTCTACGGCAACAAGAGTCGGTATGGGAAACCTGGTGGGCGTAGTGGCAGCCATCTCTGCCGGAGGGGCGGGGGCTGTGTTCTGGATGTGGCTCATTGCCCTTCTGGGGTCTTCCACAGCTTTTGCAGAAGCCACTCTGGCCCAGCTTTATAAGGAAAAAGATCCCCTTTACGGCGGTTATCGGGGAGGCCCTGCCTATTACATACATTACTTTTTCAGAAAGACCAGAGACAGGAGCAAGAAATCCATTATGGCCTGCCTTTTTGCCCTGTCTGGTCTTATCTGCTGGTGCGGCATCAGTCAGGTAATAGGAAATTCTGTTTCCTCTGCCTTTGAAAATGCATTTCAGATACCGCCCCTTTATACCACCATTTTTCTTGTGGCTCTGGCAGCGGTAATTGTGCTCAGAAAAAACGCTTCAGTCCGGGTACTGGACATCATGGTGCCAGTGATGGCAGTGTGCTATCTGCTGGTTACGGTTTTTATCATTGTCACAAATCTGGGGGCCCTTCCGGGAGTCTTCCAGCGGATCTTTGCAGAAGCTTTCGGTTTCCGCCAGGCAGTAGCAGGAGGAATCGGAGCCGTTATCATGAATGGAGCAAAGAGAGGACTTTTCTCCAATGAGGCAGGTTCAGGCTCTGCTCCCTGCGCAGCAGCTGCCGCAGATATCAGTCATCCTGCTAAAGAAGGGCTGCTTCAGGCTTTAGGCGTATTTATTGATACTCTGGTCATCTGCAGCTGTACCGCTATGATCATGCTGCTGACTCCTGAGAGCATGACTGCAGGACTGGAGGGCATGGACCTTCTCCAGACAGCTATGAACTATCATCTGGGAGGTCTGGGAGGCGCCTTTATTGCCATAATCCTCTGGCTTTTCAGCTTTTCAACCTTTATCGGCATCTTGTTTTATGCAAGGTCCAATATCGCTTATCTTTTTGGAGATAACTGGATTTCTCAGAATCTGTATAAGATCCTGGCGCTGGTCATGCTTTTTGTGGGAGGCCTGGCGGCCTATACTTTTGTCTGGGATCTGGGGGATTTCGGCGTGGGGCTTATGACCATTTTTAATATGACGGCTCTGATCCCCATGGCTCCTCAGGCTCTGAACGCTCTGAAGGATTACGAAAAGCAGAAAGAGAACAAAAAAAGTAAGAGGAGAGGAAAAGATTGACCATTGTATTTTCCTTTTAATTGTAGTAGCATTTTACTGTACTTTTCTTTTGGACGAGATCAAGGGGAAGGGATCTGAAGTGGGATGCCCACTTCGTTTTCCAAAAGCGAGACTTGAATAAGTAAGGAGAGGACGTAGAGGAAATGCTTCAGATTCAACACATTTGTAAGGAATACCGAACAGGAAAGCTGGTGCAGAAGGCTCTTGATGATGTAAGCCTGAATTTAAGAGATAATGAGTTTGTAGCAATCCTGGGACCCAGTGGTTCGGGAAAAACCTCCATGTCTTTGTTCACAGCTTTATCCCTGAGCTTTAACAACTTGCGTACCAAGAAGGCAAGGACACTTCTGACTTCTTTTGCCGGATCTATCGGTATTATTGGTATATCACTGATTCTGTCCCTTTCTACAGGGGTAAATAATTATATTCAGAATGTTGAAGAGGACACATTATCAGAATATCCTCTTCAGATACAGAGTACAGGAATGGACTTTACTTCCATGCTTTCTGCCGACAGTGGCGGAAGCGAAGATGAGGAAGAGGCTGGAGAGATAAATGTAATCCAGATGGTGACAGATATGTTCTCTACAATGGATTCCAATGATCTGGAATCTCTCAAGGAATATCTGGACAGCGGAGACAGCGGAATTGAAGAATATACCAATGCCATTGAGTACTCCTACGATGTTGTGCCTCAGATTTATCTTCAGAAAGATGAAGATGTCCGACAGGTCAATCCGGACACCTCCTTTGAGGCCCTGGGTATTGGATCCTCCAGCAGCTCCAGCAGCATGATGTCTTCTATGATGAGCACAGATGTGTTTTATGAAATGCCGGAAGATACAGACCTGTATATGGACCAGTATGATGTGAAGGCAGGCCGGTGGCCGGAGAGATACAATGAGTGTGTTTTGGTGCTTACCTCTGGAGGCGGCATCAGTGATTTTATGCTCTATACTATGGGACTGCGGGATTCTGTAGAACTGGATAAAATGATCCAGCAGTTTATTAATGAGGAAAATGTGGAAGTTCCCGAAGATATGGGAACCTATACCTACGAAGACATCCTGGGAATTACCTTTAAGCTGGTAAACAGTGCAGACTGCTATGAATATGATGAGCAGTATCAGATCTGGAGAGACAAGACAGATGATACAGAATATATGAAAAACCTGGTAGACCAGGGAGAAGACATCACCATCGTGGGCATTGTCCAGCCCAGTGAAGGTGCTAATGGAGCTCTTCTCAGCGCAGGTATTGCATATCCTTCAGATCTGACTGAGCATGTGGTACAGGAGGCAGAAAACAGTGAGATCGTTCAGAAACAGCTGGAAGATCATACAGTGAATGTCTTTACCAATGAAGCCTTTGGAGAAGAAAGCAGCCAGAGTGATTTTGATATGAATTCTCTGATCACAGTGGATGAAAGGGCTCTGCAGGAAGCGTTCCAGTTTGATGAAAGCGCTATGACAGAGGGACTTTCCGGAACTTTTGACTTCTCCGGAATGGAAGGCATCGATCCGGGAACTCTGGACCTTTCCGGTATGCTGGACTTGGGAAGCATCACCCTGGACCTGCCTGAGATGCCTGAGATGAACCTGGGAGATCTGATGAGCAGCCTGAATATCCAGGTGACAGCAGAAGATATGGAAACTATGATTTCCGGCCTGATGGAGGGCTATCAGGCTTACGCCCAGGAAAATCCCCAGGCGGATTACTCTCAGCTGGGAACCTATTTCCTGAATTACCTTCAGACAGAAGAAGCCAGGACCATTCTCTGTGACAGTGTCAAAGATATTATGGCACAGAACGGGACTATAACTGTGTCTGGGGATCAAATACAGGCTATGTTCCAGGAGATTCTTGCAGGTTATCAGGCCTATGCAGCTCAGAATGGATATACAGACCCAGAGATGTTTGATGACTATCTTCTGGAATACCTTCAGACAGAAGAAGCTCAGACAATCCTGGAAAGATGGGGAGGGGAAATCTTCCAGACCAACGGAGAAGTCTGGGTGACTCAGGACCAGTTGGAAGCACTGGCCGGAAATATAGCGGCAGGCTACCAGACCTATGCTTCTGCCAATGGACTTCCGGACCCTGCACAGATTGACGACTATTTTATGGAATATCTGAGTACGGAAGATGCCCAGCAAAGACTGACCCAGGGACTTTCCACTATGATTGACACAGGCAGCCTTCGGGATCAGATTTCCCAGTCTATGGAGGGATATATGCAGGAACTGATGGCCTCTTATTCCGGAACTTTAGGCCAGGCTTTGGAAAGCCAGATTTCTTCAGCAATGGAGCAGATGATGACTCAGATCAGCAGCGCTATGGAGACTGCTATGACCCAGGCTATTGCTCAGATCGGAGAGAATCTTCAGTCTGCTATGAACATTGATGCAGAGGCTTTTTCTAATGCTTTTACCGTGAATATGAGCGGAGATGAGATGGCGGAGCTTTTTATGTCTATGAATTCTACCCAGGATGCTACTTATGAGAACAATTTGAGAACCCTGGGATATGTGGATTTTGATACACCAAGCGGTATTGATATCTATCCCAAAGATTTTGAGAGCAAAGAATCTGTAGTAAACATCCTGGATGCCTATAACAGCCGCATGGAAGCAGAAGGAAAAGATGAGCAGGTGATCACTTACACCGATGTGGTTGGCAGCCTTATGTCTTCTGTGACAGATATTATTGACATTATTAGCTACGTACTTATCGCTTTTGTAGCCATATCCCTGGTAGTATCCTCTTGTCCCTTAGGGAGAGGCAGTTCCTCATACCAGGCCCCTCTTTTTTCTCCCCTGTAGCTGGAATACAGGAGATACAGATGAAAGCACGCTTTTTCTTGCGTGCTTTTGCTGTTTGTGGTAATATAACAGATAAGAAAAGAAGAAAAGGTGAAAAGAGATTATGGCAGTAACAATACAGCAGATTGCTGAGAAGGCAGGAGTTTCCAGAGGAACTGTGGACCGGGCCCTCCACAACAGAGGAAGGATTAATCCACAGGTAGCAGAACGGATCTGGGAACTTGCAGATGAGATGGGCTATGTGCCCAAAGAGAGAAAGAAAAGAGAAAACGGCAAAAAGAAAATAAAAATAGGTGTGGTGACTCAGCTTGCCAAAGCATCTTTTATGCTGGAGGTAAACAGGGGAATCCGGACGGCTGCTTTAGAACTGGCTGACCGGGGTATTGAACTGATTTTAAAAGAGGGTATTTACGTAGATGAAGAGGAACAATTAACGGCTGTCCGGGAATTGCTTGAGGAAGGAATACAGGGACTGGCGATTATGCCAGTGGATTGTGAAGGCGTCAGGGCAGAGCTGAATCGTCTGACAGATGAAGAACATATTCCGGTGGTGACTTTTAACTCAGATATTGTGGGGACCAGAAGGCGCTGTTTTGTGGGAATGGATAACCGGCAGAGCGGGAGAACTGCCGCAGGGCTCATGGGGCTTCTCACAGGCGGCAGGGGAAAGGTTTTGCTTATCACAGGATATTTCAGCAATGATGTAGATAACCAGAGGGTAGATGGCTTTATTGAGGAGGCAAAGAAAAGTTATCCAGATCTGGAGATTGCAGGTGTTCAGGGCAGTTTCGATGACACTGATGAGGTAGAGCGGATTGTGGAGAACGCTATGACAGGTATTGCCGGGATCAGAGGGATCCTGGTAGTCTCCGGAGGCCAGGCAGGAGTGGGAAGAGCCTTTGAAAAGCTGAATATCCAGGACCGGCCTTATGTGATCATTTATGACCAGACGCCTAAGAATGAACGGGCTTTAAAGAGCAATGTAGTGGATTTTCTTATTGACCAGAATGGATATGTGCAGGGCTATCGTCCGCCTCATATTCTGGCAGATCTTCTTCTAAAAGGAAGGGAGCCGGAAAGGGAATTCTGGTTCACAGATATAAATATAAAAACAAAATATAATTTGTAAGGACACAGAGACTGCTGTATTGAACAGAAAGGGAAAATATTCCCCGATATGTTTTATGAGGCAGTCTCTTTTTATGTATGCGTGCCAAGAAAAATGCGTGCAAAATATAAAATAACGCAAAATATAAAAATGTACGCAAAAAGCACTTGTGCATTTTGCCGTAAAGTGTTATTATGAGCATATAAAGAAACTGTACACTATCAGTAATGAGAACTGAAAGAAAAGGAGAAAGTAAAATGGGAGAAATCAAAAAACTGGGTTACTATGTAAACGGTTCTTTTAAGGAATCTAAGACGGAGAAGTACACAGATGCTTACGATCCAAGTACGGGAGAAGTGATCGCGAAGGTTCCCTGCTGTACCCCTGACGAAGTAGAGGAGGCTATCCAGGCAGCGAAAGCGGCATTCCCAGGCTGGTCTGGCACACCTGTAAAGAAAAGGGTCCAGATCCTTTACAAGGTACGGGAACTCCTTTATGCGCATATGGATGAGCTGACTATGTCTGTGGCAAAAGAGAACGGCAAGGCCTGGGCAGAAGCAGAGGGAGATGTGCTGAAAGCTATCGAAGGCACAGAGCAGGCGATTTCCGCACCTTCCCTTATGATGGGCGAGAGCCTGATGAACGCATCTAAAGGATATGACACAGTTTCCTACAGAGAGCCTCTGGGAGTTTTTGCAGGTATTATTCCTTTTAACTTCCCTGCTATGATCCCTATGGGATGGATGACTCCTATCTGCATCGCCTGCGGTAATACTATTGTACTGAAAGCAGCTACTTTTACACCTCAGACCTGCATGCGCATTGCAGAACTGTATAAAGAAGCCGGACTTCCTGACGGCGTAATCAATATTGTTACCTGCTCACGCCATGAGGCAGAGATTTTCCTGAGCCATCCAGATGTAAAGGGTATTACTTTTGTAGGCTCCACCTCTGTTGGAAAACATATTTATGCTACGGCAGCTTCCAATGGCAAGAGAGTACAGGCTCTCTGCGAAGCTAAGAACCATGCTCTGGTACTGGAAGATGCGCCTATTGAGAGAACAGCAGCAGGAATCATCAACGCTTCTTTTGGATGTGCAGGAGAAAGATGTATGGCCCTTCCTGTAGTGGTAGTACAGGAAAGTATTGCTGACCAGCTGGTAAATGCCATTGTAGAAAAAGCAAAGGCACTGAAAGTAGGACCGGCTTATGACAAGGCTTCTGGCATGGGTCCGGTAATCAATGCTAAGCATAAAGAATCTGTGGTTAACTGGATCAATAAAGGTATCGAAGAAGGTGCAGAACTGGTACTGGACGGAAGAGACATTGTGGTTGAAGGCTATGAGAACGGCTTCTACGTAGGACCAACAATCCTGGATCATGTAAAACCGGGAATGACTGTAGGGGACAGAGAAATTTTCGGACCAGTGCTCTGCATTAAGAGAGTAAAAGATTTCGAGGAAGGTCTGGCTGTAATGAATGCAAATCCATTTGCAAATGGATCTGTGATCTTTACACAGAATGGTCATTATGCAAGAGAATTTGTCAGCCGCACAGACGGAGGTATGGTAGGAGTAAATGTAGGTATTCCTGTACCTATCGGCATGTTCCCATTTAATGGACACAAACAGTCCTTCTTTGGAGACCTCCATACTCTGGGCAAAGACGGCTACCGTTTCTATACAGAGCGGAAAGTAGTTACCACCCGGTGGTTTGATGAAGAAGAAAAGAAAGTAAAAACCGTTTCTACATGGGACGGAACCATCTGATGGCCGGATACGCCTTAAGCACGGAGAAAAACGGAGGTAAGGTATGAAATATATAGAATTTGACCAGTCCAGGCCTATGGATCTGGTACTTCTGGGACGAGTGGCCATTGACTTCAACCCTGCGTACAATGACCAGGTAAAAGAAGAGTTTAAGCCTTTGAAAAAGGTACATATGTTTGAAAAATTCGTAGGAGGCTCCCCTGCAAACATTGCGGTGGGAGTCACCCGCCACGGACTGAAGGCAGGATTTATCGGAAAAGTTTCCGACGACCAGTTTGGAGATTTTGTTACCGAGTATTTCCAGGAACAGGGAATTGATACTTCTCATATTACAAGATGTAAAAATGGAGAAAAACTGGGCCTGACTTTTACGGAAATGCTGTCTCCAAAAGAGAGCAGCATCCTGATGTATCGGAACTGTATCGCAGATCTTCAACTTCATGTAGATGATATTGATGAAGATTATATCCGTCAGACCAAGGCCCTTCTGATTTCAGGAACCTCTCTGGCAGAAAGCCCTTCCAGAGAAGCGGCTATTAAGGCTGTTATGCTGGCAAAGAAGAACCAGACCAAGGTAATCTTTGACATTGACTACCGGGCATACAACTGGAAAAACAGCGACGAGATCTCTATTTACTATTCTATAGTGGCGAAAGAAGCAGATATTATCATGGGCTCCAGAGAAGAATTTGACCTGACAGAAAAACTGATAAGACCTGGAATGACCGATGAAGAAAGTGCTGCTTACTGGCAGAACTGTAATGCAAAGATCGTGGTGATCAAGCATGGTATGCAAGGCTCTACTGCCTATACCTGCGATGGAGAAAAGTTCAGCATTAAGCCATTCCCTGTAGAAGCCAGAAAAGGCTTCGGCGGAGGAGACGGATACGGCTCAGGATTTCTTTATGGCCTGTACCAGGGCTGGCCCATCATAGACTGTCTGGAATTTGGCTCTGCAGAGGCTTCTATGATGGTGAGAAGCAATAACTGCTCAGATTCCCTTCCCGGCCCCCAGGAGGTCCATGATTTTATAAAAGAGGAAAAAGAAAAATTTGGCGAGATGATCGCAAGAGTATAGAGACCAGAAAAGGAGAGTAGAGGTCATGGGGAAAACAACCAGAATGACGACGGCCCAGGCCATCGTGAAATTTTTAGATAATCAGTATGTGTCCATGGACGGCGTGGAGACAAAGTTTGTAGAAGGCTTCTTTACAATTTTCGGTCATGGTATTGCAGTAGGTCTGGGAGAAGCTCTTGATACAAATCCTGGACAGCTCCGTGTCTTCCAGGGAAGAAATGAGCAGGGCATGTGCCATGTGGCGACGGCCTTTGCAAAACAGAGCAGCCGGAAACGGATCATTCCCTGCGCTTCATCTATAGGCCCAGGTGCAGCAAATATGGTAACAGCCTGTGCTACTGCTACAGTAAACAATATCCCTCTGCTGGTATTTCCTGCGGACAGTTTTGCTTCCAGGCAGCCAGACCCAGTGCTTCAGCAGCTGGAGCAGAGCAGCAGTCTGGCAACAACTACCAATGATGCATTTAAGCCCGTATGTAAATACTGGGATAGAGTTACCAGGCCGGAAATGATCATGACAGCTCTGATAAATGCCATGCGTGTGCTGACAGATCCGGCGGAGACCGGTGCATGCTGCATCGCCCTGTGCCAGGATGTAGAGGGAGAATCCTTTGATTTTCCAGATTATTTCTTCAAAAAAAGAGTGCACAGGATTACCAGACCTGTGGCTGTAGAGGAAGAACTGGAGGACCTGGTTCAGGTCATTTCAGAGGCCAAAAAGCCTCTGGTCATTGTAGGCGGCGGCGTACGCTATTCAGAAGCTGGAGAGACCGTGGAGAACTTCTGTGAAGAATTCGGGATTCCTTTTGGCGAGACCCAGGGAGGAAAAAGCGCCTGCAGATCCAGCCATCCCTATTGTCTTGGCGGCATTGGAGTAACAGGAACTTATGCTTCTAATATTATTGCAAAGGATGCAGATGTAGTCATTGCTGTAGGCTCCAGACTGTCAGACTTCACTACCAGTTCCAAGCATTTGTTCCGGAACGAGAATGTGCAGTTCGTGACCATCAACAACAGCCGTTTCCATGCTTATAAGATGGATGCCGTTAAGGCAGTGGGAGATGCAAAGGTGACAGTTGAAGCCCTGGCCGGGAAACTGCGGGCCAAGGGTTATCATTCAGCCTATACAGATGAAATCAAAAAGGCAAAGGAAGCCTGGGATAAAGAAATGGAGCGTCTGGGAGCTATTGCCTATACAGGCGAGGATTTTGAACCTCTTATCAAAGCAAGAGATCCCAGAACTATACCGGAGTTTGTGAAGCTGACCAAAGGCGTGATCACACAGACTGCCGCCCTGGCTGCAATTAACAGGACGATTGATAAAGATGCCACAATTATTACAGCAGGAGGCTCTCTGCCAAGCTGTATGCAGAGAATGTGGAGAACAGATAAACGGGGCGGCTATCATGCAGAATATGGTTATTCCTGTATGGGATATGAAGTGGCTGCTACTCTGGGTGTAAAATTCGCAGAACCGGAAAATGAGGTCTACTGTGTAGTAGGAGATTCCAGTTTCCAGATGCTTCACAGCGAGATTATGACTATTATGCAGGAGAGACAGAAAGTCAATATTTTGATCTTCGATAACTGTGGCTTTGGATGTATCAACAATCTGGAGATGAATCACGGGATCGGCAGTCTTGCCACAGAGTTCCGCTATACAGACGGCAAGAAGCCTACAGGAGATCTGATCCCGGTAGACTACGCTAAAATCGGAGAGGGATACGGACTGAAGACCTATACCTGCCATACTATAGAAGAGCTGGTAAATGCCCTGGAAGACGCAAAGAAACAGGATAAGGCCTGCCTTTTTGACCTGAAGGTGCTTCCAAAGACCATGACTGACGGTTATGAGTCCTGGTGGGATGTGGGAATTGCCACTACCTCAGAAAAAGAAAGCGTGCGGAAAGCCTGTGAAGGCGTTCTGAAAGGAAGAGAAGAGGCCAGAGTATATTAAGGAGAGAAGCAAAATGGGAAAAGTATTTGGTTACCCGGAATTCGATGAAAAGGGAGAAAAAATCCTGACTACCTATGATAATGACTACAAAGATATGATGATGGACATCCGTGTTTATCGTATGAAAGCAGGTGAGACCAGGACATTTGGTTTTGAAGGAGAAGAGACAGCAGTGCTGCTTCTGGAAGGAAAAATAACCTTTTCCTGGGATGACCAGAAGGCTCAGGTGAGCCGGGAAAGTGTATTTACAGAAGGACCCTGGTGCGTTCATGTGTGTACCGGAGCAAAAGTTTCTGTTACCGCAGATACAGAGGCAGAGATTTTGGTGCAGAGGACAAAAAATGAGAAAGAATTTCCAGGAAAACTCTATAAGCCGGAGGATGCTCCCTGGGGTTATTCCTGTGTGGGAAAATTTGGGAATGTAGCAAAGAGAAGAGTTAATACCATCTTTGATCACGACATTGCTCCCTGGTCTAATATGGTCCTGGGAGAGGTGCTCAATGACAGAGGAAATTGGTCAGGATATCTGCCTCACAGACATCCCCAGCCAGAGACTTATTATTTTAAGTTTGACCGTCCGGAAGGCTTTGGCGCCAGCTTTGTAGGAGATCAGGTGTTTAAGAGTGTGGAAGGAAGTTTCTCTGCCATTCCGGGAGGAGAGCTTCATCCACAGGCAGTGGCTCCGGGATTCCAGATGTATACCTGCTGGATGATCCGCCACATTGACGGAAATCCCTGGCTGCAGACAGACCGCTGCGAAGACGAAAAATATACATGGCTCCATGAGGCGGAGTTTTAGACAGAGGGAGAGAAAAAAATGGCCAGAGAGTTTATTATGCCGGGACATATTATTTCAGGACCGGGAGCATTGGAACAGGCAGGAACATGGTTTGCCTCTTTTGGGAAAAAAGCATTTATCGTTACAGATCAGATGATGATCCAGCTGGGAAACTGTCAAAAACTGGAAGAAGTGTTAAAAGCTCATGGGGTAGATTACTACATCTTCAGTGAGATAACAGGAGAGCCTACAGACCTTATGGTAAAAAAAGGGCTGGCTGCATACAAGGAACAGAGCTGTGATTTCCTCATCGCTCTGGGCGGAGGAAGCGCTATTGACGCCATGAAAGCAGTGGCCTCCCTGGCAGAGTCTGGCGGAGAGATTTCCGACTACATGGGAAAAGAGATTCAGGTAAAAACTCCTCCTATGGCTGCCATTCCTACAACTGCAGGAACCGGGTCAGAGGCTACCCAGTTTACGATTATCACAGATACAGAGAAGGACATTAAAATGCTCCTGAAAGGGCGGGTGCTTATGCCGGATATGGCAGTGATCGATGCCAGATTTACCATGACTGCGCCGCCTAAAATTACGGCGGCCACAGGTCTGGATGCACTTTGCCATGGAATAGAAGCATATACTTCCAGGAAGGCTCAGCCTATGTCCGATACCTTTGCCCTTTCGGCAGTAAAACGTATTTTCAGATATCTGCCTAAGGCTTACAGAGACGGGAAAGACCAGGAGGCAAGAGAGCAAATGGCTCTGGCAGCCCTGGAAGCAGGGATTGCTTTTAATAATTCCTCTGTGACGGTTATCCACGGTATGAGCCGTCCTATCGGAGCCCTGTTCCATGTAGCTCATGGACTGTCTAATGCCATGCTCATGAAAGAATGTCTTACTTTTGCTCTTTCTGGGGCAAAGGAAAGATTCGGGGACCTTGGAAGAGTTGTGGGAGTCGCATCTGAAAATGATACAGATGCAGAGGCTGGCAGAAAATTTCTGGCCGGAGTAGAAGCCCTTGTAAAAGAACTGGATATCCCTGATCTGGAGGGCGCAGGGATCCAGCGGGAGAAATTTTTTGAATTGATCGACAAAATGGCTCATGACGCCATGGAAAGCGGAAGCCCTCAGAATACTATGAGAGATATAACCGAAGAAGAAGTAAAAGAAATTTATAAAAAACTTTGGTAAAAGGAGAAGGAAGAATGGTTAAGGTAGGTATTATCGGAGCAGGAAGAATTGGGAGAGTACATATTACCAGTATCACAACAAGAGTCCCTAACGCAAAGATCAAGACAGTGGCAGATCCTTTTCTGTCAGAAGAGACAGCAGACTGGGCAAAAAGCATGGGAGTAGAAAAAACTACAAAAGATTATAAGGAAATCATTGAGGACCCAGAGATTGACGCAGTGCTGATCTGCTCTTCCACAGATACGCATTCACCTATTTCTGTAGAAGCGATTAAGGCAGGAAAACATGTATTCTGTGAGAAGCCTATTGATCATGATGTAGAAAAGATCATGGAAGTAATTAAGGCCCTGGAGGGAACAAACCTGAAATATCAGGTAGGATTTAACCGGCGTTTTGACCATAATTTCCAGTCTCTTCAGGAAGCAGTAGCTCAGGGAAAAGTGGGAACTCCTCAGATTATTAAGATTACTTCCAGAGACCCTGAACCGCCCAGCATCGATTACGTAAAAGTATCCGGAGGCATGTTCCTGGATATGACAATCCATGATTTTGACATGGTTCGTTTCCTGGCAGGCTGTGATGCAGAAGAAGTTTATGTTCAGAGCGCAAATCTGGTAGATCCTGCTATTGGAGAGGCTGGAGATGTGGATACGGCAGTGATCACTCTGAAAATGGAAAATGGAGCCATTGCGGTGATCGACAACTGCAGAAAGGCTGTTTATGGTTATGACCAGAGAGCAGAAGTCTTCGGTTCCGAAGGAATGGCTGCAATTTCCAATGACAGCCAGTCTAACATGGTAGTCAGCAATGCTCAGGGAGTTACAGGGGAGAAACCAATGTTCTTCTTCCTGGAGAGATATATGGACGCCTATGGCAAAGAAATCGCTGCCTTTATTGATGCTATTGAAAACGATAAAGAGACGCCCCTTAATGTATATGACGGCTTAAAGCCTGTGCTTATGGGACTTGCAGCTAAAAAATCCAGCCAGGAACACCGTCCTGTTAAAATTTCTGAGATTATGGGAGAATAGGAGGACGGATCAATGCTGGATAAAAATAAAGTAAAATTGGGAATCGCTCCTATTGCATGGACCAATGACGACCTTCCAGATCTGGGAGGAGAAAATACTTTTGAACAGTGTGTCAGTGAGATGGCTCTGGCAGGATTTACTGGCTCAGAGGTGGGAAATAAATACCCCAAAGATACAGAAGCACTGAAAAAAGCTTTGGAACTTCGGAACCTGGAAATCTGTAACCAGTGGTTTTCCAGCTTTCTCCTTACAAAACCCTTTGAAGAAGTGGAGAAAGAATTTCGTGCACAGCTGGAATTTCTGAGAACTATGGGCGCCAAGATTATCGGTGCCTCTGAGCAGAGCTACAGCGTCCAGGGCCAGGAGGACACGCCGGTTTTCGGGAAGAAATATGTTATGAATGATCAGGAGTGGGAAACCCTCTGTGACGGTCTGAACAGACTGGGAAAAATCGCCAAAGAAGAATATGGCATCTCCCTTACTTTCCATCATCATATGGGTACAGTTGTCCAGAATCCAGATGAGGTAGAAAGGCTTATGAAAGGCACAGATCCGGAGTATGTAAGCCTTCTCTATGATACCGGCCACTTTGCGTACTGCGGTGCAGACCCTCTGGAAATGGTGAAAAAGTATGCAGACAGGATCAAACATGTGCATCTGAAAGATATCCGTCCGGAAGTGGTTCGGAGAGTGAAAGAAGAGGGACTCAGCTTCCTGGATGGGGTGCGGGCAGGAGCCTTTACTGTTCCAGGAGACGGTTCTATTGACTTTGTCCCTATCTTCAGAGTGCTGGAAGAGACTGGGTATGAAGGATACATGCTGGTAGAGGCGGAGCAGGACCCTGCCAAAGCAAATCCTCTGGAATACGCCATCAAGGCCAGAAAATATATTGCTGAAAATACAGGACTGTAAAACTTCATAGCTGCCGTATGAAACGTATGTCAGGAATATTTAACGATGAATATTCTAGAGCGTTGTTTCATACGGCGGCTTTTTTGTTCTATAGGAAAACACACTTTGTTCAAAGGAACAGTTCAGGTATTTTTTCCTTTTCTATATTGGGTAGGGGTCCTGCCTTTCTTTTGCCGGAACAGTCTGGAAAAATACAAGGCATTGTCATATCCTACAGATCTGGCAATATCACTGATGGGCAGTTCAGTTTCCTTCAGCAGACTGCAGGCCCTGCGGATACGGAAATCTTGCTGCTCCTGATCGACAGTTCTATTGTAGAAATTTTTGTAAACCAGGGAGAAATAGTGTTTACCACTAGGATTTATCTGGAAAAGAATGAAAGAGAAATCTCCTTTCAGCAGTGGGAAAATATTTCACTGGAAACAGTAAAAGAATAAAGAAGAATTAAAATTACCCCCAGGATACAGAGGACGCTGGTACCGTTGTATCCTGGGGGTTTTTGCTGCATTGACAGGCAGCAGGTTAGGCTAGATCTGTATGCTCATAGAAATAGACAGATAAGCAGGCGGATACTATAAGCATCAGGAAGCTGACAGATAAGAGCATGCCGTAAAAAAGGGACGGGGGCAAAGGCTGGATAAGTTTTTTGAACATATCAGCTTTGCCCAGAACAAAAGGAGCCAGAAAGGGGCAAGCCATAATGATGATCGTGGTAACAAACTTCGTCTTTTCAAATCCCAGGCGGTATTGGAGGGGAAGGTAAATGCCGTAGAAAACCGTGATAATAGAAAAGACCAGAACAGCCATTCCCCCATGAAATCTTCCCAGTCCGGGCAGGAGCAGAGATTCCAGCAGGTAGAGCAAAGTGCAGACAGTATAGATTACCAGGCAGAAGGCATACTTTCCAAGTACCATCAGCCGCCGTGGATAAGGCGATGAACAGAGGAGAAGGGATGCTTTGGGAGACTGATATTCTTTCAGAAAAACATACTGTAGAAGCAGAAATATGGAGTAGACTACAGAGATAAAATAAGTCAGAGGTCCTGCAAATTCCGGCAGCCGGGAGAGCAGAAAAATAGGCAATAGTAAACAGAGTGCAGCCATAAAAAGCACGTATTTTTTTACCAGTATAAAATCTTTTCTAACTAAATTCAGCAGCATTTTCTTTCCCCCTTTCTATATAACTCAGCATGATATCCTCCACTGTGGGACGTTCTACAAGGATGTTGGGAAGACGCTTCTGTATTTGGGATATATGGCTGGTCATGCCGGCGAAACCGAAATCCGTTTCATGAATACTAAGAAACAGACTACGGATATTTTCATTTAAATCCCCTTTACTGCCTTTAATAATACGATATCTGTCCATAAGCTGGTCTTTTTCTTCTTGGAATACAATACGCCCTTCATTTATCATAATCAGCATATCTGCGATTTTGTCTAAATCCGAGGTGATATGAGTAGAAAACAATACGCCTTTTCCGCCCTGTTCCATATAATCTCTCAAAACATTCAGAAGCTGGATGCGGGATAAAGGGTCCAGACCGCTGGTAGGTTCATCCATGATCAGCAGCTCTGCCTTATGAGAGAGTGCCAGAGCCAGGGCATACTTCACCTTCATTCCCCTGGAGAGATTTTTGATCTTTTCCTTTGGATTCAAGGAAAATCTTTCCAGATAAGATTGGTAATCCGGCTCACACCAGGAGGAATAAGCCGGTGCAAGGATTTTCTTCATCTCATCCAGAGACAAATCTTCATAGAAACCGCCGCTGTCCAGAACTACGCCGATGCGGTCTTTGATCTGCTTTTCATTTTTTCCCATATCCATGCCAAAAAAACGGACATTTCCAGTAACGCCTCTGGCCAGGCCAAGAATGGACCGAAGAGTGGTGGTCTTTCCGGCACCGTTTATTCCGATAAATCCGGTAATGCAGCCCTCAGGCAGGGAAAAGCTCACGTCTTTCAGAGAAAAACTATCATAGGATTTGTTTAATCCAGTTACATCTAAAACCGTATCCATTTCCTCACTCCTCCTCGTATAAAATCTCCATCATGGCATTTAATTCTTCTCTAGTGATGCCCAGAGAACGGGCAGTATCGATCATATCCTGCATTTTTTCCTCCACAAGCCGCCGTCGGGAGTCCCGGAGAAGTTCTGCGTTGCCGGCAGATACAAAGGTTCCAATTCCCACCTGACTTGTGACAAAGCCTTCTTTCTCCAACTCCTCATAAACCCTCCGTATAGTCAGAACACTGACCTTCAGATCATTTGCAAAAGAGCGGATAGAAGGAAGGGGATCTCCTTCCTTCAGTTCCTCCCGTAAAATGGCATCCTTGATCTGTTCTTTAATCTGCTGATAGAGGGGACTGTCGGAAGTGTTTGATATAAGTATGTTCAAAGAGAGCTGTACCTCCAGTCTGTAGTGTGATGTTTATATATACACACTATATACTATGAGCACATAAGTGTCAATAGATGTTAGGAAAAGAAAAATTGAAATTTTTTGAAAATCAGGTAAACTAAGAGATAGAATAAATAGCCAATGGGGTGTATGGAAATGACAGAAAAGCTGAGTATTCTCTGTGTTTTAAATCAGAGGGGAAAGTACCGGATCATAAAAGAAGCCGTGAAAGAAGGAGAAAGTCCGGAGGAATGTCTGCTAAGAACGGCTAAAATAAGAGAAAACAATCCATCTCTATCCTGGAGAGCCAGAGGAATCCTTACTTTGGTCAGAGAGGGAAAATTCACGGAATACGTGTTTTTATTCAGTGCTCACGGCTCTGATTCCATGGAAAAAGAAAAATCCGCGAATATTGTTTCCTGGGAAAACGCAGGCGAAGTCTTGAATAAGGTTGCAGGAGAGGAGGAAAAGATCTGTTTTCGGCTTCTGATGGATGACGGTCCTTTCTTTTCTTTGAAAGTGATCCTGGACAGGAGAAATATCCTTCAACTGGCTTCTTTGAACGGAAAATCTCTGGAGCTTTTCGATATTCTCAGGGAAGACGGAAGTGTATCGGGCATCGTTCGGGAACGTGGCGTGGCCCATCTGGATGGCAGTCTTCATCCCACTTCTCATATCTGGATCGTCCGAAGAAATCAGAAAAGCGGCTGGGACCTTCTGCTCCAGAAGAGAAGCCTGATGAAAGATTCGAATCCCGGGTGCTATGATATTTCTTCTGCAGGCCATGTAGCCGCAGGAGACGCCTATCTCCCTGCTGCTCTGAGGGAGCTTGAGGAAGAGCTGGGAATCCGGGCAGAGGAGAAAGACCTTCGTCTGGCAGGCATGCGGAAAGCATACTTTGAAGATGTATTTTATGGAAAGCCTTTCCGGGATTATGAGATAAGTGCAGTCTACATATATGACAGACCGGTAGATGAGGAAAACCTGATTCTTCAGGAATCTGAAGTAGAGGCGGTAAAGTGGATGGATTTTAAAGAGTGCTGCCGGGAAGTAAAGGAAGGCAGTATGAAGAACTGCATTTATATGGACGAGCTGGAGATTGTTGGAAAATATTTAGATATATGGGATATGGAGGGCGAGGGATATGATCCAAAAAGATGGAATGGAGGAAAAATATGCCGGTGACTTTAGAAGAAATAGCGAGAGCAGCAGGGGTTTCCAGAGGTACTGTAGACAGAGCTCTTCATGACAGAGGCAGGATTCGCCCGGAAGTTGCGGCTGAAATTAAAAAGCTTGCCCTGGAAATGGGGTATCAGCCCAGTAGAGCAGGTAAGGCTCTTGCTATGTCCGGAAAAAAGATAAAGATTGGTGTGATTCTTCAATATATGGAAACTCCCTTCATGATGCAGACTCTAAAAGGAGTCCAGGAGGGAAAACAAGAAGTGGAGAGTCTGGGCGGCATTGTACAAATATGCGAAATCGAAAAAGTAAGACCTGACAAGGTTATAAAACTTATGGAGGATATGCGCCGGCAGGGATTTCAGGGAATTGCCCTTACGCCATCAGAGAATCCTGAATTGAAAAAGGTAATCAGTAAATACTGCAAAGAGTATGGGATTCCTATAGTCATGATGAATGCAGATTTAGAAGACACGGGGAGACTATGCTTTGTAGGGCAGGATAATTATCAGAGTGGCCGGACTGCTGCAGGACTTATGGGAGAAATTACAGGAGGAAAAGGGCAGGTGGGAGTGATTACCGGAGAAGTTTCCAACCCTGGACTAAAGGCCAGGCGGAACGGCTTTACAGAGGAACTTCAGAAATGCTATCCTCATATACAGGTGGCAGCTGTCTGTTATTCTCATGATGAGGAAGAAGAAGCTGCCAGAGCAACAGAACAGCTTCTGGTCCAGTATCCGCAACTGACAGGAATCTATGTAACGGGTCATGGGGTCAGCGGCGTATGCAGAGTTTTAAAGAAAGCAGGAAAAGATGGAAAGATACGTATGATTGCCAATGATTTTCTGGAAGAGAATAAGAAATGGCTGAAAGAGGGAACCATAAATTTCCTTATAGGACAGGATGCCAGGACTCAGGGATATGAACCGGTAATGATTTTGTTCCGGCTGCTTTTTGATCAGATTAAACCGGAAAAGGAGCTTCTGCATACAGAGATCGCTATAAAGACAAGGTATAATATATAATAAAGCAGACGAGAGTTCTGTACGGATCAGGTTTGTAAAAATCAATAAACAGAGAGGATTAAATTTGGTAAAAAGCACAGATTGCGTTCACGTGCACACAATGATATTATATACGATATATAAAGGAAATATGAATGACCGGGAGGAAATGCATATGAAGATTGGGTTTAATGAAGCCACTGCCTTGGAATGTAAGGGACAATCACTGATGGCAGACTTGGAAATGTGCGAAAAGTATGGATTTGATTATATTGAAATCCGCTTTGACTGCCTGAAAGAATATTTAAAGGAGCATACACTGGAAGAGTTAGCAGAATGGTTTGGCAGCCACCGATTAAAGCCCTGGGCTTACAATACCCTTTTGTATTTTAATCAAAGGGATGAGGCAGGAAAACAGGAAGTAGATGAAGAAGTAGAGTTCATTCTGAAGGTTTCTAAGGCCATTGGACTGAAAATGCTGATTACAGTGCCGACTTGCGGGGTAAAGGATAAAACAGTATCTGAGATTCGTGAAGAAGCAGTAGAACGTCTTCGGTATCTTTCCCATAAGGTGGGAAAAGATATGAGGATTTCGCTGGAATTCTGTGGCGCTCCGGATTGCTCTATTAATCAGTTTGGCACAGCCTATGACATTGTGAAAGAAGTGGACAGAGATAATGTAGGGATTACTTTGGACACCTTCCATTTTCATGAGATGTGCTCTAGGCTGGAAGATCTGAAGGCCGCCGACGGAAAGAAAATCTTTGCCTATCATTTAAATGACTGTGAAGACCTGCCTCTGGGGTCCTGTGGAGACGATAAGAGACTGTGGCCGGGAGAAGGCGTAGTAGATCACGAGGGCATTGCTGAGGCATTAAAAGAAATCGGATTTGACGGCGTATGTACCATTGAAGAATTTCGCCCGGAGTATTATGCCATGTCCCATGAAGAGAATATAAAAAAAGCCGCCCAGGTGACAAAAGATTTTGTGAACCACTATTTCGGATAGAATCACTGCCTGTAAATTTCCAGCAGCTGCCGGATCTGAAGATTCAGACTTTCCGGCAGCTGTTTTTCTGCTTTTCCGGAAAACCTCAGCCACAAATGAAGGCGCTGATATCTGGAAGTTTTCCTCTTCCCTGATGTGACAGGTTTTTGAACTGCCTTTATTTTTACAAGAACTTTTCGCTGTTCAAAAAGAGGAATGACAATGTAATAGAACCGGTCATCAGGAAAAGACAGATATCCCAGTTCCTGTCCGGCACAGTTTTTCAGATACAGTCTGTGGCCTTTCAGTCTGGAGGGGAAAAGAGATTCTCCATTCTTAAGATTTGCAAAACTCCGGGTGATTTCCAGCATTGCAGGCAGGTAGTAGACTCCACCCTCTTCTTTTTTATGGGAGACTTTCTTTGACAGTTCTTTAAGGAGAGCAGTTCCATCCATAAACTGTTGAGCCAGAAGATAGGTAAGCTGGGGCTGGATTCTTTGGCGGAGAGAAGGAGGTTCCTCCCTTTGAAGGGATGCGTCGATTTCGTCCAGCACTTCCTGACTGCAGCGGTAAAGACTCAGGAGGAATAAAGAAAAATCTTCTTCTGCTGTCCACAGATATTTTCCCCGGGCAATGGTAAAATTCCCCAGAATATTTCCTTCACAATCCTCTGCATAGTGGAGGATATCCCGCTCCTTCCATGCATTGGAATTCGTGGGCGCGTTCCAGTGAAGAAGATTGTCCTGAAAACTCTTTTCTTTTTCTGAAAAAGAAATGCTTTCCAATTCTGTGAACCCTTTTTTTAAAACAGCATAGGCCAGGTTGATCTCCTGGACACTGTATTCATAGCCGACTTCAGAAGAGCCGGAAACATCCGGGTGAAACTGGAGCATAAGCTTTCGGTATTGCTTTTTAATCTGTTCCATATCTGCTTTTGGAGAAATATCCAGGATTCTGCAGGCTTCTGCCAGTGTCATGGTCTGTGGCCCTCCTTTCTCGGATTTCCTGTTTTTATGCTTGTTTTATGATAACACAGATAGAAAATGAACTCAAATTGTTTGAAAAAGTGAAAAAGAACACTTGTTCGATTTTGGCTTTTGTGTTATGATTATTAAAAGAACAGCGAAAGCTGAAAAGAAGAACATAGGAGGCCCTGATATGACTGAGAGAACCTATATTGCTATTGATCTGAAATCTTTCTATGCCTCTGTGGAATGTATAGAGCGGGAACTGGACCCCATGACGACCAATCTGGTAGTGGCGGACAGAACCAGGACAGAGAAAACCATCTGCCTTGCAGTGTCTCCTTCTCTTAAAGCCTATGGGATTCCGGGCAGAGCAAGACTTTTTGAAGTGATTCAGAAAGTCAGAGAGATCAATGGGATACGAAGGCAGTCAGCACCTGGGCAAAAATTCATCGGATCTTCCTGTCAAGAGCCAGAACTTCGAGAGAACCCGGCTCTTGAGACAGATTATATAACAGCCCCGCCTCAGATGGCTAAATACATGGAGATCAGCAGCAGGATTTATCAGATCTATCTGAAGTATATAGCGCCGGAAGACATTCATGTTTATTCCATTGATGAAGTTTTTATTGATGCTACATCCTACCTGAAGACCTATGGAATAACTGCCCGGGAACTGGCTATGAAGATGATCCTGGATGTGCTTGAGAATATCGGTATTACGGCAGCAGCAGGAATCGGCACCAACCTGTATCTTGCCAAAGCAGCTATGGATATTGTGGCAAAACACATTCCGGCAGATGAAAATGGTGTGCGTATTGCACAGTTAGATGAAATGTCCTACCGCAGACAGCTGTGGTCTCACAGGCCTCTTACGGATTTCTGGCGGGTGGGGAGAGGCTATGCCAGAAAGCTGGAAGCCCATGGGCTGTACACCATGGGAGACATTGCCCGCTGTTCTCTGGGAAAACCTGGGGACTATTATCAGGAGGAGCTTCTATATGAGCTTTTTGGCGTTAATGCAGAGCTGCTCATCGACCATGCCTGGGGCTGGGAACCCTGCACCATGGCAGATATCAAAGCCTATAGACCACAGAACAGCAGTGTGGGGTCCGGACAGGTGCTGCAGTGTCCCTATCCTTTTGACAAGGCAAGGCTGGTAGTCCGGGAAATGGCGGATATGCTGGCTCTGGACCTGGTAGATAAGGGGCTTGTTACCGACCAGCTTGTCCTGACAGTGGGGTATGATATCGACAATTTGAAAGACTCTGATCTGCGAAAGCAATATAAGGGAGAGGTTACTACAGATATGTATGGAAGACAAATTCCCAAGCACGCCCATGGTACCATAAATTTAAATGGGCATACTTCTTCTTCCCGGCAGATTCTCCATGGAGTTACAGAGCTTTTTGACAAGATTGTGGACCAAAAGTTACTGGTACGCCGCATCAATATGGCAGCGGAGCATGTAATACCGGAATATCAGGCAGAGAATAAAACACAGTTTCAGCAGATGGACCTTTTTACCGACTATGAGGCCCTTAGCAGAAAGCAGGAGAAAGAGGATGCGGAAAGAGAACGGGAACAGAAAATGCAGAAGGCTGTACTGGAGATCAAGAAAAAATTCGGAAAGAATGCTGTTTTAAGAGGTATGAGTCTGGAAAAAGGAGCAACAGCCAGAGACAGGAACTGTCAGATAGGAGGACACAGGGCATGAGCAGAGAGAGCCGGGAGAAAAATTATGAGGATATTATAAATCTTCCTCATCATATATCCAGGGCGCATCCGCCTATGCCGCTCTCCGGGAGAGCGGCTCAGTTTGCACCCTTTGCCGCATTGACCGGTTATGGGGAAGTAATAAAAGAGACAGCCCGACAGACGGAAAGAAAGCCAGAGCTGTCTGAAGATGAAAAACAGGCACTGAATTATAAGCTTCAGAGGGCAGTAAATGCTCCTGGGGAAAAGCCCATAGTTACCGTTATCTATTTTCTGCCGGATCAGAAGAAAACAGGAGGAGCATATTTCGAAGCTTTTGGAAGAATCAGAAAAGCAGACGGGGACAGTGGGATGCTTATTATGGAGGAGGGAAGAAAGATAGAACTGGACCAGATAGTGGACATTATTATCCACAGCATATAACAAAGGAAAAGGCGTTGTCAGACAGCCAAAAAAGCTGTCAGGCAGCGCTTTTTTTCTTTGCCCTGACAAGAGAAGTTTATAAAATTTTCATAAAAGAAACACAAAAGCTCCAATGAAAGAACACAGAGAAGGGCTAACATGGATACAGTACAAATTGCGCAGAAAGGAAAGAAACAGATGATCGAAGTAAAAAATCTGACCAAGTATTACGGAAATCATAAGGCTGTAGACCATATTTCTTTTTCTATCAAAGAAGGCACAGTCTGCGGTTTCCTGGGGCCCAATGGGGCGGGTAAATCCACTACCATGAATATTATGACGGGCTGTCTGTCTGCCACTTCCGGCAATGTTTCCATAGGGGAATATGACATTTTTGAACAACCTATAGAGGCCAAAAAGATGATCGGATATCTTCCGGAGCAGCCGCCTCTGTATCTGGAAGAGACTCCCAGAGAATATCTGAGATTTGTGGCTCAGGCGAAAAAAATCCCACGGGAATCTATAAGAGAAGAGATTGAAAATGTTATGAAGGAGACCCAGATTACAGAGGTTGCAGACCGACTGATCAAAAACCTTTCCAAAGGATACAGACAGTGAGTGGGAATTGCTCAGACCTTGTTGGGAAATCCGAAAGTGATCATTCTGGACTAGCCTTCAGTATGGCTGGATCCTATCCAGGTCATTGAAATCCGTGATCTGATCAAATCTCTGGGACAGAAGCATACGGTTATTTTAAGCAGTCACATTTTATCAGAAGTCCAGCATATGTGTGATGAGATACTGATTATTTCGAAGGGAAAACTTATTGCTTATGATACAGCGGAAAACCTGGAAAAAATGATGGCTCCAAAGGCATCCATTGAGGTTCTCACAGACGCATCTTTAGAAGAATGTCAGAAAGTACTGGGCCTTGTGCTTTTTATTGCCCATCATCTGCTGAATCTTGCCTGGTACAGGAATCTGTTCCGGGGGAAATATACTGTAATAAGAGTTCTGGTCAGTATGGTGAATCTGGCGCTGCTTGCAGTTATGATATGCCTGATGGCAAGTGGGATCATAATGTCCCGGCATGTGTTTGCGTTTCTTCCGATCACCGGAGGTATGGGAACGGCCAGACTGGTACATATGGTGGCCTGCTACTGGGGCTTTGTGCTGATGGCGCTGCACCTGGGATTCCACTGGGGCATGATGATGACAAGGACGAGAAATATTTCAGGAGTGACAAAACCATCAGGGATCCGCCGGGTGATCTTTCTGATTTCAGGTATCGTGATCGCAGGATACGGTCTCTATGTATTCGTGACAAGAGATCTGGTGACTTACATGTTTCTGAGGACACAGTTTGTTTTCCTGGATTACAGCGAGTCGCCGATATCTTTTTATATAGACTATCTGGCTATGATGGGGCTGTTTATCTGGATCGCCCACTATCTGTCCGTGGTTCTTAAGAAATACGGAAAGAAACTCCCTCAGACGAACGGAAAAATAGCCCCTGAAAAGGTCGGAAACAAAAAATTTAGAAACATGTGAAACTGCCGCTTCATAAAAAGGAGGACCTATGAGAAAAAAAGTTGTGAGTACACTGATTGCCGCCATTACTGCCATGAGCGTGTTTGTCGGTTGCAGCCAGGAAACAGAAAAACCGACAGAAGATACATCTGGAGAGATTTCCACACAGAAAGAAGATGATACAGAAGGGAATATGCAGGAAGAAGCGGGCGGCTCATCTGCTGATATTTCCGGGACAGACAATACATCGGGCTCTCCGGCTGTTTATATGACCACAGATATCAGTTCGGACGGGCTGATCGCAGTCTATGAAGCCCTTCAGGCGTCACCGGAAGGAAACATCGCAGTGAAGCTCTCCACCGGAGAGCCGGGAAGCAACTATCTCCGTACAGACCTGATCGGGGATCTGGTGCAGTCCTTTGATGATCCCACCATCGTGGAATGTAATACGGCATACGGCGGTTCACGTGCCAATACAGCCATGCACTATCAGGTGGCGGAAGACCATGGATATACTGAGATCGCAGATGTGGACATCATGGATGAGGACGGTTCCATGACTCTGCCCGTGACCGGAGGCACAAACCTGGAAGAGAATTATGTGGGAAGTCATTTTGCAGATTATGAGTATTATGTTGTGCTGCCTCATTTTAAAGGACATTCCATGGCGGGATACGGCGGCGCCATTAAGAATATTTCCATAGGTATTGCCTCTGCGGAAGGCAAGTCCCATATCCACAGCGGCGGTACTGGCGGAAGTATGTGGGGCGGAGATCAGGATGCCTTCCTGGAGTCCATGGCGGAAGCAGGAAAGTCCGTGGTGGATTATCTGGACGGCAATATCCTTTATATCAATGTCATGAACCGTCTATCTGTGGACTGTGACTGCGACGGGAATCCTGCTGAGCCGGATATGCATGACATCGGGATCCTTGCATCTTACGATCCGGTGGCTCTGGATCAGGCATAAGGAAGGCAGTTCTGGACGCTGATATGATTGTCTTTGCCACACCGCTTTATTACTACGGAATGTCGGCACAGCTTAAAATTGTGGTGGACCGGTTCTGTGCATATAACAGCAGCATTACCAGAAAGCATATGAAGTTGGCTCTTCTCACAGTGGCATGGAACAGCGACAACTGGACATTTGATGCGTTGGAGAGCCATTATCGTACATTGGTCAGATACCTGGATCTGCAGGAGCAGGGCATGGTGCTGGGAAGAGGCTGCGGAACACCGTCCATGACAAAACACAGTCAGTATCCGGAAATGGCGTATAAACTGGGAAACCGGCTGTAGTTACTGCTTAGTGATCAGAGTAACCAATTAATGGAACACTGTAATTAGCTGGGAAAAGAAAAGATTGAAAAAATCAAAAGGTGGAGAGATACTTCTGGAGAAATAGGCAGACAGGAGGAAGCAAAATGACAATTCAGGAAGTAAGACAGCGTTATCAAATACCAGAAAAAATACTGAAAGAATATGAGAACTGGGGATTTGGGGACACAGTGGAACCAATGCCGGAAGTAAGAGAGTATGATGATCAGGATATTGAATATCTGAGCTTGATCATGACGCTTTATGAGATTGGTTTTCAAAGCAGTGAAGTAGAAGAATATATGCGTCTGCTGCTGATGGGAACAGAAACAGAACAAAGACGCATAGAAATGCTGAACCGTCACAGAGCGGTTCATCTGCCTGTAGAAGTAGTATAAGAAAAAATTGTGCGTTTTTTACGACAAAAAGAAGGTTTGGACTAGAAAATTTAGCGAAAATATGTTATCTTAGAGACATATCCTTAGCAGGCTATTTTATTTCTGTGAGCGATGAACAGGAGATGTCTCAACTTATCCCCTGGGCAGCGCCCACAGACCAGAAACCCCGCAGCTTGCAGCGGGGTTTTTGACTGCTGATTATTATTTTCTTCAAAATACAGAGGAGAAAATAAAAAACAGATAAGGATAAAAATTCCGAATATAATATAAGGAAGGTGAGTAAGGCAATTGGAAAATTATACCAAGTACAAGTTAAAAAGTAATGATGAACTGGCATCTGTACTGGCCGATAAAGACAACCTGTTCATTATTGCCTGCAACAAGTGCTTCAAGGAATTTGAAACACTTGAGGAGCCAGAATGTGGTGAGTTTGAAAAAATTGCTGCCGAAAATGGAAAGACAGTGACCGGCAGTGCCAGAGTCGACTTTTTGTGCAACAAGATCCAGACAGAAAAGAAACTTCAGGATCTGATCCCGGAAGGCACAGAGAATGTTTTTGTGATTTCCTGTGGTCTGGGTATCCAGACAGTTGCAGATCTGGCAGGAAAACCTGTGTATGCGGCCAGCAATTCACTGAATTACACAGGCTATCATGGTATGGCTCTTACAGAGCGGAAATGTGATGCATGTGCCCAGTGTTACCTGAACATAACCGGCGGAGTCTGTCCGATTGTTGACTGCTCCAAGAGTTTAGTCAACGGACAGTGCGGCGGTGCGAAGAACGGGAAATGCGAAGTGGACAGCAATAAAGACTGTGCATGGGAAAAAATATATAGAAGACTGGAAAAACAGGGACGCCTTGAAGAATTTTTGAATCAGCCTATCCAGCTGAGAGATTATTCAAAGATTAACTTCAAATTTGTCAATGATTATGTAAAAGCCACTCGTGCAGACCGTCTGGAAGGTTATTACGGCGGCGTTCATCCTTCAGAGAGGAAGGAATTTACAGAACATCTGGCTCTTAAGAGATTCCCGGATCCGGAAGAAGTAGTGATTCCTCTGTCCATGCATGCAGGGGCTCCGGCTAATCCTGTAGTACAGGTGGGAGATACTGTTAAAGTAGGACAGAAGATCGGTGAGGCAGCGGCATTTATCAGCAGTCCGGTACATTCCAGTGTCAGCGGAACCGTAGTTGCCATCGAAAATCATGGACATGCCACAAGGGGAGAATGCCTCTCTGTAGTTATACGTTCAGACGGAAAAAATACTCTTCACGAATCTGTTCAGCCTCGTAAAGGTCTGGAAGAGCTGACTCCCGATGAGATCGTGGAGATCGTAAAAGAGGCCGGGATCGTTGGTATGGGCGGTGCAGGCTTCCCAACTTCCGTGAAGTTAAAACCTGCAAAACCGGTAGATACCATTCTTTTGAACGGCTGTGAGTGCGAGCCTCTTCTTACAGCAGACCACAGAGTGCTTCTGGAGTTTGCAGACGATGTGATCTATGGTCTCCAGGCAATCCTTAAAGCCGTAGGCGCAGAAAAAGGCGTGATCGTCATTGAAGACAATAAGCCGGACGCTATCCAGCTTATGAATGAGAAAACAGCGGGCTTAGATAATATTGAAGTTGTAACAGCTAAGACAAAATATCCTCAGGGCGCTGAGAAAATGCTGATCAAGCGTGTAACAGGAAGAAAAGTTCCAAGCGGCGGCCTGCCTGCAGATGTAGGCTGTGTTGTCAGCAACATCAGTACCACAAAGGCCATTGCAGACGCAATCTTGAAGGGTATGCCTTTAGTAGAGCGTGTAGTTACTGTGACAGGTGAGAGAATTAAAAACCCTGGCAACTACATTGTAAAGATTGGTACCAATACAAAAGATCTTATTGACTACTGCGGCGGCGTGACAGGAGACGACGTTACCATTAAGGCCGGCGGTCCTATGATGGGATTTGTCCTTTCTGATGTGAACGTTCCGATCATGAAAGGTTCCAATGGAATCATTGCCGTGGATACAGATCATACCGTTGAGCAGCCTTGTATCAAGTGCGGACGTTGTATGGATGTATGTCCTATGGAACTTTCTCCTCTGTATTTTGCAAAATTTGCAGATGAGCAGAACTGGCAGGGCATGAAGGATAAAAATGTTATGGATTGTATTGAGTGCAGGTGCTGTGAGTATATCTGCTCTTCCAAGATTCCTTTAGTCACCAAGATCAAAGCCGGAAAAAATGCAGTAAGGGGGATGAAGTGATATGTTGATTACCGAATTAAAAGCCAGAGAGACAATTGATGGTCTGGTAGAAGGAAAAAAGGTTTTTATCATTAACTGCCATGGCTGCAAGGAAGTTCATTTTCCGGAAAAAGAAGCAGGGGAGCTTCAGAAAGAGTTAGCCGCTGAGGGAAAGGTGACTGGAATTCTCACTACGGATTACATATGCAATCAGGAAAATATGGAGCTCCGTCTCCAGAAACATATGAGTGAGATCCAAGCTGCCGATGTAGTGCTCGTATTTTCCTGCGGCGTAGGAGTACAGACTGTTGCCGCTTATCTGGAAGAGAAAAAGGTATGCGCAGCCTGCGATACCTGCCCGCTGCCAGGATTCCAGGGCGTAACCCCATTGGAATACAAGTGCGATCAGTGCGGAGAGTGCTATCTGAATCTGACTGGAGGAATCTGCCCCATCACTGCATGTTCAAAGAGTCTGGTCAACGGCCAGTGCGGCGGTGCGAAAAACGGCAGATGTGAAGTGGACAGCGACATGGAATGCGGCTGGGAGCGTATTTACAGACGGCTTGAGCAGATCGGACGTCTGGATGTTTTAAAATGCCCAACCCAGGTGCGGAACTTTGCAACAGATGAAGAAGTTTAAAACAGGAATGTAAAAATTTTAAGGATTAGGAGTAATGTATCATGAAAATTACGGAGTTATTTGAGCGTGGTGAATTTGTTGTATCTGCGGAAGTTGGACCGCCAAAAGGATTTCATGTAGAGCATCTGCTGGAAGAAGCAAAAACATATTTAAGCGGCATTACCGCAGTAAATGTAACTGATAATCAGTCCTCTGTTATGCGTCTGGGATCCCTGGCTATGTGCAAAGCCCTGAAAGACGAAGGTCTGACACCTATCTATCAGCTGACCTGCCGTGACAGGAACCGTATTGCCCTTCAGTCTGACCTTTTAAGCGCAGCAATGTTTGGAATCGAGAACCTTCTTCTTCTCACAGGAGACCATACAAAACTGGGCGATCATCCACAGGCAAAACCAGTTTTTGATCTGGATTCTGTTTCTCTGATCCATGCAGTGAAAAAACTGGAAGAAGGCGTGGACCTGGGAGGAAACGAACTCATCGGTGAGGCACCGAAATTTGCAAAAGGCGCAGTTGTATCTCCATGCAGTGATTCTGTTGACGCACAGCTGGCAAAAATGGAAAGAAAAGTAATGGCAGGAGCTGATTACTTCCAGACACAGGCAGTTTTTGAGCCGGAGAAATTCATTAAATTCATGGAAAAGGCAAAACAGTTTGGAAAACCTGTACAGGTGGGAATCATCATTCCAAAATCAGCAGGAATGGCTAAATTCATGAACAATAATGTTGCCGGTATCCATGTTCCAGATGAGATGATCGAAGAGCTGAAAAAAGATAAAGAGAAGACAAAAGCCGGAATCACCGGTGTAGAAATCGCAGCCCGCATTATCAAAGAATGTAAGCCTTACTGCCAGGGCGTACATATCATGGCTCTGGGATGGGAATCTAAAGTACCGGAACTTCTTAAGGCAGCAGGAATTTAAAACCAGAAAATCTGCTGTAAGAACAGCAGCAGGATGAGAGAATATAATTACAAGATGATGGCGCCGGATTCATATCTTATGCATTTCATGAATCCGGTGTCATTTTTAAGTTTTTCTTGACAACAGGAAGTTAATGTGCTAAATTTTATACAAGCAATGGAAAGGGAGTAGCTGAACATCCCAAAAGGATGGTTTTGTAATCGTCAATCGGTGCCGAGAGGCACCCGTAGCAAATGAGATAGCAAGACTTTTATTGTGACAGACGTCATGATAAGAGTCTTTTTCTTTTATCATAAAAACCAAATACTCCTGACGTCTGTTACAGAAGCTTGCAGATGAGAAGGAGCGAGAAAAATGACAGAAAGATTATTGAAACAAGAATTACAGCAGGCGGAAGCTGCAGGAGAGAAGGCTTTGGAAAGTCTTTATATCCTAAGAGATACGCTGAACAGCGCAAAGAACTGGGGCCTTCTGGATCTTTTCGGAGGGGGTGCTTTTACTGGATTTATCAAGCACTCGAAAATGGAAATTGCCTCAGGGCTTATTACCCGGGCAAAAAAGGATCTGGAAATTTTTCAAAGAGAACTGAAAGATGTTCCTGTATCCCTGGATCTGAGAATGGAGATTGGAAGTTTCCTTTCCTTTGCGGACTTTTTCTTTGATGATCCAGTCTCAGACTATCTTGTCTATTCCAGGATCCAGAATACCCGGGAAGATGTGGAGGACGGAATCCAGCTGGTAGAAGAACTTTTAGAAAAACTCAGGAAGCAATGGTAGAGGAGGAATAAAAATGGGTTGTCTTGGAAATTTATTATGGTTTGTATTTGGCGGCGCATTAAGCGGCCTGAGCTGGTGCCTGGCAGGGTGTCTTTGGTGCATCACCATTGTGGGGATACCTATAGGGATTCAGTGTTTTAAGTTTGCAGGACTCAGCTTCTTTCCTTTTGGAAAAGAAGTACAGTACGGAGGCGGAGCAGGGTCTTTTCTGCTGAACATTCTGTGGCTGATCCTTTCCGGCCTGCCTCTGGCCCTGGAGCATTGTGTTCTGGGCGCGCTTTTGTGTATCACTATTATCGGTATTCCCTTTGGCCTTCAGCATTTCAAGCTGGCCAAGCTGGCGCTGATGCCTTTCGGTGCTGAAGTGTATTAAAAGAATCCCGTCTTTTCATTACAGAATTTTGTATGAAAAGGCGGGATTCTTTGCAGTCCTGGAGCAGGAATCTGTTCCCTATAAGTTAAAGAAATCCTTGATCTGCCCAGCGATGATCTTCATCAGTCTCTGTCTGGCTTCCACTGCAGCCCAGGCTATGTGAGGGGTGATCAGCAGCCGATTTTTATCTTTTACGGACAGGAAAGGACTGTCAGGTGCCATAGGTTCACTGGACAGTACATCCAGGCCTGCAGCTTTGATCTTACCTTCATTCAGAGCCTGAGCCAGATCAGCCTCCCGGATAATGGGCCCCCTTCCCAGATTCAGGAGGATAGCTGAAGTTTTCATTTTTTCAAAGGCTTCCCGGTCCATGAGACCTTCCGTATATTGATTCAGAGGGGCATGGATGGAGAGAATATCCGATTCTTTCAGCAGTGTATTAAAATCTACTTGATGATACCCCTCCTGGGCAGGAGCTCCGGAAGCAGAATAGTAGATTACCCTGGCGCCGAACATACTGGCAATATCCGCCACTCTCCGGCCTATAGCCCCAAGTCCCAGGATTCCCCAGGTCATCCCGTTAAGTTCATGGAAAGTCTGGCCGAAATGGGTAAAAATACGGTCATTCACATAATGGCCTTCTTTCACATAGTCATCATAGTAACGAAGTCCTTCCAGAAGATAGAACAGCAGAGCAAAGGTGTGCTGGGCCACAGATTCTGTGGAGTATCCGGCTACGTTTCGCCATTGGATTCCCCTAAGAGCCAGGTAATCTTTATCCAGATTGTTGGTGCCTGTGGCAGTGACGCAGACCAGTTTCAGGTTTTGGGCAGCGGAGATGGTGCTTTCATTGACCATAACCTTATTAACTACAAGTACGTCTGCATCCTGAACACGCTGGGGAACTTCTTCGGAAGAGCTGAAAGGATATCTTACCACTTCTCCAAGCTCCTGAAAGGGGGAATAGTCAATATCTTCTCCCAGGGTATTCGCGTCTAAAAATACGATCTTCATATCAACAGCGTTCTCCTTTTTCTTTACAGTTTATACTTACTGTATTCCATTATAGCAAAATTTTGGCGGCATAACAAATAGAGGAAACTGTATATTTACAGGATATTTATATATCCGGCCAGAAAGCTGATAGAAAAGCAGGAAAGGTCAGGTTAAAATTTGTATATAAAATCATGCCGGAAACAGCAGTCAGGTGTTGCTGTATTCCAGACAGGGAGGTTTATAAATGTTTGCAGATTATCATGTACATACAGAATTCAGTGACGATTCTGTTTATCCAATGGAAGATGTGATCCGAGATGCTGTACAGATGGGAATGGAAGAAATCTGTATCACAGATCATGTAGATTACGGAGTAAAAAAAGACTGGGATCAGGGGGAGATCAGCTACCGGATGGGTGAACCCATAGCCAATGTAGATTATCCCAGATATATGGAAAAAATTCAGCAGATGAAAGAGAACTGGGGAGATAAAATCCGGATACGCATCGGCATGGAATTTGGAGTACAGAGGCATACGGTTCCAGAATTTGAAAGTCTTTTTCAAAGATATCCCTTTGACTTTATTATCCTGTCCATTCATCAGGTAGAAGATAAAGAATTCTGGACCCAGGATTTTCAGAAAGGAAAGACTCAGGAGGAGTATAACCTGGGATATTATGAGGAACTTCTGGCTGTAATAAAGAAGTACAAAAATTACAGCGTACTGGGCCATATGGACCTGATCGCAAGGTACGATGAGGCGGGAATCTACCCTTTTGAAAAAATAAAACCCATAGTAGAAAAAATTCTGAGGATTGTCATTGCTGAGGGAAAGGGGATTGAGATTAATACTTCTTCTCACAGATACGGGCTGCAGGATACCATGCCTTCCACAGACATCCTGAAGCTTTATCGTGACCTGGGCGGAAAAATCCTGACCATCGGCAGTGACAGCCACAGACCGGAACAGCTTGGCGCATATATCAAAGAGACAAAAGAGCTTCTGAGGGACCTGGGATTTCGGTATTTCTGCACTTATGAAGGCATGAGTCCCATTTACCACAGTCTGTAATGTCCGACTCTTTTTAGAAATAAACTATCTGGGTGAGGAGCAGGAGAAGATAAAAATGGAATGACAGAAATACTTTTCGATGTTATAATTTTTTTAGAAAGGGGGCAAAAGGATGGAGTTGAGAAGTGTACGGCATGATAAAGCTTTGCGTTTGGCAGAGCAGAAAATACTTTGTTCCAGGCTTGCCCGCTATGTGAAAGAATTGTATATCTATGGCAGTGCCGCCCGTGGAGCAGAAAAATGGAACAGTGATATTGATCTTCTGCTTGTTCTTGATCCTGAGAAAAAAGGAAATCGTGAAATCAAAAGAGAAATCATATATTTAAAAGGCAGCATAACAGAAGAAGATATAGATGCGCCAGAGATAGATCTGAAGGTTGTGTTTGGAGATGATTGGAAAAAAAGCAGCCAGACTTATTATAGAAATATTTTGCAGGAAGGAAAACAAATATGGCAAAAGATCTGAAGACATATTATGATTTCGCAGATAATAATTTTAATTTTTTAATAGCAGCATATGAACAGGGTTTAGTAGGAAATGCCATGGGAGCAATGGCACAGGAAACATGCGAAAAATATTTAAAACATATCATTGAAGAGTATATTGTTCCAAATGATTCCAACGAAAATGCAAAAAAGACAGAGTTATTAAGGACCCATAACTTAACAAAACTTTCTAAATATATTTTAAGCTATCTGCCGGATATAAAATTAGACCGTCAGTCCTTGAACCTTGTTAATGGATTGTATTTTACTACAAGATATCCGGGAGATGAAAGCATTGTAGTAGAAAAAGAAGATATTGAGGAGTATGTGGAAGCTGTAAAAAAATGCAAAAAAGCAGTGGATGAGTTCATTCAGAGCAGAGAATAGCTGAAAAGTGAAAAGCATTGACAATAAATTTATATTCCGTTACTCTGTACATAGAGTTGCCGGCGGCTCTCACTATTGATAAAGGAGAGTTTATTATGAATCATTTAAGATTTAAAGGGCACCACTATGAAATCGGTTTTCGGTGGGGTTCTCTGCTGGCAGGTTACGGAAATTATATTTTAGATCAGGTGCCTTTTCCTATTACAGAAGAGAGGATAGCTTTTGGAAGGCAGTGCCGTCCCGTTTATGAGAAGTTTTTCCCGGAAATACTGGAAGAAATCCGGGGACTTTCAGAAGGGCAGAAAAGCAGCTCTGAAAAGATTCAGGCAGTGTTGTTCAGTATGTATGCCATGCCTCCGGCAGAACACTGTTCCTGCTTTGCGGTATCCAGCAAGGAGCAGTTATTCCTTGGACGGAACAGTGATTTTCTGACGGAAATTGAAGAATTCAATAAAAATGTGGTTTACGATTTTACCTCAGATTCCTATGGATTTAACGGTAATACAACGGCCTTCCTGGAAATGGAAGACGGAATAAATGAAAGGGGACTGGCTGTGGGCATGACCTCTGTATTTTCAAAACATATACAGCCAGGAATGAATTCCGGCATGCTCCTTCGCTTTTTCCTGGAAAAATGCAGTACTGTAGATGAAGTTATAAAATGGCTGTACAAAATTCCTATTGCTTCAGCACAGACCTTTACAGTAGCTGACCTGACGGGAGATATCTCTGTGATTGAGTGCTGTGCAGATGGTATCCATATACGGAAACCAGAAGAGGAGCGGCCTTATGTATGCACGGTCAACCGTTTTCATTCGCCGGAGCTGGAAAAATGGAATACAGGGGAAGTGGACGATTGGCTTTCTTCGCAGAGATATGAGACCATGGAGAAAACTTTAAGCCGGGAAGCTCCGCAGATGGATATTTCTATTGCAAAAGAACTTTTGTCAGGGAAAAAAGGTTTTATCTGTCAGTATGACAGAGACACAGGAAAGGATACGGTCTGGTCTGTAATCTATGACCTGAAGCATCACAAAATATACAGGGCAGAAGGAAATCCGGCAAGATGCGTATACCAGGAAGATCAAAGGGTAGTGTTTCAACCCAACAAACAATAGACAGCACCTTTGGCAAACTGCCTGTTGTTATGAAAGATGTATTGTAGGCTGCTGTCAGGGCAGCGTAAAGAGAGGGCTATCAGTATTTGACTGATAGTCTTCTTTTACTATGGCACTGATTATTTGTGAGAGGAAGCTTGAAAATTACGGGGAATAGGATTGAAATAAACTGCGGCCTGGTCGCATGGCTTTTTTCGGAAAAGAAATCAGAAAAAGAAACATGACATACTGTTGTCACGGATATCATGGTATACTTTAGGAAAACAGCAGAGAATCAGGATTTGGGAAAAGAGGTGAGAGCATGAAAATTGACCGTATGATCGGGATTCTGTCAATCCTGCTCCAGCAGGAAAAGGTTACGGCTCCATATCTGGCGGAAAAGTTTGAGGTATCCAGACGGACGATAAATCGAGATATAGAGGATTTATGCAGGGCAGGCATACCTGTTCAGACTGTCCAGGGGCCAAAGGGCGGGATTTCCATAATGGAAGGCTATAAATTAGACAATACCCTGCTGACCTCTTCGGATATGCAGGAAATCCTGGCAGGACTGCGGAGCCTGGACAGCGTCAGCGGAACAAAACATTTTGCCCAGCTCATGGAAAAACTGTCGGCAGGCTCTTCTGCCCTTATACCGGGAGGGCAGAACATCCTGATCGACCTATCCTCCTGGTACAAGGATTCGCTGACTCCTAAAATCGCAGAGATACGAAAAGCCATGGACCACTGCCGGCTGCTGTGTTTCCGTTACTTTGCTCCAAAAGGAGAGACCAGAAGATGTATAGAGCCCTATTACCTGATCTTCCAATGGGCAAGCTGGTATGTGTGGGGATATTGTCAAGACCGGAAGGACTACCGGCTGTTTAAACTGAATCGTATGGAAAGCCTGGAGATAAAAGAAGAATTCCAGAAACGTTCTGCACCTCTGCCAGACCTTCGCAATGAAAGAATATTTCCAGGGGGCATCCAGGTAAAGGCTCTTTTTGAACCTTCCTGCAAATGGCGGCTGGTGGAAGAGTTTGGCCCAGGGTGTTTCGCGGAGCAGCCAGACGGAAGACTGCTGTTTCGGGCAGATTATACAGATAAAGAAAATCTTGTTACCTGGCTCCTCACTTTCCGGGAGCAGGTGGTTTTGCTGGAGCCTGAGGAAATCCGCAGTGAAATCCTGGATTCTTTAAAAGGTATGCTGAAGAAATATAGAACTGGATTCGATACCATGTAGGAGGAAAAGCAATGGCGTTTGATTACAAAAAGGAATACAAAGAATTTTATCTGCCCCCGAAGAAACCTCAGATCATAGAAATTCCACCTATGAATTTTCTGGCGGTCCACGGCCAGGGAAATCCTAATGAAGAGGGCGGTGCCTATAAAAAATCCATTGGACTTCTCTATGGAGTGGCCTATACCATTAAGATGAGTAAAATGGGCAGCCATAAGATGGCAGGTTATTTTGATTATGTGGTTCCACCTCTGGAAGGCTTCTGGTGGCAGGAAGGCAAAGAGGGAATCGATTATACAAGAAAGGAAGATTTTCAATGGATTTCTCTGATCCGGCTGCCAGAATTTGTTACAGAAGAGGAATTTCAATGGGCATTAAAAGAGGCCGAAGAAAAGAAGAAACAGGATTTTTCAAAGGTAGAATTCTTTACCTATGACGAGGGGCTATGTGTTCAGTGTATGCACATAGGCCCCTATGACAATGAACCCGAGACCCTTGAAAAAATGAAGGACCATGCCCGGGAACAAGGATATGAGCCGGACTTTTCCCAGGGGAGATTTCACCATGAGATTTATCTCAGCGACGTGCGCAGGTGTAAGCCTGAGAACCTGAAAACCGTCATCCGGCAGCCAGTTTTAAAATCAGTACAGTGAAAAAAGATTTATTTCACAGGTGTCAGGGCTGCAAAAGCAGCGATAAATTCCAGTACGGTAAAAAGCAGAAACCAGAATCCGGTAAAAGCCCAGATGCAGTACTTCTTTGGAATGGGATTTGCTTTCAGCCATGCCCGGATAGAATCTTTCTTTTTATAAAGGAATATGCAGGCGATTACCGTGAAGACTCCCATTGTGCCGTAGCTTATGAGATTGGCCGCCGCTTCCGGCAGGCCTTCGGTGAACCGGCTAAGCAAGTCGGAAAATACCAGGTTGTTCAGGATATGTAAGAGAATCGACCAGACGATGGAATATTCCATAGCCAGATAGCCGAAAATCAATCCTGCTGCAGCAGCAAAAAATATCTGAGCCAGGTTTCCATGCATGATGCCGAAGAGCAGGGATGAGAAAAGTATGGCAAAGAAGGAGCCGTACTTTTCCAGTCTCCGCATAACAAAGCCCCGGTATATAAGTTCTTCTGCCACGGGTCCGGCAATTCCTACATATAAAAACATAGACAGAGTGGATGAAGTTCCTGTAGCTGCCGCCGCAGACTCTGCCATGGAATAGCCAAACAGATGGAAGAGCTCCTCCATTCCTACGGAGGCAATGGAAGAAAGAAGCTGCACCATCATAAATACAGAGAGAAGCCCCAGGAAAACCAGCGGCCTTATTTTCTTTTTGGAACGGAAAATTTCCCGGTGAGTACCGGCTTTTCTTTCCCATAGGAAGTAGAGGACTACACCTACCAGGACCCCTGCAATACTGGAGACGCCGGAGGAGCCGATACGTTCCATAAAGGAGGCTTCGGCCTGGGCGGTAGGCTCCAGATCAGGAAACTGAAGGAGAAATCCTACACTCTGAAAAATTGTAAAGAGTAAGACTACTCCTATAAGGATCAGATTATAAAATAATACCCGCCGGGCCACTTTTCCAGTTTCTTTTTTAACCATCTTTCTCTGGATTTTTTCGTCTGAATTTTTCAGATCTAAATTTTCATTCATAAACATACTCCCTTCATTCTTTTGAGATAAGGATAAAGGAAAAATTTTGTCCTCAGTATTTTTTTGTTGTGAACTGCCAGAATTTTGTTGTGAATGACAAGAGGCTGTATTTAAAAGGACCTCCAGACGAAAGGTTTTTTCTTCTGCCTGGGATAAAATCTCTGTATGAATGCCGCCCTGGTACTTTTCTGCCGTCTGTCGGATATTGGAAAGGCCAATTCCCTGATGATACTGGGGATTTTTAGAAGTTTTGCCTTCTTTTGGAAGAGAAAACTCTTCCGGTACAGGATTTTCAAAAACCAGGCAGAGAAGACTGCCCTGGTTTTGGATCCCAATATGAATCCAGGGAGCAGAAAGTCCGGTCTCTTCCAGAGATTCCAGAGCATTGTCCAGGGCATTGGCAAAAATTGTGCAGATATCTATGGGCTGAAGGACAGCCTTTGGAGAAATCTTTCCGTCGGCTGTAATGGAAAATCCTTTTTCAGCGGCAATGCGGGCTTTTTCCCAGCAGATGGCATCTGCCAGAGGATTCCCAAGAGATATCTCTCCGGCCTTTTTGGACAAACCGGCGTTCAGCTTTTCAAGGTAAGCTTCCAATTCTTCTTTTTCTCCTCTGGAAAGAAGGTCCTGGATACAAAACAGGTGATTTTTCATGTCATGGCGGATACGGCGTACCATATCCTGTTCCTGCTGGCGGGCCTGGAAATAGCGAAGCTCTGCCTGAAGATAATACTCATTTTCCAGAGCTTTTTGCTCATAGTATCTTTTCTGGTTTCCCTGGAGGACCAGAAATAAGATGGAGAGATCCAGGAGAAGAGTGCTGATTCCTCCTGCCAGAAGAAAGGTCAATCCCTCTTCCTGAACTGTAAAAATATCACGGAAGGAAAGCAGCATAATGACCAGGACCAGAAGAAAAAGACCGGAGCAATTCAGGAGCCGCTTTTCCCATGGACTTAAGGTACGGCTGCCTCCGTTTTCTTCCAATTGTTTTCGCCATTTTTTGCCTGCAAAATAGAAAACAAGCAGCAGGATCCACACAAGAATATCTTCCAGTGGATACCATTCAGAGGTTGTCTCCAAGTCATAGTGTCCTGTAAGAAGCGGGATAAGAACAAGAAATAAAAATATGGAAAAAACAAATCCAAGTATGGGAAATAACAGAAAGATGCCCCGGATGCGTCTGGTTTCCCTGGTAAGGAATATATAGATAAAGAACAGGAAAATTACAGTCAGCAAGAGAAAGCCGTCCGTAATACCGAAGACTTTATCCAATATTCCATAAAAAAAGGATATGAAAATTGTGATACCCCAGAAAAGCTGCCGATTTTTTGAGGAAGAAAACCCTTTTTCCAGATAAATGTATCGGGCAAAAAGGCAGAGAATTAAAATAAGCTGTATAAGCCCCAGAGCACTGCTGAAAATTTTCAATATAATCATAATCCCTCCTCCTTGGTTTTCCAGGCGGCTCTTCCGGCCATACTGTGGATAATAGCCTCTTTTAAGGCTTCTCTGCGGTTGCGGCTGACAGGAAGGACTGCCTGATCTTCCATAGTTACAGCCTTGCCTGTGTAAGAAATTATTTTTTGAAGATTCACCACATAACTGCGGTGGATCTGACAGAACATGGAAGAAGGGAGGAGAGGGAGAATCTCTTTCAGCTTTTTGCGGATTAAATGGGATTCATTTGCCGTGACAAGAGAAAGATAAATATTTTCACTTTTTATATAGAGAATATCCCCTATAGGCAGAAATAATTCTCTGCCGTCTTTTGTAACCAGGATTCGCTTTTGGTCCTGAGTTTCTGCCTCCAGATCAGTCAGGGCCCGATAGAGACGGTCCTGTTCCACAGGCTTTGCAAGGAAACGGAAGGCATTCAGTTCATAGCCGTCCATAGCCAGGTCCCGGTGGCTGGTGAGAAAAATCACCGGAAGGTTCCGGTTCAGCAGTCGGAGCCTTCTGGTGGTTTCCATACCGTCTATTCCAGGCATTTCAATATCCATAAAGACACAGAAAAAACCATAAGGATCTGCACAGACAGCTTCCAGTAAGGCTTCACCTGAAGAAAAAACTTCTATCAGAACATCAAGGCTGCGGTAGTACCTGTCCAGCTCTTCTTTTATTTGTCTTTGAAAAATAAGGTCATCATCGCATACCGCTATTTTCATTTTCTTTCCCTCATACTGTACTTGTCGGTTAACTTTGTGTTCATCATTGTATCACAGCAAGAGACAAAAGAAAACTATCTCAAAAGCATTTCATAGGTAAAGCCTTTCACAGCTTTTTTAAGAAGCAGCCAGGCCAGTCCTATACATAAAAAGCTCAGAATCAGAAGAATCCAGGCGTTGAGAAGCATTACTCCCGTAAACTGTCCTGCTATGAGCAGGAGCACCGGCATGATCAGGAAAACTGCTCCCTGCTGAGACTCTTCCATGGTCCGGGCCTTGGCAGAACCTCTTACGATAAGAGTCACTGCTATGAGAGAAACTCCGGGAGAGAGGAGAGCCAGGAGGATCAGCCAGTTTATCTTTGGCAAAAGAAAACTTCCAAAAAGAAACAGGATTTCCGCTTCTACCACGATGGTCATGACAAGAAAGGAAAATAAGGATACCAGCATACTCAGAAGAAAGGAGGCCAGGACCTTGGAGCGGAAAATCTGATGTAGAGTCAGGGGGCTGTAGAGCAGAGTTTCCAGAGTATGTTTTTCTTTTTCGCCTACAAAGGAGCTGGCCGCCATGATGGAAGAGGCCATAATAGGGATGATGAGAAAAAACACGGGAAGTATATAGTTAAAAATCAAGTCCATCAGGAGCAGGGATGTACTGTCCGAACCTGGGGATACGGGCAGCAGTTTCAGCATCGCCTGAATGTCCGGATCATCGGGCACAAAATAAGCGCTAAGTACAAAAACGCTGGGAAGAAATATAGTAAGGACCAGAGGCACGATCAGAAGAGAAATAAAAAGACGGCGGTTACTGGCAACACTCTGAAAATCCTTTTTAATAACGGCCTGCATAGCTTTGTTCATTTCCGCTCCTCCTTGTTGTTGGCAGTCAGTGAAAAATAGATATCTTCTAAAGAGGGAAATTTTGTTTCTACAGAATAAATGTCCCCGCCGCTTTCCACGATCTGGCGGATGAGAATTGGGACCTCTTCCTTAGATAAAATTTCTTTTTCGTATCTCATCTCTCCGATTTTGCGAAAAGCTGCAGTTTCCGGGATATTTGCAGCAGAGATCTGAAGAAGGGCTCCCTGCCGGACCTGTTTTTGCAGCTCTTCCAGAGTACCCAGGGCCAATAGTTTTCCCTCTTCAATAAGTCCGTACCGGGTGCAGAGTTCCTGGGCATATCGGAGCTGGTGAGTACAGAGAAAAACTGTGGTACCTTCTTCCCGGGCAAGATTCCGGATGAGAGAATTTACGCTCTGGGCGCTTTCCGGGTCAAGGCCGGAAGTGGGTTCGTCCAGAAAGAGGACCTGAGGATCATGGATAAGAGCTCTGGCCAGGGACAGTCTCTGACGCATACCTGTGGAATAGGTGGCCAGAGGCTGCTTGGCTGCCTCCCAAAGGCCAAGACGCTCAAGAAGATTCCGGGCCCGGTCTTTTCCCTCCTGGGGAGAAAGATTAAAAACCGAGGCGTAAAACAGCAGATTTTCCAGGCCCGTAAGATGGTCGTACATCTGGGCGTGCTCCGTAACTACGCCTGTCAGGGAATGAGTTTTCTCAGGTTCTTTGGAAGGATCATATCCCATGACCAGGCAGGACCCTTCTGTAGGGGTAAGAATCCCGGTAAGAAGTTTTACGGTAGTGGTTTTTCCAGCTCCGTTTGGCCCTAAAAATCCAAAGACCTCTCCGGCCCCAAGGGAAAGGCTCATGTGACATAAGGCCTGTTTTCCTCCGGGATAGGTTTTTGAAAGATTGTCTGAAAGAATCCTTTCCATATTAATTTTCCTCCTATTTTTCCTTTAGCTTCTGGATCATTTCCAAAAAACATGGCTCCTCTAAAAGTGAAGCAAAGGCAGGATTATCTGCCAAAGCCTGAACGATGCTGCTGCGGATGACAGCTTCATTTCTCGGGGGATAATCGCCCAGAACCGAGGTCTGCCGGAACCATTCATCCAGCAGATAGAAATATTTGTCCCCATGGAGCTTCAGAGGATAGATTTCCCCTGCAGCCAGACGGGTATACCTATTTAACGTCTCCAGTGCCTTTTCTTTTTCACCTGCAATAAGGAAGCCCTGGGCCATGGTAATATAGCAGGAAAGCAGGAACCCCGGATGCAGTTCATCCAGATGAAAAGAATCACAGAGATTCTGAAGCCTTCTGCAGCTTTCTTTTACAGCTTCGGGATTATCTGAACACAGGCTGATATAAGATGACATTTGATTTACAAGGGACAGAAGAGCTCTGTAAATACCAATCTGCAAGACTCGTTTGGCTTCTTTTACATTTCCACTCATCTGCCATGCAGAAGCCAGAAGAGGTTCAAAAGGACCAGTTATCTCTGCGTCTGACAGATTGGGGGAAAGAAGGTCCAGGACCTCTTTGGGACGGCGGCAAAGGAGCAGGCAATAAGCTTCCATCTGCACTGCACCGCTTATAAGGCCGGGCTCTTCAGCCTGGGTTTTCACATTCTTAAAAAGTTCTGTGGCTTCTCTGAGGAGAGCGTTTTTAATCTCCTGGGAAGGTGTCAGATTTATATGATTGACCCAGAGAACACCGATCTGGAAGAGAAAAGGATAGCAGGAACTGTATCTTCTGATATATTCTCTGCACTGCTCCAGAACTTCTGAAAAAGGAAGGACGGTGAAAGCTTCTGACAGGCGGCAGTAGATCTGGCGTATTTCTTCCCGGCTAAGCTGAGGTTCATATCCCATAAGCTCATCGATGGTAATATCAAAAAAAGAGGCCAGTCGGGGAAGAAGCTGGATGTCGGGATAGGCAGCTTCGGTTTCCCATTTGGAGACGGCGGCTTTTGAAACACCCAGAAACCGGGCCAGCTCTTCCTGTGTAATTTCTCTTTGACGGCGGTTTTCTATCAGAACCTGGCCAAGATGTATTTCTTTCATAGGCTTTACCCCCGAATTTTCTTATCTTTTGCAATATATTTTACATGGAAACTCCAGCAGCTGCAATGGAGCAGAATTCAATTTTGGTAGAAAAAATCAACTGACAGGAAACTTCAGAAGAAAAATCGGCGGAAAAGGTATTGTATTATAATAGGATAATTTTGAAATACAATAATTATTTATCGAAAAACAATAAAAATATCTTGTAAAACAGCAGAGAGTGTGATATCCTAATGAAGGAATCAGAAAGAATCATAAGGAGGAATAAAGTATGAAGTGGAATGACGACAAAAGCCTGCTCCTTACCAGAGTCTGTGTATGGCTCAGTGCTGTAGCCCTGGTACTTCTCTGTGTAAGCGCACCCTGGCTTTTTTCCTGGTTTATTCAGAAGAGGCTGATCCTGCCGCCTCAGAGCAGGGATTACTTCCTGGTGACTACCTATACAGTAGCGGTTCCGGCAGCCATCGCTCTCTATATGATGAACCGGCTTCTGGCAAATATTCGGAAGGAGGAAGTATTTACAGAGAAGAATACCAGATACCTTCGGGGAATGTCCTGGTGCTGTCTGGCTGCAGGCCTGATTTTCCTGGTAAGCAGCTTTTATTATCTCCCTTTCTTTGCACTCTGTGCCGCCGCTGTATTTATGGCTCTGATCCTGCGGGTGATCAAAAATGTCTTTGCCCAGGCGGAAGAGATCAAGAAAGAAAACGACTATACTATATAGAGAGGAAGGATGGCTATGCCTATTATCGTAAATCTGGATGTTATGATGGCAAAAAGGAAAGTCAGTGCCGGCGATCTGGCGAAAGCCATAGGGATTACTCCGGCCAATCTTTCCATATTAAAGAACGGCAAAGCAAAAGCAGTGAGGTTTACGACTCTGGAGGCTTTGTGCCGGGAACTGAACTGTCAGCCGGGAGATATTCTGGAATATGTTCCGGAAGAAGGGAGTGACTGAATATGGAAAATCAGGAAACAAGAAGCACTGTGAACAAAGAGATGCTTTTTCTGGAGGAAGTAAAACCTGTGGTGGAAAAGCTTCCTGCTGACCGATGGGATAAGATTTTTGCAGGGATTTACCTTCTTCTGGGAATCATTATGTGGAACTGTCTGGGCATGGAAAATTTCACCAGAGGACTGTCTATGTTTTCTGTATTGTATGTAGTTACGGTTCTGGTTTACCTCAGACTGAAAAAGATACCAATGACCGGAGAAAAGATTTTTTGGACACTGATCCTTCTGGGAATCAGTCTTCCTTATAGCTTTTACAGTATCTTTGATTTTGGTCAGACCCTGATGATCTTTGTTACAGCCGCATACTGGACACTGGCTGTAACGGAGGGCCTGCTGTGGAAAGGAAGGACCTCTTCCTGGGTTCTGCTGGATGGATGGAACGGTCTGATCGCCCTTCCTGTTCTGAATTTTTTCTGCCAGATCCGGCTGATCTTCCAATCCTTTTCCAATAAAAAGGAAGATAAGAAAGACTGGAGAATGGTCCTTCTGGGGGTGGTCATATCCATTCCGGCCCTGCTGATCATTATCCCGATCCTGTCCCAGGCAGATATGGGATTCCGGAATCTGGTTTCCGGTGTGCTGGAAGCCTTAGGAGAAGATATGTGGGCTTTTTTGGGACGATGTATTGTAGGAATCCTTCTGGGATCTCTTATGTTCGGCACACTCTATGGAGGCGTTTATAAGCGGCATGTAGGGGAAGAGGAATGTATCAGATTTCATGAAGAATCTGGCAGGGTTTTCCGGTTTGTACCTGATACGGCGGTCCTTACTTTTGGGGTTATGGTTTCAGCAGTCTATGTCCTGTTCATAAGTCTTCAGACAAAATATCTGTTTTCCGCCTTTTTCGGCATCCTGCCAGAGGCCTACACTTATTCAGAGTACGCCCGTCAGGGATTCTTTGAACTCTGTGTCATTGCCCTTTTAAATGCCAGTTTTCTCATTGCCATGAACGGCTGTGCGAAAACTCCCCGGAAAGACAGCAGAGGACTGATACTGGAAAATCTGATCCTGGGGGCCTTAACCCTTCTCCTTCTTACTACAGCGGCCAGTAAGCTGGGTATGTATATAGTTGCCTATGGATTCACAGTGAAGAGATGTATTTCTCTGGTCTTTTTGATCTGGCTTTTCCTGGTTTTCATTCTGGTCCTCTGTTACCAGAAAAAAGAAATCCCTCTGGTGCGGTGGTCTGTTTTTACAGGAGCGGTACTGTTTACTCTTCTGTGTGTACTGCCTGTGGAACAGCTTGTAGCTCTGATTCCTTATCATCCGGTTTCATAATGGAATTTTACAGAGCTGTGCTTGTTTCCAGGAGAAAAAAGAGCTAATATGGAACCATAACCAGAAAATTATCTTTTTAGGAGTCTTTTATAATTGTATTTTTTTAAGTACAATTTTTGAAAAAGAATTTTAGAAAGTGTTGACTGAAGAAAGGAAAAGTGATAGGAAAGGAGAAAAACTGTAAGTTTTCTACGTATAAATATGAAGAATAATCGAGTGAAGATCAAGATCCAGCAAATATATGCAGGTCTGAGGCCTTCTGAACAGAAGGTGGCAGATTATATCCTGGAATACGAGGGAAAGGCCAGCAAGCTGCTGATGGAGACCCTGGCACAGGAAACCGGGGTCAGTCAGCCTACAGTCATACGTTTTGTAAAAGCGGCTGGATACGAGGGTTTTAAGGACTTTAAGTATGCCCTTGTACAGGAAGAAGCAAAGGAACAGCCTGAAGACAGTGATAAAATCAGCCTGTATGGTTTTCAACTGTCGAAAAAAGACCAGCTGGAGGATGTTCCGGGAAAGATAGTGACCACCTCTATAGATATGCTGGAAGAAACGCTGAAAAATATTTCCATGAAAGAATATAAAAGGGCTGTGGAAGCAGTTCTGGGGGCAGAGAATATTGTGATATACAGCGTGGAAAACTCTGTATGCACCGCCAATGACCTGCTGACAAAGCTTACCTATCTGGGACTGAACTGCAGGATTTACGGAGATTATTATCTTCAGAATGTCAGTGCAGTTAATCTCACCATAAAGGACCTGGCTATCGGGATTTCTTATTCCGGATGTTCCAGACATACAGTAGAAATGCTGGCACTGGCCCAAAAGGCAGGAGCCACGACCCTGGCGCTGACTAATTTTGAAAATTCTCTTCTGGCAAAATATGCAGACATTGTCCTATGTGCCAGCAACCGGCAGTTTCTATATGGAGATACTATATTTTCCAGGATTACCCAGATTGCTCTGGTTGACATGATTTATGCAGGAGTCCTGAACAGGGATTATGACAGATGCTCCAAAAAACTGAATAAGACCAGTTCTATTGTGAACAAAAGGGCTTATGGAGAAAATGAAGAAGTCTTGTAGAAAATCTACAGGGCTTCTTTTTTGCTTTTACCTGGCCTTTACATAGAGTTCACTCTGGCTTGATTGAAAGCCGTTTTTTTTTCACTTTATAATACAAACTGCCAGGGGGAAAAAACCTGGTCACAAAACGAAATACTTCACTCTCTTTGGGAGTGTCAGGTGGAAACATAGTGGTCAGTGAAGAAAGGAGAAAAGTATCTATGCTGGAACTGAGACATATTAAGAAATCATATGACAATGTAACAATTCTGGAAGACATTAATCTGAAAATACAGGACGGTGAGATCGTATCTATCCTGGGACCTTCCGGATGCGGAAAAACAACTTTACTGAATCTGGTGCTGGGACTTACTCCGGCAGACCAGGGACAGATTCTTTTTGACGGAAAAGATATTACCAAAGTACCTATGGAAGAGAGAGGATTTAATATTGTATTTCAGGACTATGCTCTGTTTCCAAATCTGAACGTATACAAAAATATTACTTATGGACTGCGGAATAAACCGGATATTTCCACAAAAGAAGAAGTTGATGAATTTATCGAACTTCTTGGATTGAAAGAACATCTGAATAAAAAAATCGACCAGCTTTCCGGAGGTCAGAAACAGCGTGTGGCTCTGGCAAGGACTATGGTAATGAAACCAAAGATCCTGCTTCTGGATGAGCCCTTAAGCGCACTGGACGGTGTGATCAAAGAATCTATTAAAGAAAAGATCAAAGAAATCGCCAGAGACTTCCATTTGACTACTATTATTGTAACCCATGATCCTGAAGAGGCTCTTACCTTGTCCGATAAGGTGCTGATCGTAAACCAGGGACATATTTCTCAGTATGGAGCGCCGGAAGAGATCATTACAGCTCCTTCCAATAACTTTGTTAAGGAATTTATCCTGAATCAGCTGGAAATCAAGAGCAACAATATTTTCGCCCTGTTTCATCAGGATCTGACCAGAAACGCACAGGCGGTATAAGAAAATGATCAGAAAAGAAAGAGAAATAAAAGTAATTTATGTTTTGGTACTTGCTATTTTTGCAGTATTTCTTGCCATTCCCATAGTAAGGCTCCTGCTGGAGTCTTTCCTGGGAGAGGCGGGAGCAGGAATCAGCAACTATGTGGAGGTCCTGACAGGACGAGGCTTTCTGCAGGCTCTGGGAAACAGTGTGGCAGTCTCCATTTCCAGTGCTTTGATTGCCACTATACTTGCTTTTTTTATGGCTTATAGTATACAGTATACAAATTTGCCTGGAAAATTTAAAGCAATAATCCGCACTCTGGCAGTGCTGCCCATGCTTCTTCCTACGATTACTTATGGTTTTGCCATTATTTATTCCTTTGGAAAGCAGGGACTGCTTACGAAACTTTTCGACAGACAGCTATTTGACATCTATGGATTTAACGGACTGCTTTTCGGATATGTGATTTATACCCTGCCTATATCCTTTATGCTGATTTTGAATACCATGGGATTTATTGACAAGAAGTTTATGATCGTATCCAGAGTCATGGGAGATAAGCCTGTTCAGACCTTCTGGCAGACTATTATCCGCCCGCTTCTGGGAACTCTGGCGGCCTCGATGGTACAGTGCTTCTTCCTCTGTTTTACAGACTACGGTATTCCTGCCTCTGTAGGGGGAGAATACGAGGTGGTGGCTACGGTCCTCTATAATGAAATGCTGGGAAGTATCCCTAATTTTAACCGAGGTGCAGTAGTAGCCATGATGATGCTGATCCCTTCGGTTGTGAGTATTGCTCTTCTGAAATATCTGGAGCGGTACAATGTGAGATATACAAAGATTTCTCAGATTGAAATGAAGAAAAACAGACTGAGAGACGGAATCTGCGGTGCAGGCTCAGCATTTATCATCCTGTGTATCCTGGCAATCTTTGCAGTAATCTTTGTGGTGCCTCTGGTTCAGGAATGGCCATACCAGATCAGCTTTACCCTGGAACATGTACAGGCGGTGCTCAATGATCAGAGCCTTTTCGGAGTATATCAGAATTCCCTTTTTGTAGCTTTCTGTACAGCTCTTCTGGGACTGCTGGTTACCTATGGAGCGGCTCTTGCAACAGCCCGAAGCGGACTGAACAGCAAACTGAAAGGTGTCATAGACGCCATAGCTTTGATCACAAATACAATCCCCGGAATGGTTATCGGTATTGCCTTTATGTTTATCTTTTCAGGAACAGCTCTTCAGAATACATTCTTCCTCATCATTTTATGTAATGTGGTACATTTTTTCTCTACCCCTTATCTGATGATGCGGAATTCTCTGTCCAAGCTGAACAGTTCCTGGGAGACTACAGCTTCCTTAATGGGAGACACCTGGATCAAAACTATCGTAAGAATTGTTACGCCTAATATGACCTCTACAATCTTAGAGGTATTCAGCTACTATTTTGTAAACGCCATGGTAACCGTCAGTGCCGTAATCTTTATCGCAGGTGCCAGGACCATGGTTATCACGACTAAGATCAAAGAACTGCAGTATTATACCAAGTTTAACGAAGTGTTTGTACTGTCCCTGTTTATCCTGGGAACAAACTTGATTGTCAAAGGAATTCTGGGATATGTAATAAAAAGAAAAGAAGGAAAAAAGGAGAAATAAAAATATGAAAGCGAAAAAAGTATCAGTAATTCTTATGGCAGCGGCAAAGACCTGACAAAGCCTGAGTACAAAGATCTGATATCTGTAACAGATATTAAAAGTTCATCAACAGCATGGCTGCTGATCCAGGCTCTGGTAAGTGAATATGGAGATGACGGAGCCAAAGAAGTTCTGTCCGGCATCTACGAAAACGCAGGCCCTCATATTGAATCCTCCGGCTCTGCTCCTCTGAAAAAGGTTCGTGCAGGAGAGGTAGCTGCAGGCTTCGGTCTCCGTCAGCAGGCAGTTGCAGACAAAGCAGAGGGACTTCCTGTAGACTTTGTAGACCCGACAGAAGGAAATTTTTCACTTACAGAGTCTGTAGCAGTAGTGGATAAAGGAGAAGACACCAATCCTCTGGCTCAGGAGATGGCAGAATGCATCATTACCAAGGGAAGAGCGGAACTTCAGAAATACTATCCAAACGCGATTTATGAAGGTGAGACCACCGATGAAGCCAATAGCTCTGCAAATCCCAAGACTTTCCCAGAACCACTTACTCTGGATCTTCTGGAAAAACACCAGGAACTGTCTGAGAGCTGCAAATAATTTTTGAAAGCTGTCACATTATGTACAATCAAGAATATTTATACATTTTATGCGAATCTGTCGAGAATAGCTTAAAAATTTAAAATGTGATATAAGGAGAAGAAAAAAATGCCAAACTATAAACTGCTGACACCGGGTCCTCTGACTACTACGGATACGGTAAAAAAAGAAATGCTTTTTGACCACTGCACATGGGATGATGACTATAAGAAAATCACCCTTTCTATACGGGAAAAACTGTTGAAGCTTGCACATGTCAGCGAACCGGAATACACAGTAGTCCTTATGCAGGGAAGCGGGACTTTCGGTGTGGAGTCAGTGCTTACCAGTGTCATCGGAAAAGAGGATACCCTTCTCATCGCGGCAAACGGAGCTTATGGAGAGAGAATGGGAGATATTGCAGAGCATGCGGGAATTTCTTATCTGATGTATAAGGAAGAGTATGATCAGATTCCTTCCGGAGAAAAAATCGGAGAAATCCTGAAAGAACATCCGGAGATCACCCATGTCTCTATGGTGCACAGTGAGACCACCTCTGGTATTTTAAATGATATTGCATCTGTTGGAAAAGTGGTAAAGGCAGCGGGAAAAACCTTTATTGTAGATGCCATGTCCAGCTTTGGCGGAGTCGATATTCCTGTCGGAGAGCTGGGAATTGATTTCATTATCAGCAGCGCTAATAAATGTATTCAGGGCGTTCCGGGATTTTCCTTTATTATCTGCAACAGGGAAAAACTCATGGAAAGCAAAGGAAAGGCCAGAAGCCTGTCTCTGGACCTTTACGACCAGTGGGAAACTATGAATAAAGATGGAAAATGGAGATTTACCTCTCCTACCCATGTGGTTCTGGCTTTCGCCCAGGCCTTAAAGGAAATGGAAGAAGAGGGAGGCATTCCTGCCAGAGCGAAACGCTATGAGGAAAATAACAGGCTGCTGATCCAGAAGATGGCCCAGATGGGGATTTATCCGTACATCGGCAGTGAGCATCAGGGACCTATCATTACCACATTCCTGTATCCAGAACATCATAATTTCTCTTTCCAGGAAATGTACCAGTATATTAAGGACAGAGGCTATGCCATTTATCCGGGAAAGGTAACCGATGCAGACACCTTCCGCATTGGAAATATCGGTGAAATCTACAAAGAAGATATAGAGAAACTCTGCAGCATCATCAAAGAATTTTTGGAGGAGAAATAAGGTTATGAAATTCGATGGAATTATTTTTGACTGGGCAGGAACAACAGTGGATTACGGATGTTTTGCTCCTGTAAAAGCGTTTATTGAGGCCTTTGAGCAGTTTGGCATTACCCCTACCCTGGAAGAAGTAAGAAAACCTATGGGAATGCTGAAGATCGATCACGTAAGGACTATGCTGTCCATGGACCGGATCTCCAGACTCTGGGAAGAAAAACAGGGTAGAAAATGGACAGAGGAAGACGTCCAGAGGGTTTACGAACTCAGTGAGAGCAAGATCCTGGAAATCGTACATAACTATGCAGAGCCCAAGCCTTATGTAGTAGAAACTGTAAAAAAATTAAGAGAGATGGGGCTGAAGATCGGTTCCACTACAGGCTACACCGATGAAATGATGGCCCTGGTAGTGCCAAAGGCTGCAGAGCTGGGATATTCTCCCGACTGCTGGTTCAGCCCGGACTCTACAAATAAAAAGGGCAGACCCTACCCCTACATGATCTTTCGGAACATGGAAAAGCTGGAGTTAAAGGATGTATCCAGAGTCATGAAAGTGGGAGACACAGTTTCCGATATCCTGGAGGGAAAGAACGCAGGACTGGTAACTGTGGGAATCCTGGAGGGAAGTTCTGTGATGGGACTGACTCAGGAAGAATACGAGGCACTGTCACCGGAAGAGCGGGAAGCAGCAGATAAAAAAGCAGAGCAGACCTATCTGGAAGCAGGAGCTGATTACGTAGTGAGAGATGTGCGGGGAGTCCTGGATTTCATAAAATAAACCATCGGGGGAAATTATACGAAAACAAAGAAAAATAATTCTTGCAGTCCTTTTTGCAAATCAGTATGATAGAGTGATGAGATACTGTAAAGGAGGACTGCAAGAATCATGAAAGAAAAAGCAAGCAACAGAATCCACTATTATGAAAATCCCCAGGGACCGGTGATCGGTACCTGCAGCGATAAGGTCATCCAGAAGGATGGCCTGTATTTCCGTGATATTAACGGAGATGGAAAATTAAATACATATAAAGACTGGAGAAAAACTCCCCAAGAGAGAGCCCAGGCTCTGGCAGAAGAACTGTCTGCAGAGGAAAAAATCGGTCTTCTTTTCCTGAATTCCTGGAAGATGGGAATGGAGCAGGAGGATAAAGATTTTGTAGATGAGACAGGGCTTCTGGATGAAAAACCGGTGGAGAAAGGCTCCTCTATTTTCGCTACAGCTTCCACAGTGGGAACCACAGAAACGATCAAAGACTGGAAGGTACGTACCTTTATTTTAAGAAGCAATCCAAAGCCAGATGAGCTGGCAGACTGGATCAACGAGATGAACAGCCTGGCAGAAGAAGGGGAACATTTTATTCCGGTCATGGTGGTATCTAACTCCAGAAATGAGAACGGCGAGGTAGTCTTTGGCATGAATGATGCCTCCGGTGTATTTGCCGCCTGGCCTGGAACCATGGGGATCGCCGCTGCAGTAAAAGGAGACGGGCTCCATATTATTGATGATTTTGCTGACTGTATCCGGAGAGAATGGGATGCAGTTGGTATGAAAAAAGGATATATGTATATGGCGGACTGTGCCACAGACCCCAGATGGCAGAGAACTTACGGTACTTTCGGAGAGGATTCCAAGCTGATCAAAGAGATTTTTGAGCGGCTGATCCCCGGAGTACAGGGAAGCCAGGAAGGACTGACTCCAGATGGCGTGGCTATGACGGTGAAACATTTCCCGGGAGGAAGCGCCAGGGAGAATGGCTTTGACCCTCATTATCGTCAGGGACAGTGGAATGTTTATCAGACAGAAAACAGCCTGGAGACTTACCACATTCCTCCTTTTGAGGCAGCCATTGAGAAAAATGCCGCTTCTATCATGCCTTACTATGCGAAACCTTCCAGAGAGAAGAGTGCAGACCAGTATGACCTTCAGGGAAATCCTATTGAATGGAAACCAGTGGGATTTGCCTTTAACGATTATTTTATCCAGGAACTTCTGAAAAAGCAGATGGGATTTAAGGGCTATATCAACAGTGATTCCGGAATTGTTCAGAACATGGCCTGGGGCGTGGAAGAGCTGGAAGTCTGCGAAAGAGTGGCGCTGGCCGTTCATGCTGGAGTAGATATTATCAGCGGCTCTTATGATATCGAGGCTGCAAAGGAAGCCTACAGAAGAGGAAAAGAAGGCTATTATACCACTCAGGGACATAAGGTTCCGGAAGGCTATACAGTAGAGCAGGTGACTCTTTCCGACCAGGCTTTGACCCAGGCGGCAGCTCATACTCTCAAAGAGAAATTCGAGCTGGGTCTTTTTGAAAATCCATACAGAAATCCTGAGAAAGCAGTGGAAATAGTAGCTACAAAGAAGGACTGGGACAATGCGGCAGATGTACACAGAAAGTCAGTGGTTCTTCTGAAAAATCAGGAAGTCCTGCCTCTGACCGAGGAAAAAACAGCAGGCAAAAAGGTATATGCACAGTGCTTTAACAAGAAGGAAGAGGACGGCATAAACGCTACAAAAGAGCTGAAGAAAATGCTGGAAAAAGAGAAGGGGATCACTCTTACAGATAAGCCGGAAGAGGCAGATTATGCCCTGCTGTTCCTTACCCCAAGCTCAGGAGAATACTTTAATGCCACTCCCGGATATCTGGAGCTGGAAATCTGCGACGGCAAAGAAGTATGTGACGTAGATGAGGAGGGAAGACCTGCCCAGACTACCCATAAAGAGACCACTCTTTTCGGGGCAGGAAGGATTCCTGAAATCGCGAAAGCGGTCCATGACAGAGGCGGAAAAGTGATCGCCAATATTAACTTTACTCTGGCCTGGGAGGTAGGAAGCGTAGAACCATATACAGACAGTCTTCTGGCTGGTTTCGACACTTATCCATGGGCTGTGCTGGATGTGATCTTCGGCAGATTTTCACCGACGGGAAAGATGCCTATCACCCTGCCAAAGGACGATTCTGTTCTTGCAATAAATGCAGAAGGCGTATGTATTTCACCAAATGATGTTCCAGGCTATGACAAGGATAAATACATGCCTGAGAACATGAAAGATGAGAATGGAAAGGCCTATGCCTACAGAGACAGCACAGGAAATTACTATGAGCTGAACTTTGGCCTGCATTATTAAAAAAACTGTTGACAAAATCCTGTTCAGGGCATAGAATGATACCAACAAAAGCAAAACCGTTGAGAAAGAGGAGTAAGCTTTAAAAGAAATCACAGAGAGCGGCAGGTGGTGAGATTGCCGTATGGATTTTTCTGCTGAATGGACTTTCGAGGGCAGTCCGAAATGAAAAGAGTAGGCGCTGCCGGGAACCGAACCCGTTATCAATCAGGAGCGTATGTTAGTACGTGAGAAAGTGGGCGAACTGCCAAATTGAGTGGTACCGCGATAATAAAGATTTTTATTACCGTCTCAAGTCGTAAATTGACTTGAGGCGGTTTCTTTGTTTTACAGATCAGTTTGGAGAACTTTTCTCTAAAACAAAAAAGTTCCTCAGGGACTTTATATACCGGGATTTGCTTTTGAAATCATGAATAAAGGAGACAGAAAAAATGAAAAAAAGAGTATTAGCAGTGATTTTAGGGGCAATGATGACAACAGCAGGACTGACAGGCTGCGGTGGAGACACAGGAAGTTCTGAAAGCGCCAGTGAAGGCCAGGAGATGTACACCATAGGAATTTCCCAGTTTGCAGAGCATGGTTCTCTGGACAACTGCAGAGAAGGCTTTATCCAGGGTCTGGAAGAAGAGGGGCTTGTAGAAGGAGAAAATCTGGTGATTAAGGTAAACAATGCAGATTCTGATACAGCAACTGCCGCTCAGATTGCTGATACCTTTGTAGCAGATAAGGTAGATCTGATCTGCGCTATCGCTACTCCAAGCGCTCAGGCAGCTTATAACTCCGCCAGAAATTCAGAGATTCCTGTAGTCTATACGGCAGTGACCAATCCAGAAGAAGCCCAGCTTGCAGATGATGAGGGAATGCCTGTAGGCGCAGTAACCGGAACCAGCGACCAGCTTCCCGTACAGGCCCAGCTGGAAATGATAAGAGAGCTTCTTCCGGAGGCCAAGACCATTGGTATTCTCTATACTACCAGCGAAGCCAACTCTGCCTATAGTATCAGCCAGTATGAAAAATACGCCGAAGAATATGGTTTTACTCTGGAGACCGCAGGCGTTACCAATACCTCAGAGGTTTCTCTGGCAGCGGCCAGTCTTTTGGACAAAGTAGACTGCCTTACAAATCTGACAGACAATACAGTAGTCAGTGCTCTTCCTACAGTCCTGGATCAGGCTAACGAGAAAAACATTCCGGTATTTGGCAGTGAGATTGAACAGGTGAAACTGGGATGTCTGGCAGCCGAAGGCCTGGACTATGTGAACCTTGGAGTTGAAACAGGAAAAATGGCAGCCCAGATTTTAAAAGGCGAGGCACAGGCAGAAGACATGGAATATGAGCTTCTCACAGACAGCAGCCTGTATATCAACCAGGCAGTGGCTGAAAACCTGGGAATCACCATTCCGGATGAAATGCTTGAAAATGCAGAAGAGACCTTTACGGAAATCTCTCAGGAATAGCCGGCAGGCAGAAATTTAAGGAGGCATCGAAATGGATTTTGCATTAAGTATATTGGAACAGGGGCTGATCTACGGGATCCTGGCCCTGGGCATTTACATTACCTATAAGATCCTGGATTTTCCAGATCTGACTGTAGATGGAAGCTTTCCCCTGGGGTCGGCGGTGACAGCAGCCCTTCTTACAAAAGGAGTGAATCCCTACCTTTCACTTTTGATTTCTTTCCTGGCAGGAGTCCTGGCAGGAACCTGTACTGGACTGATCCACGTAAAAGGTAAGGTGAGGGATCTTCTCTCCGGAATCATTATGATGACGGCTCTGTATACAGTAAATCTGGTAATCGCAGGAAGCAATAATGTACCTCTTTTCGCCCAGGAAACCATATTCAGCAACTCTTTCCTGGAAGGCATTACAGGAGGAAATATTCCGGATTATACGGTGATATTTCTGATCCTTCTGGTAGCGGTGGTCAGCAAACTCCTTCTGGATTTTTACCTGAAAACCAGATCTGGCTACCTTTTGCGGGCAGTAGGGGATAATGAGGTTTTAGTGACTTCTCTGGCAAAGGATAAGGGGAATGTAAAAATCCTGGGACTGGCTATTTCCAATGGTCTGGTAGCCCTGGCAGGCTCTGTATTCTGCCAGCAGCAGGGAGTCTTTGATATCTCCTCAGGCACTGGTTCCATGGTCATCGGACTTGCCAGTGTTATAGTGGGAACCAGCCTCTACCGGGTTTTTACAAAGCTGAAACCCTTCCGGAAAAAAAGCTATATCAAGGTGACTACCTTTGTATTTCTGGGAGCAGTTTTATATAAAGCCTGTACAGGTCTGGCTATCCGGTACTTTATGCCCCAGTCTATGAAGATGATCTCAGCCCTGTTCCTGCTGGCAGTGCTTCTTCTCATGCTGGTATTTGATAATATGGATAAAAAGAAGGTGAAGAAAAATGCTTGAGCTGCGTCATATTCATAAATATTATAATCCGGGAACCATTAGCGAGATGTGCCTTTTCCAGGATTTTAATCTGGAGATACAGAAGGGAGAATTCGTTTCTGTAGTAGGCAGCAACGGCTCGGGAAAAACTTCTATGCTGAACCTTATCTGTGGCAGCATCGGCCTGGATGAGGGACAGATTTTAATAGATGGGAAGGACATTACAAGGCAGAAAGAATATAAACGGCTGAAACGGATAGGCCGGGTTTATCAGAATCCTGCCATGGGTACCTGTCCGGAAATGACCATACTGGAAAATCTTTCCATGGCAGACTGTAAAGGAGGATTTTTCGGTCTTCAGAGAGGTACAGATAAGAAACGGATTCCTTATTATCAGGAACTCCTTTCTCAGCTGGGACTGGGGCTGGAGGATAAACTCTATGCAAAGGTAGGAACCCTCTCCGGCGGACAGCGTCAGGCTATGTCCTTACTTATGTCTGCCATGACGCCTATTGATTTTTTGATTCTGGATGAGCATACAGCAGCTCTTGACCCCAAGACGGCGGATCTGATCATGGAGCTGACAGAAAAAATTGTACGGGAGAAAGAACTGACTACCATTATGGTGACCCATAATCTGCGGTATGCTGTGGAATATGGAGACAGACTTCTGATGATGCATCAGGGAAAAACAGTCATGGACATTTCCGGAGAGAAAAAGAAAAACCTCCAGGTGGAGGATATTTTGGATAAATTTAATACCATCAGTATCGAGTGCGGAAACTGAAAGGATTTTGTATAAAATCACGAATCTGAAATACTGGCTTGAAACCAACCATATATTGTGCTAACATTATTGAGGTTAACAAAATCTAGTGGAGGTTGAGCACATGACAACAGAAGAGTGGCTGGGCAGTGAGAACCAGCTGGGAATGGACATCTGGACCAGAAAATACCGAAACAACGGCGAGGATTTTGAAAGCTGGGTCCAGAGGATCAGCGGCGGAAATGAAGAAATAGGGAAGTATATTAAAGAAAAGAAATTTTTATTTGGGGGAAGAATTTTATCTAACAGAGGACTGAACAAACAGGGAAGGAAGGTTACTTATTCCAACTGTTATGTGATCGCTCCTCCTGAAGATAATATTGAAAGTATATTTGACTGCGCAAAAAAACTGGCACGGACTTACAGTTACGGCGGAGGCTGCGGAATCGATATTTCCAAGTTGAGCCCAAGGGGAGCCAAGATCAATAATGCAGCAAAGGAGACCAGCGGAGCCGTATCCTTTATGGAACTGTATTCTCTGGTAACAGGGCTTATCGGACAAAACGGCAGGAGAGGAGCTTTGATGATTTCTATCGACTGCTCCCATCCAGATGTGCCGGAGTTTATTGAACTGAAAACCGACCTGGAGAAGGTGACAAAAGCAAATATTTCCATCAGAGTCCATGAGGATTTTATGGAGGCTGTTAAGAAAAATCAGGAGTATACCCTTCATTATACCAGGGAAACTACCGGAGAAGTCATTGAGAAGAAAGTAAATGCCAGAGAACTTTTCCGCAGGATTACAGAGACAAACTGGGATTATGCAGAGCCGGGAGCTTTGTTCTGGGACAGGATCACAAGCTGGAATCTTTTAAGCAATACGAAAGAGTTTTCCTATGCAGGAGTGAATCCATGTGCAGAAGAGCCGCTTCCTGCAGGAGGCAGCTGTCTTCTGGGAAGTGTGAACCTGGCAGAATTTGTTCAGAATCCTTTTACGGAGGAAGCATTTTTTGATTTTGAAGGGTTAAAAGAGTGTGTGGGCGCTTCTGTCCGTGCATTAAATGAGGTTCTGGAGGAGGGCCTTCCTCTTCATCCTCTGGAGGAGCAGAGGGAAAGCGTAGAGCAGTGGAGACAGATCGGTCTGGGCATTATGGGACTGGCTGACGCCCTTCTGAAGCTGGGTCTGACTTACGGAGAAGAGGATGCTGTGGGAATGTGTGATAAGATCGGCTTTGCCATGGCAGACACAGCCATTGCAGCTTCTGCAAAACTGGCAAAAGAAAAGGGAGCTTTTCCAAAGTGCAATGTAGATGAAATCATGTCTACACCTTTCTTCCTGGCAAATACTACAGAGAAAACCAGAGAACTGGTGAATAAATATGGTCTGAGAAACTCTCAGCTTCTTACCATTGCCCCTACAGGCACACTTTCTACCATGCTGGGAATTTCCGGAGGGATTGAGCCTGTATATGCCAATTACTATGTGCGCAAGACAGAATCTCTCCATGGCACCGATGTATACTACAAGGTTTACACAAAGATAGTAGAAGACTATATGAAGCAGCATAATCTGAAAGAAGACAAAGAACTGCCGGACTACTTTGTTACAGCTATGACATTGGATTACCGTCAGAGGATTGATATGCAGTCCATATGGCAGAAACACATCGATGCTTCTATCAGCTCTACGGTAAACGTACCCAACAGCTTTACAGTAGAGGAGACGGAAAGCCTTTATCTTTACGCCTATGAGCAGGGGCTGAAAGGCATCACCATTTTCCGTGACGGCTGTAAGAGAGTTGGCATCCTGAATACAGAGCAGAAGGAAGAAAAGAAAGAAAAGAAAATAACTGCCGGGGAAGGCCTGAAGAGAGGCGAAATCCTTCTGGTAACTGATGACGTGGTAGGCAAGAAGAGAAAATTGATGACCGGCTGTGGAAGCCTTCACTGTATTGCTCTTTTTGACCCTCATACAGGAGCTCTTTTGGAAACCTATCTGAGCAAAGGATCTACCGGGGGCTGCAATAACTTCATGGTAGGACTTTCCAGAATGATCTCGATCAGCGCAAGAGGCGGCATCGACATCGAAACGATTGTAGACCAGTTAAATTCCAGCGGTTCTTGTCCTTCCTATACTGCAAGGAGAGTGACCAGAAAGGATACCAGCAAGGGAGCATGCTGTCCTATGGCTGTAGGAAATGCCCTTATGGATATGTACAAGGAAATGCAGGAAGAGCTGAGTCAGAAGGAACAGGGAAAGGATTCCATTAAGCCTAAAAAAGCTCCAAAACCTAAGGCAGTAACTCCTGTGGAGGAAACAGATAAGATGTACTGTCCAGAATGCGGAGAACCTCTGGTTTTTGAGGAAGGCTGCAATATCTGCAAAAACTGCGGATGGAGCAAATGCCACTAACAGGAGGAGAGAAAATGCGGCTGGAAAAAGTACAGAAGGTTTTGAAAGAAAAGAAATTTCCATATAAATATGCGGAGGAAGACGGCTGCGGAAGCATAAATTTTGAATACAGGGGAGTCGTATATCATATCTGGGAATTTCAGGACAACGGCCAATGGGGAGCTGAGACGAATGTCCGTATAGTCGGACGTCATGAGGATATTCTGGGAGACTATGAAGAAGAGATCATAAAGCTGATCAGCGGCTGGAATTAGACCAGGGAAAGCAGGCAGAGCATGAAAGAAAATAAGTATGATAATTCGGTGTTTTTTCAGAAATACAGTGAGATGAGCCGTTCAAAATACGGCCTTCAGGGAGCCGGGGAATGGCAGGAATTCCAGAAGATGATGCCGGATTTTTCAGACAAAGAGGTGCTGGATCTGGGCTGCGGCTATGGATGGCACTGTGCCTATGCAGCGGAAAAAGGCGCCAAGAGAGTGCTTGGGATAGACCTTTCTGAAAAAATGCTTCAGAAAGCCGAGAAAATCAACAGTCACCAAAAGATTACCTATAAAAGAGGAGCCATGGAAGACTTGGAACTTCCGGAGAGTTCTTTTGACATTGTGCTCAGTTCTCTGGCCTTTCACTACGTCAAAGATTTTCCGGCCCTTGTAAAGAAGATCAGCAGCTGGCTGAGACCGGAGGGAATCTTTATTTTTTCTGTGGAGCATCCGGTATTTACTGCTTATGGATCCCAGGATTGGTATTATGATGATAGGGGAGAAATCATTCACTTTCCTGTAGATAATTATTACTATGAGGGAAAACGGGAAGCACTGTTCCTGGGAGAAAAGGTTATAAAATATCACAGAACCCTGACTACCTACGTAAATTCCTTACTGCAAAACGGATTTATGCTGGAAGGTCTGGTGGAGCCTGCTCCACCGGAAAATATGCTGGAGCTTCCGGGGATGAAAGACGAAATGCGCCGGCCCATGATGCTGCTGGTCCGGACAGTAAAACAAAAATAGATTTTTATATAACAAGGAGTGTCCAATGTCACCAGAGATGATGTTGAACACTCCCTTTTCATTTCTAAAAACTTTACAGTTTAATACCACCGTATCATAAATGACAAGATTCTGGAAGACAGCTCTTACAGAAAAAATTAACAAGTGTCTTGTCACATGTAAAAACATGGTGTATAATTTCTGTTAAAATTGTGTTAACAGGAGGGACAGGGATGGAGTCCATAAAAGAAGAAATAGAGAAGTTGAAGAAGGAAAAAAGAGCCATTATCCTAGCTCATTATTATGTGCCTGGAGAGGTTCAGGAAATCGCCGATTATATAGGAGATTCCTATTTCCTGAGTAAAAAAGCCAGGGAGACAGAAGCAGAAATGATTCTTTTTGCAGGTGTGTCTTTTATGGGAGAAAGCGCCAAAATTCTGAATCCGGAAAGAACTGTGCTGCTTCCAGATGCCCAGGCAGACTGTCCTATGGCTCACATGGCTTCCAGGGAGAAGATCAGGGAAATGCGGGAAAAGTATGAGGAACTGGCTGTGGTCTGCTACATTAATTCCACTGCAGAACTTAAAACGATGTCCGATGTATGTGTCACTTCTTCCAATGCTGTAGACATTGTAAAAAAACTGCCAAATAAAAATATTTTCTTTATACCTGACGGCAATCTGGGGGCTTATGTGGCAGCTCAGGTGCCTGAAAAAAATATTATAGTCAATGAGGGATATTGCCCTGTGCACAGAGAAATCCAGGAAGAGGATGTAAAAAATGCAAGGAAAGAACATCCTAAGGCCTCTGTACTGGTACATCCGGAATGTGTTTCAGAAGTGGTCCGTACTGCGGACTTTGTGGGGAGCACTTCGGAGATTATCCAATATGCCTGCCAGTCAGAAGAAAAAGAATTCCTGATAGGTACAGAGGAAGGCGTGCTCTGGGATTTGGAGAAAAAATGTCCCGAAAAAGCCTTCTATCCGGTAAAACCAGGCCAGTGCTGTCTGGATATGAAAAAAGTTACCCTGGAGAAGGTAAGAGATGCTCTGAAAGAAGAAAAATACCAGGTTTCCCTGGAGCCGGAGACCATGGAAAAGGCCAGAAGACCTCTGGACAAAATGCTGGAACTGGGAAAATAGGAGGAAAAACATGGAGACGAAAAATGCAGATATACTGATTGTTGGAACAGGAGCCAGCGGACTTTTTGCCGCTCTCCATATTCCAGAGAATCTTCAGGTGCTGATGATCACCAAAGGTCAGGTGAAAGAAAGCGATTCTTTTCTGGCCCAGGGGGGAATCTGTGTGCTGAGAGACGAAGAGGATTATGATAGCTTTATGGAAGACACTTTAAAGGCAGGCCATTATGAAAACCGCCGTGAATCTGTGGACATTATGATCCGCTCTTCCAGGAATGTGATCCGGGAGCTGATTGAATACGGAGTGGACTTTGCCAGAAAAGACGGGGAGCTGGATTATACCAGAGAGGGCTGCCACTCTAAACCCAGAATTCTCTTCCACGAGGATATTACAGGAGAAGAAATCACCAGCAAGCTGTTAAAAGCAGTGCAGGCCCTGCCTAATGTGGAAATACTGGAGCAGGTTACTATGCTGGATATGATCGAAAAAGAGAATACCTGCCTGGGGATCATAGCGAAAACGGAAGAAGGAGAACATCTGGGAATTCAGGCCCGATATACCATTTTTGCAACGGGAGGAATCGGCGGGCTCTACCGTCATTCTACAAATTATCCACATCTGACAGGAGATGCACTTGCTGTTGCCATGCGCCATGGGGTAGAATTAGAACATATTGATTATATCCAGATTCATCCTACCACGCTGTATTCTCAGAAGCCTGGACGGAGATTCCTGATTTCTGAATCTGTGCGGGGAGAAGGGGCTAAGCTTTATAATGCCAAGGGAGAACGTTTTGCCAATGAGGTGCTGCCCAGAGATCTGCTTACCGCCAAGATACAGGAACAGATGAAAAAGGACGGGAAGCCCTATGTATGGCTGGATATGACCGTTCTGGGAGAAAAGGTGATCCTGAACCATTTCCCTCACATCTATGAAAGATGTCTGGAAGAAGGCTATGATGTGACAAAAGACTGGATACCGGTAGTTCCAGCCCAGCATTACTTTATGGGAGGCATCCATGTGGACAGCAGCAGCAAAACTACCATGGAACATCTTTATGCTGTGGGAGAGACCAGCTGCAATGGTGTCCACGGAGCTAATCGCCTGGCGAGCAACTCTCTTTTAGAGAGTCTGGTATTTGCCCAACGGGCGGCCCAGGATATTGGAGAAAAATGGCAGTCTGAAGGGGAACAGGAAAAGGACTTTGCTGAACTTCTTCAGAAAACAGAAAAATGTATCTGCAAACAGGAGAAAAACCTGGCAGATACCTATAAACAGGAAGTATTAGGAGAAATTGAAAGGGAGAGACAGGCAAAATGAATGAGATAACTATGAAATTAAATGCAGACCGTCTGATCCGGATGGCCCTTGAGGAGGACATTACCAGTGAGGACATTACCACTAATTCGGTTATGAGAAAGAAAGAGACAGGAGAGGTCCAGCTTCTGTGCAAAGAAGATGGAGTCATTGCCGGACTCTGGGTTTTTGAGCGGGTATTCACCCTTCTGGATGAGAACACAGAGACAGAATTCTATGTAAAAGACGGCGATAAAGTGAAAAAAGGACAGCTGCTGGGAATGGTGAGAGGAGATATCCGGGTTCTTCTTTCCGGAGAACGGACTGCACTGAATTATCTTCAAAGAATGAGCGGCATTGCTACCTACACCAGACAGATTGCCGATATGCTGGAAGGAAGCAAAACAAAACTATTGGATACCAGGAAAACTACTCCCAATATGCGTATTTTCGAGAAATATGCGGTAAAAACAGGAGGAGGCTACAACCACAGATATAATCTGTCTGACGGTATTTTACTGAAAGATAATCATATCGGAGCAGCAGGAAGCGTGAAAAAGGCTGTGGAGATGGCAAAAGAGTATGCTCCTTTTGTAAGGAAGATTGAGGTAGAGACCGAAAATCTGGATATGGTAAAGGAGGCTCTGGAGGCAGGGGCAGATATTATTATGCTGGACAATATGTCTCCGGAAATGATGAGAGAAGCGGTAGAACTTATAGACGGCAGGGCCCAGACCGAGTGTTCAGGCAATGTAACAAGAGAAAACATTGAAAAACTGGTTTCCATAGGAGTAGATTATATTTCCAGCGGGGCTCTGACCCATTCTGCGCCGATTTTAGACCTTTCCTTAAAGAACCTTCATGTAGTATAATAGAGACAGAAAATCAGGCGTACATAGATTTCATAAAAAGTATTCCTGGATATAGGAGGAGATGACAGGTCAGATGGCAGGAGAAAAACGGAGACAGGAAATTTTAAGATACATAGAAGAAAGCGAAAAGCCGGTATCCGGGCAGAAACTGGCAGAAATCTTTCATGTGAGCAGACAGGTGATCGTCCAGGATATCGCCCTGCTGAGAGCCGGTGATAAAGAAATTTTCTCCACCAACAGAGGATATATCTGCAGGGAAAAGAAAAGAGCAGTGAGGATTTTCCGGGTTTTCCATTCAGATGAACGGATAGAAGAAGAATTGAACCTGATTGTGGACTGGGGCGGAAAGGTAGAAGATGTATTTGTAGACCACGAAGTCTATGGAGAGCTTCGGGCGCCTCTCAATATCAGTTCCAGAATGCAGGTCCGGAAATTTCTGGAAGAAATCCGAAGCGGGAAATCCCGTCCCCTGAAGAATATTACCTCTGGATATCACTGTCATACTGTCTGGGCAGACAGCGAGGAAGTACTGGACAGAATTCAGGAAAGCCTGAAAGAGGCAGGAATCTTAAGCAGGTAAGCCTGACAGTTTTGCATTTCTTGCTTTACTGAGAAAGGAGAAGGATTATGGGAAAAAGGGTGATCACTATCAGCCGTGAATTTGGCAGTGGAGGAAGAACTATCGGAAAGAAAACTGCAGATCGTCTTGGAATTCCCTATTATGACAAGGAATTGATCAGGAAGATTGCAGAGGAAACAGGATTCTGCCAGGAGTTCGTGGAAAAACAGGGAGAGGAGGCGTCAAGCTCTAACTGGTTTTTCTACAGTCTTACTCAGGGTCAGGCCATGGGACCAAACGGAATGTCCATGGCAGACTATCTCTGGTCTGTCCAGTATGATATCATCCGGAAGTTGGCGGAGAAGGAACCATGTGTGATCGTAGGCAGATGTGGAGACTATGTATTGGAGGACAGAGAGGACTGCCTCCATGTATTTGTCCATGCGCCTTTGGAATTTAAGAAGGAAAGGATCATCCGCCTCTATGGGGAAAGAGAAGAGAAACCAGAGAAAAGGCTGGAGGAAAAAGATAAAAAGCGAAAGCTTTACTACCAGCATTATACAGGGAGAACCTGGGGGATGGTTCAGAACTATCACCTGTGTCTGGACAGCAGCCTGATCGGGATTGACAATTGCGTGGACATTATAGAAAAACTGGCGAAAGGAATTTAGACAAAAACATGACAGATGTAGTGATCAGAATGGCAAAGCCCCAGGAGGCCCAGCTTCTGGCAGAAATAGAAGGAATCTGCTTTCCTCCTCTGGAGGCGGCTTCCCCCGCCCAGATTGAAGAGAGAATGAAGGCTTTTCCGGAAAATTTTGTGGTGGCAGAGGCAGAAGGGCAACCTATAGGATTCATTAATGGAGGCACGACAGATAAACCATGTCTTCCTGATGAGATGTATCATGATGTAAGTCTTCACAATTCCCAGGGGGCCTATCAGACAGTGTTTGGCCTGAATGTACTCCCTGCATACAGACATCAGGGAATCGCAGGAAAACTGGTGGAGTATTTTGCAGAGCTGGCCCGGAAAAGGGGAAAGAAAGGTGTGATCCTTACCTGTAAGGAAAGGCTGATCGGTTTTTATGAAAGCCATGGATTTCAGTGCTTCGGTGTGGCGGATTCTTCCCACGGAGGAGCCAGATGGTATGAAATGAGAAGGATATTCTAAAGAAACAAAAGCCGGACAGGCTTGGGGAAAACGATAAATTTTCCCACAGACCTGCCCGGTTTTTGTTTGTAAAAATTTAGAATTCACGGGTGATATTTTTCAGCCACTTATAGCTTTTGTAATGCCGGTATACAAAGGGAAGCTTTACAAATTCATCTGTGCAGATGAGAAAATATACCCACATAGGCGGCAGCTTAAGAATAAAAGCGGAAAGAAAGCCCAGGGGAACTGCATATACCCACATGTCAATAAAGTCACAGATAAATCCCCATCGAGAATCTCCTCCAGCCCGGAAAATACCGCTGATGACAGCAGAATTCATAGCCTGTCCTATAACATAATACATGTTTATAAAAAGCATGATATTCAAATATCCCTGGGATACAGCACTCAGATCAGACATATTCATAAACACAGGACGGAGAAGAAAGATCAGGATACCTCCGGCATTGGCAATACCAAAGCAGAGCACGGTTCCCAGATTTCTAGCTACCACTACTACGGCGTTTGCCGCTACCATGTCGCTTCCCAGGTGTCCCATGATCACCGAGTACATAGAAAAGGCGACTCCCCAGGACACTTCTATTGTTGGGGAACAACGGATCAGACTAAGATTGTCCCGGGGAGGATTGTAATTTTAAAGAAAACGTGATACCCTGATGTTGATAATTAAAGAAAGCAGGAAAAATCGATGCGTTACAAAAAACCACAGTTTTATGACAGCTTCCATTGTATTGCAGGCAGATGTCCGGATACCTGCTGTGCAGGATGGCAGATTTTGATAGATGAAGAATCTCTGGAAAAATATAGCAGTGTAGAAGGCCGCTTCGGCACCCGGCTTTTAAACTCAATTGATTGGTATCAGGGGGCTTTTGAACAGTATAATAAAAGATGCAGTTTTTTGAATGATGAGAATCTGTGTGAGCTCTATCAGGAACTGGGCCCAGAGGCTTTGTGCCAGACCTGTCGGATGTATCCCAGACATGTGGAAGAATTTGAGGACCTGAGAGAATATTCCCTTTCTCTTTCCTGTCCGGAGGCGGCCAGGATCATGTTGTCTACAGAAGAAAAAACAAAATTTATAGAGACAGAAGATACTTTGGAAGAGGAAGAGGATTATGAGGATTTTGATCTGCTGCTGTTTGACAGGCTGGAAGAAGCCAGAGACCTTATTTTTTCCATGATCCAGAACAGAACTTTGTATTTTTCTAAAAGGATGGCCGTTCTTCTGAGATTTTCATATGAAATACAGGAAGTCCTGGATAAGGGGGAACTTTTTGAACTGAATCTGGAAGACTGTATGAACAGAGCTCTGGAGAAAGAAGAGTGGGAGAGTCTTGAGGCCAGATTTAATAATATGAAGGATATGGCTAAAGATTTGGAAAAACTGGAAGTGCTCCGGGAAGACTGGGGGAAAGAGCTTGCAAATCTCCAGCACCGGCTTTATGATAAAGGAGAAGTGGCTTATAAGGAGATTCAGAAAGAATTCTTTGAAAACTTGAAATATGCAGGGAAGGAACAGGTCTGGGATATATGGGGAGAACAGATACTGGTCTTCTTTGTCTATACCTATTTCTGTGGAGGGGTATATGACGATATGATTTATACGAAGGCTGTTCTGGCAGTTTTCTCTGTACTGTGGATCAGGGAGATTATCATGGAGAGATGTTATGAACAGGGAAGGCTTCCGGAACTGGAACTAGTCTGCCAGGCTGCCTGGCAGTTTGCCAGAGAAATTGAGCATTCAGATGAGAATCTGAATCTTCTGGAAGAGTTTTTTGACGGCTCTGAACGTTATATGCCGGAGAATCTCATACCGGGTATAGTTTATCATTTATAAAAAGGAGAAAATCTATGAGCGAAGAAAAACCTTATTGGGAAGGGAAAAAGTATTCTTTTTTCAGTCATAAAGAATGTGAATATTTTCCATGTCATAAAACGAATGACCCGGAAAACTTTAACTGTCTGTTCTGCTACTGTCCTCTGTATGCTCTGGGAGATAAGTGCGGAGGAAACTTTAAATATACAGAAAAGGGCGTAAAGGATTGTACAGACTGCCTTCTGCCCCACAAAAGAAAAAATTTCGGTTATATCATGAGTAAATATAAGGAGATTATGGAGCTGGCGAAGGCAAATCATGAAAAGTAATCTAAGCTTACCTATGATTTATATCTTTGATAAGAGGGATTATCTGAGATAGATCCTCACATACATAGTCGCAAAATGGCAGGAGTTCTTCGGTATAAGGTGTCAGATCCGGTACCATACAGGAGATGCCTCCCGCAGCTCTTGCGGCTTTCAGACCATTGATGCTGTCTTCTACGATCAGGCAGTTTTCAGGCGGTATCTGGAGGGCTCGGGCGGCTTTCAGGAAAATATCAGGTTCCGGCTTGCAGGCAGCTACCTCGTTGCCACATACAGAGGCAGTGATAAAAGAAGTGATTCCGGCCAGTTCCCAGTAATGGGAAGCAGTATTGCGGTCTGTAGAGGTAGCCACAGCAGCAGGAAGTCCTTCTTCTTTTAAGAAAGCCAAAAGTTCTTTCAGGCCCTTCTTTTCCGGAATAGAATACTTATCAATATATTCTTTGGTATACTGGCTGCGGATCTGACGTCCCCTGTTATAGTCTACTGTGCCATGGTACCATTTTTCGAATAGGGCAGCACTTCTGTCCCGGGAACTTCCTCTCATCTGGCGCAGATGTTCTTCTGTGATAGTAAACCCCATTTCTCTGCCAGCTTTCATCCATCCCTCTTTCATCAGTCGTTCTGTGTCAAAAAGAACACCATCCATATCAAAAATAACAGCCTTTATCATTGAAATTTCTTTCCTTTCGTCATATATATTTTTCCAGTTTGTTTCAAAATTCATTTTACCATGGAAAAAAAGGAAAGTCTATTGGCGAAAAAGGAAGTGACGGGAGCAGAAGAACATGGTAAAATACCGAAATAGGAATCTAACAGGAAGAAATATGCAGATTTGGAGTTAATGAAATGAAAATCATTATATCACCGGCAAAGAAGATGAATAGGAAAGAAGAGGAGCTTGACAGGCTTACCAGACCTGTATTTTACGAAGAGGCCTGCTGTTTAAGAGAAAAGATGAAGACTATGGATTTCGGCTCTCTGAAAACTCTCTGGAACTGTAACGATAAAATCGCAGAGGAGAACCTGGAACGTCTGAGGCTTTATGAGATGGATAAGAATCTGACAGGGGCGGTGATCGCCTATGAAGGAATCCAGTATCAGTATATGGCGCCTCAGGTGTTTACAGAGCGTCAATGGGAGTATATAAAAGGACATCTGCGGATTCTGTCCGGACTCTATGGACTTCTGGGACCCCAGGACGGGGTAATCCCCTATCGGCTGGAAATGCAGGCAAAGCTGCAGATAGGAGAACACAAAGACCTGTATAGCTTTTGGGGAGACAGATTGTATCGGGAGCTGACAAGAGAGGACCGGACAATCCTGAATCTGGCATCTAAGGAGTACAGCAAAGCCATAGAAAAATATCTGGAGAAAGATGTTCGGTATATCACCTGCATTTTCGGGGAACATATTCAGGGAAAGATCAAAGTAAAAGCCACGAAAGCAAAAATGGCCAGAGGAGAAATGGTCCGCTGGCTTTCAGAAAATCAGATCGAAGAGCCGGAAGAAATTAAAAATTTCCATAGCTTAAACTATGTATTCCGGGAAGAATATTCCTCTGAGAGAGAGTTTGTCTTCCTGGAAAAGGAGGAAGTTCAATGAAAAAGGAAACAGAAGTAAGAGAAATCATAGAATACTATGCCGGTCAGAAAGAGGCAAAATCCCAGGAAAACCTTACAGCTATGCTTCGGGAAATCCAGGAGACAGAAGGATGGATCCCTGCAGAGGCTTGCAGCATAGCAGCAGAAAAGATAGGAATCAAAGAAAGTATGCTGGCCTGTATCATAAAACTGTACCCCAGTTTAAAATCTGCACCCTATGTCCATGAGATTCTTTTGTGCACAGGGGAACGATGCCAAAGAAAAGACAGTCTGGAGCTTCTGGCAGCTGTAAAAGAAAAGCTGCAGACAGATAAAGAGGGATTATCTAAAGATAAAAGGATTCTTCTGACCACTCGGAATTGTCTGAAAAAGTGCAGCACTTCTCCTAATATTTACGTGGATAAAGTCCATTATCCCAATATGACAAAAGACAAACTATTGAAACTGATCGATAAATTGAGACAGGAGTAGGAAGATGAATTATCAAGGAATATTATTTGACCTGGATGGAACCCTGACAGCCTCAGGAGAGGGGATTACGAAATCTGTACAATATGCCCTGGAGAAAATGGGAAAGCCGGAGCTTGGAGAAGATCTGAAGAAACTGGAAGTTTTTGTTGGCCCGCCTCTTCTGGAACAGTTTATGGTGTATGCCGGGTTTTGTGAGGAGGAGGCAAAAGAAGCCGTTCGGTATTACCGGGAACGGTATAATGTCACAGGAATTTTTGAAAATAAGCCATATCCCGGAATAGAGGAATTGCTGGGAGCTCTGAAAAAGCAGGGACTTATTCTGGCGGTGGCCTCTTCTAAGCCGGCTCCAATGGTAAAGATCGTTTTAGAGCATTTTCATCTGGATACATATTTTGACGTTATCAGAGGCAGCGATATCAGCCGGCCCAAAATGACAAAGGCAGAGGTAATCCTTCAGGTATTGGGGGAAATGGGATATGGGGATAAAAAAGATCAGGTCATTATGGTAGGTGACCGGCATTACGATGTTCTTGGCGCAAAAGAGACTGGACTTTCCTGCATTGGAGTGACTTATGGGTACGGGACCCGGGAAGAGCTTTTAGAGGCAGGAGCTATACAGACAGCGGACAGTGCCTGGGAACTGGAGAAAATCCTGCTGCATCGTCCGGCAGGCGACCAGAAAAATCCCGAAGAATGAGCCATCGGGGGATCTGACTGAAAAATCAATGGAAAAAGGCTGGTGTAATTTGCAGACAGAAAAATCTGTGGAAATTACACCAGCCTTAGCTGTTCTAATAAAAAATGTTTTTTCGGAATGGACCTAAAAAGACTCTGTTTCGGAAGTTTTCTTCAAAGCCGGGGAAACCTGTGCCAGAATGATCGCTCCGAACATCAGTAAACAGCCTGCAATTTCCCTGGGAGTAAGAGCCTGTCCAAGGAGGATCCAGCCAGCCAGTACAGAAACTACAGATTCCAGGCTGAGGATCAGAGAAGCGATGGTAGGGTCGGTGCCTTTCTGACCGATGATCTGCAGGGTGTAGGCAATTCCGCTGGAAAATACACCGCCGTAAACAATGGGCAGCCAGGCAGCCAGGATTTCTGAGAGAGACGGCTTCTCAAAAAGAAACATCAGCACAGAGGAAAGGAGAGCGCTTACAAAAAACTGTATGCAGGACAGTTTCACTCCGCTGACCCTGTCCGTAAAATGGTCGATCACCAGTATGTGCAGGGCAAAACAAAGAGAGCAGAGCAGGACCAGCAGATCTCCCTGTCCCAGAGAAAAACTGCCCTGCATACACAGCAGATACAGCCCTGCAAGGGCAATGGCTACACTGATCCATATCTGAAAAGAAACCTGTTTTTTAAGGAATATTCCCAATATGGGTACTAAAATAATATATAAAGCAGTAATAAACCCGGCTTTTGCTACAGTAGTATACTGAATCCCGACCTGTTGGAGGGTGGTAGAAAGAAACAGCATAAAGCCGCAGAGTACACCGCCTATGAGCACATCTTGGGGCCGGTCCACAGTATGTCCGTGGGTTCGGTCCGCCTTTTTTCTCCCTCCGAAAAGAAATACACAGGGAACCAGTACAATACCGCCCAGTAAAGAACGGACGGCATTAAAAGTATAGGGACCGATGTAGTCCATGGCCACGCTCTGGGCTACAAAGGCGACTCCCCATATAAGAGCTGTTAAAAACAGCAGGATAAAATTTTTAGAATGTTTCGCTGACATAATATAAGTCTCCAAAATGGTGTAATAAATTTTTCAGGGCTGTCACATTAAATATTCACGATTTTTGTTTAATGGGGCAGCCCTGAGATTGTAATCTTACTTCAGCATTTTGTGATATTCCTGGAGAGATTTTAAAGGTGAAGCCTCTTTATTCAGCACTGCGTGGATTCCTTTGGCGCTGGCCAGAGCCGCAGACATAGTAGTGATATATGGAATTCGTTTATTAATCGCAGTTTTCCGCAGATAAGAGTCATCATATTTACTCTGTTTGCCAGCAGGTGTATTGACGATCAGATCGATCTGTCCGTTCACCATGGCATCATAGATATTGGGACGGCCCTCCTGGAGTTTCTTCAATGCTTTGCATGGAACGCCGTTTTCATTGAAGTAACCGGCGCATCCTTCTGTAGAAACAATTTCAAATCCCAGCTCATGAAGCTGTCTGGCTACGGTAAGAGCGTCGGGACGGTCTTTTTTGTTTACGCTGACAAGAGCAGTTCCGCCCAGAGGAAGCTTGGCATTTGCAGCTTCTTCCGCCTTGTAATAGGCCATTCCGAAGGATTCTCCCAGACCCAGAACTTCTCCTGTGGAACGCATTTCCGGCCCAAGAAGAGGGTCTACCTCCGGGAACATATTAAATGGGAAGACGGCTTCCTTAACTCCATAGTAAGGATGCTCTTTTTCTTCGTATTTTGTCACATCAGGACGAGTGCCGGTAAGTTCGTAGGTCATTAATTTTGTTGCAATATTTGCCATATTGATATTGCAGACTTTGGATACCAGAGGAACTGTACGAGAGGCTCTTGGGTTGGCTTCCAGAACATAGACTTTGCCTTCACAGATAGCATACTGCATGTTCATCAGTCCCACAACGCCCATTTCGCAGGCAATGGCAGTGGTATATTTCCGGATCAGGTCTTTGTGCTCTTCTGAAATCTCTACGGAAGGAATTACACAGGCAGAGTCTCCGGAGTGGATGCCGGCCTGCTCAATGTGCTGCATAACTGTAGGAACAAAAGCGTGTGCACCGTCAGAGATGGCGTCGGTTTCACATTCCAGAGCATTCTGAAGGAATTTATCCATAAGGATGGGACGTTCCGGTGTTACATTAATAGCAGCGGCCATGTAGTCTTTCAGCATATCGTCGTCATAGACTACCTCCATACCTCTTCCTCCAAGGACATAGGAAGGACGCACCATCATAGGATAACCGATGCGGTGGGCGATCTCCAAAGCTTCCTCTACATTTACTGCCATTCCGGATTCCGGCATAGGAATCTCCAGTTTCTGCATCATAGCATTGAACTGGTCTCTGTCCTCAGCCATGTCGATAACTGCCGGAGAGGTTCCCAGAATATGCGCTCCTCGTTTTTCCAGCTCTGCTGCAATATTCAGAGGCGTCTGTCCGCCGAACTGAACGATAATGCCCAGAGGTTTTTCTTTGTTATAGATAGACATAACATCTTCTACAGTAAGAGGCTCAAAGTAGAGTTTATCTGAAGTATCATAGTCTGTAGATACGGTTTCCGGATTACAGTTTACCATGATGGTCTCAAAGCCCAGCTCACGGAGAGTAAAGGCTGCGTGAACACAGCAGTAATCGAACTCGATACCCTGGCCGATACGGTTTGGACCGCCGCCCAGAACCATAACTTTACGTCCTTCGGAAACTGTGGCTTTGTCTTCTCCGATATAGGTAGAGTAATAGTAGGAAGCAGGCTCCTTTACAGCACTTACAGGAACTGCATCCCAGCGCTGGGAAAGTCCCAGTGATTCTCTCCGTTTAAACAGTTCCCATTCCTCTGTGTGAAGGAGCTGAGCCAGATATTTGTCGGAGAATCCGTCTTTCTTTGCCCGGATCAGCAGCTGGTCAGGCAGTTCTTTATCCTGGTATTTCAGAATTTCTTCTTCCAGGTCTACCAGCTCTTTCATCTGCTCCAGGAACCACATTTTGATATGAGTCATATCGTGGAGTTTTTCAAGAGAAGCCCCTTTCCGGATGGCTTCGTACAGAAGAAACTGGCGTTCGCTGGTAGGCTCTGCCAGTCTCCGGTACAGCTCATCCAGGGAAAGGCTGTTAAAATCTGAGGCAAAGCCCAGTCCGTAGCGGCCTTTTTCCAGAGAGCGGATGGCTTTCTGAAGAGCCTCTTTGTAGTTTTTACCGATGGACATTACTTCGCCTACGGCTTTCATCTGTGTGCCGAGCTTATCCTGGGAACCTTTAAATTTCTCAAAGGCCCAGCGGGCAAACTTGATAACCACGTAATCCCCTGAGGGTTTGTATTTGTCCAGAGTTCCCTCTTTCCAGTAAGGAATCTCATCAAGTGTCAGACCGGCGGCCAGAAGGGCAGATACATAGGCGATAGGGAAGCCTGTAGCCTTGCTGGCAAGGGCAGAGGAGCGGGAAGTTCTGGGATTGATCTCAATGATAATGATACGTCCGCTCTTGGGGTCGTGGGCAAACTGTACGTTGGTACCGCCGATAACGCCGATGGATTCTACAATAGCATGAGCCTGCTTTTCCAGCTCATCCTGGACTTCCTGGGAGATCGTCAGCATAGGAGCGGCACAGAAAGAGTCTCCTGTATGAACACCCATAGGGTCAATGTTTTCAATAAAGCAGACAGAAATCTTCTGCCCCTTTGCGTCACGGACAACCTCTACTTCCAGCTCTTCCCAGCCGATAACAGATTCTTCGATGAGAATCTGGTTTACCATAGAAGCAGCGATACCTCTGGCAGCTACTTTACGCAGCTCTTCTTCGTTGTAGACGATTCCGCCTCCGGTTCCACCCATAGTATAGGCAGGACGGATTACACAGGGATAGCCAAGCTGGCCGGCAATCTTCACGGCTTCTTCTACAGAATAAGCAGGAGCGCTCCGGGCCATTTCAATGCCCAGTTTATTCATGGTATTCTTAAATTCGATACGGTCTTCCCCCCGGCTGATGGCATCGACCTGAACACCGATGACTTCTACGTTATATTTGTCCAGTACGCCGGCATGATATAATTCTTCACAGAGATTCAGGCCGGATTGCCCGCCCAGATTTGGAAGAAGGGCATCAGGCCGTTCTTTTGCGATGATCTCTGTCAGGCGGTCTACATTCAGAGGCTCGATATAAGTTACATCTGCAGTAGAGGGATCGGTCATAATGGTGGCCGGATTGGAATTGACCAGCACAATTTCATAGCCAAGGCTCTTTAAGGCTTTGCAGGCCTGGGTGCCAGAATAGTCGAATTCGCAGGCCTGTCCGATAATGATTGGGCCGGAACCGATGATCAAGACTTTGTGGATATCATTTCTCTTTGGCATAAAATCCTCCTAATATATAAAATTTTTGTAAAACCTATTCACAATGCAAGTATATCACAGTGACAGAAGGAGAAGCAATAAAAGAAGAAATAAAAATCAACCAGAAAGGTTTTCCTTTACCATGACAGAACTTTTTGATATACTGGCCTAAACGTTAATAATTTTCCGATAAATTTTAGAAATTGTTGGAAAAATCATACCAAGGAGGACAGATATGATTGAGGTAAAGAATCTTACCAAGTACTATAAAGGAAGCCATCAGGCAGCGGTGAAAGACGCTTCCCTTACTGCAATGCCCGGTGAAATTACTATACTTCTGGGACCTAATGGTGCTGGAAAGTCTACAACGATCAAGAGTATTGTAAATCTTCTGAGCTATAAAGGGGAAATTCTCATCTGCGGCTGCCCAAACAACAGCCTGGAAGCAAAACAACAATTTGGCTATATTCCGGAGGTTCCGGTACTCTATGACCTTCTTACTGTAGATGAGAGTATTGAATTTATTGGAAAGGCATATCGCCTGGAGAACTATAAAGAGACGGGAGAAAAATATCTGGAGCAGTTTCAGCTGACAGAACAGAGAAATAAACTTGCAAAAGAGCTGAGTAAAGGTATGAAGCAGAAACTGAGCATGATCCTGGCCCTGCTGACGGAGCCCAAGGCGCTCCTGGTAGACGAGCCTATGGTAGGACTTGACCCTGCCAGTATCGAAGAAGTGCTGCAGCTTCTGGTAGAGCTGAAAAATCAGGGCACCTCTATATTGATCAGCACCCATATCATTGATGTGGTCAATGATATCTGGGACTGCGCCTATATTATGAATCACGGGGAGATCATCCGCCGGATCCACAGAGGCGAGGAAGGCAGCGAAACACTGAAACAGATTTTCTTTGAAGCTACAGCGGAGGAAGAATAAATGAGGTCACTGCTATTTCTATCTTTTTTAAAAATGAAGGGAGCAGTCCGGAATCAATTCCGAACCCCGGCTTCTGCACTGATCACGATTTTATTGATCCTTCTTTACGGCGGCCTGGTGATCATGGCTTTTGCTGCATCTTCAGACAATCCAATGGCAAAAGGAACTCTGGACACAAATTCAGCCCTTCTTATAGGCATCGGTATGACCGCTCTTTTTGCTTTTACGGTTATGCTGAACAAAAGAAAGGCTCTGGTATTTGACACAGATGCGTACTACCTTTTCGCTGGTCCCTATACCAGAAAACAGGTGAACGGCTATATCATGCTCCAGTCTCTCAGACAGGGAGTGCTCTACAGCCTTTTAGGATGCTACATGATCGCCATGTTTTCCATGACGGGATATTTTACCATACCCTATTTTCTGGTATGTTTTGTAGTTTTGACCCTGATGCTTTTCTTCTTTCTTCTCCTCACAGATTACATTTATATGTGGGGACTGGTGGACGCAAAATATAAAAAATGGAATTATCTGCCTTTGGCTGTGGCCGTGGTCTGTACGGCGCTGGTATTTTTCTGGTCTGTGTATCAGTCAAACTACGATTTGAAAAACGGATTTTTTATATTTGCAGCCAGCCGGGAATTTTATCTGGTTCCTTTCTTTGGATGGGCGAAGTGGGCCATAGATGGCTATCTCCACAGTCAGTATCTTTTTACCCTTGGAGGAACCGGACTTCTTCTTGCCTGCTGTCTGATCATTGTGGTATTCTTTTTAAGATTTGACAAAGACATTACAGAGCAGGCAGTAGCAGATGCAGAGGAAGCCAGTGCCTTCTTGAGAAGAGCCAAAGAAAACGGCGGAAGGGCAAGGATTGAGGATGGAAAAGTAAAAAGGGTGAAAGGAGAATTTGCACCCGGAGCGAAAGCCATTCTTTCCAAAAACATGCTGATCATGCGAAAAACAGGCAATTTTCTGAGAAAGCAGGACGCAGCAGTTATTGTGATGTATTTCGTGATCAGTCTGATCGTTCTTCCAGATAACGTTTTTTATATGTTCTGCTATATGATGATCATCTGGCTGTTTACCCTGATCCAGGACTCTGATCTTCTCCGGGATTTGAACAACTATCAGATTTACCTGATTCCGGACAGTCCCTTAAAGAAACTGGTCTATGCCATGATCCCGGCCTATCTGAAAATCGGCATTATCATGAGCGTTTCTGTAATTTTTGCAGGGATCTTTACCAGAATGGCGCCGTTGGATATTTTTCAGTATCTGATCATGCTTCTGGGCTACAGTCTGATCTTTGTGGCGGGAACAGTGCTGTCTGTAAGGATTTTAAGGAGCCGGGCCAATGTGATGCTGGAATCCTTCCTGCGTATGCTGATCATCCTTGTGGCGGCAGTGCCTTCCCTGATCCTTGGAATGCTGATCATTCTACTGACAGGCATGTACCGGGAGCCTGCTCTGATGATGGCTGTCTTTACCGTGATCAGCCTGGTTATGAATATTTTGGTATCTTTGGTGATCATAATTGCATGCCAGGGCATGATGAACGGAAGAGAAGTATAAAAGAAAAGAGGAAAAAGAGATGTTAAATTCCAAAGAAGAGATCCGCATAGAGCAGGCTGTGGTACATATTATGGACCCTGGACTTGGAATGCCGGTGCTGTCTGATACGCTTCTGGACCTTGGCTCCGATCTGGCAGATTTCCTGAAAGCCCATATTTACAAGATCGATACCAGCGACGATGTGAAAAACTGCAGTTTTTTGGAAGACTCCCAGATTTTTCTCCTGGTGGAAGAGTGGGAACAGGAGAAATTCCTGGAGATTTCCCAAAAGATCGCAGGCCAGCTTTATCCTATTATGAATCAGAATATCGATATTCCCGGAGCAGACTTGCTGGTGGCAGAGTACAGCGTAGAAAAGCACAGATATCTGGCTCTTTTGAAAATGAATTATAAAACTTCCTATACCCATCTGACCAATTCAGACCCCTGGGGAAACAATAACGATATCATCCAGCAAAAGGCCATTCTCCCAGGAGAGACTCAGAAGCTTACAGAGGCGGCTCTTATTGACCTGGATTCTCCCCAGTATCTGCGGGTGGCGGAGAAAAAATATGAGGTAAATGGGGTAAAGACCAATTATTTTTCCAAAATGTTCCTGAAATGTTCCGCCTCTCTTTCCTCTAAGTCCAAGTTATCTATTGTAAGCAAGGCTGTGGCGGATGTACAGAAAAAATACTTTAGTGAGTCAGAGCAGTTTGAAGTACAGATGGAGACAAAAAGCATTCTGAATCGGGAATTTGCAGAGCAGGGAGGCTTCCAGGTTCCGGAGGTGGTAGATAAGATTTTCAAAGACCATCCGGATATGAAGGAAGAAGTCCATGAAAAGCTGGAAAAATATCATTTGAATGAAGCTGCGGTAGAACCCCAGAATCCGGCCACTACCAAGAAATATATGACTCAGCGTCTTCTGACAGACACTGGCATTGAACTGAAGATTCCTATGGAAGAATATAATAATAAGGACAGGATTGAATTTATAACCAATGCAGATGGGACCATTTCTCTTCTGATAAAAAATATCGGAAGTATTGAAAGCAGATAAAGAGACGTGTTATAATGGGATTCGTCTAAAATTACAAGAAGAGGTAAAGAAAAATGGAAAGAGAAAGATTTTCTTCCCGCATTGGTTTTATCCTGATTTCCGCAGGATGTGCCATTGGTCTGGGAAATGTCTGGCGTTTCCCTTACATCACAGGTAAGTATGGCGGTGCGGCTTTTGTGCTGATCTACCTGTTTTTTCTGATTGTAATGGGCCTTCCTATTATGGTCATGGAATTTTCAGTGGGACGTGCCAGTCAGAAAAGTATTGCCCTGTCTTTTAATGTTCTGGAAAAGAAGGGAACAAAGTGGCATCTCTACCGTTACGTGGGAATCGCAGGAAATTATCTGCTGATGATGTTCTATACGACTATCGGCGGATGGATGCTGGTTTATTTCTTTAAGATGCTGAAGGGAGACTTTGTAGGGCTGGATGCAGAGGGAGTCAGCCAGACTTTCACGAATCTTACTACAGACCTGCCGACTATGCTGATCTGGATGCTGATCATCGTGGTCCTGGGATTTCTTGTGTGCTCTATGGGCCTTCAGAGCGGTGTGGAGAGGATTAATAAGTCTATGATGGTGGTCCTTTTTCTCCTGATGGTGGTGCTGGCTGTGAATTCCAGTCTTCTGCCTGGAGCTTCTGAAGGACTGAAGTTCTATCTTCTTCCTGACTTTGGAAAGTTGACAGATTACCCCATATCAGAGGTTATATTTGCAGCTATGGGCCAGGCCTTTTTTACATTGAGCTGCGGTATCGGCGCCCTGGCTATTTTCGGAAGTTATATTGGCAAGGAGAGAAAGCTTACAGGAGAAGCCATAAATATCCTGATACTGGATACTTGTGTTGCTCTGATCGCAGGACTGATTATTTTCCCTGCATGCTCTGCCTATGGGATTGATCCGGGAGAGGGACCGGGCCTGGTTTTTGTCACCCTTCCAAATGTATTTAATCATATGACAGGGGGCAGGATCTGGGGCTCCATGTTCTTCCTGTTTATGACATTTGCGGCGCTGACTACGATTATTGCTGTATTTCAGAATATTATTTCCTGTGCCACAGATCTCTGGGGCTGGAGTCTTAAGAAAGCTACGATCATCAATGGAATTGCCATTGCAGTGCTTTCTCTGCCCTGCATCTTTGGCTTTACTATCTGGAGCGACTTTACCATACTGGGCAAGAACATACTGGATTTCGAAGACTTCCTGGTAAGCAATAATATCCTGCCTTTAGGCTCACTGGTTTATCTGCTGTTCTGCGTTACCAAATGTGGATGGGGATGGGATAACTTTATCAAAGAGGCCAATACAGGAAAGGGCATCAGTTTTCCAAAAAAACTGAAGGTTTATTTTAAATTTATCCTGCCTATCATTATCCTGTATATCTTCTTCCAGGGATACTGGAGTCTTTTACAGACTTTGTGACAGGGTAAGGAAAATCTAAGGATTATCTTACATAAGAAAAGCGGAGACTGCCTTATAAAACTTTACTTTGGTTTTATGAGGCAGCCTCTTTTTTACAGAACATTTGAATTTCAGAAAATTTTCTTGAAATTATATACTTTTCCCGGTATACTAAAGAAAAGCGTCAGAAATTGCATTTGTGTGTGATGCAGCAGGACACTAAAGTAAGATAAAGGAGCTTGAAAAATGAAGAGAATATTGCTGAAATTAAGCGGAGAAGCTCTGGCAGGACCGAAAAAAACGGGCTTTGACGAGGATACAGTGATGGAAGTGGCAAAGCAGGTGAAGGTCCTGGTGGACGAAGGTATCCAGGTAGGGATCGTCATCGGAGGCGGAAATTTCTGGAGAGGACGGACCAGTGAGAATATTGACCGTACCAAGGCAGATCAGATCGGAATGCTTGCTACAGTCATGAATTGTATCTACGTTTCAGAAATCTTTCGTGCCGCAGGTATGAAGACCAGTGTGCTTACACCTTTTGAATGTGGTTCTTTTACAAAGCTTTTTTCAAAAGACAGGGCAAATAAATATTTTGAGCGGAATATGGTGGTGTTCATGGCCGGAGGAACCGGACATCCCTATTTCTCCACAGATACGGCAACTGTTCTTCGGGCTATTGAGATAGAGGCGGATACAATTTTCCTGGCAAAAGCTGTGGACGGCGTATATGACAGCGATCCGAAGCTGAATCCTGAGGCAAAGAAATATGATGAGATCAGTATTCAGGAAGTCATTGACAAGAAGCTGGCGGTTATGGATATGACGGCATCCATTATGTGTATGGAAAATAAAATGCCTATGCTGGTGTTTGGCCTTAACGAGGAAAACAGCATTGTAAATACTGCCCATGGCAGCTTCACCGGTACAAAGGTGCTGGTATAGCAGTTCTTTGGAGGGGAAGGTTCTGGAAAGAGTAATAAAGATCAGGAGGAAATGATTATGGCAACAGATGAGAGAATACAGAAATATGAAGACAAAATGCAGAAAACTCTGGATGGACTTGTAAAGGAGTTTTCAACCATCCGTGCAGGAAGAGCAAATCCGCATATTTTAGATAAAATTACCGTAGACTATTATGGAAGTCCTACACCTCTTCAGCAGGTAGCCAATATTATGGTGCCGGAGGCAAGGATGATTCAGATACAGCCATGGGAATCTTCCCTTATCAAGGAAATTCAGAAAGCCATTCTGGCATCTGACCTGGGACTGAATCCGAACAATGACGGAAAAGTAATCCGTTTAGTCCTGCCGGAACTTACAGAGGAGCGCAGGAAAGAGCTGGTAAAAGATGTGAAGAAAAAAGGAGAGGCTGCAAAAGTAGCTGTCCGCAACGTTCGGAGAGATGCTAATGATACCTTTAAAAAACTGGCAAAACAGGACGTATCGGAAGATGAGATCAAGGAGCTGGAAGGAAAAATCCAGAAGTCTACAGACAAATATGTAAAAGAAATTGATAAAGCAGTGGAAGAAAAATCCAAAGAGATCATGACTGTATAAAAAACAGTAGAAGGGGCACATACAAAGAATGGGTATTGTGCCTCTTTTATGCGTAGGAGGAGAAAATTATGGTGGTTCCCAGACATGTGGCTATTATTTTGGACGGAAACGGACGCTGGGCTAAGGCGAAAGGAATGCCTCGAAGCTATGGCCATATTAAAGGATGTGATAACCTGGAAAAGGTCTGTACCGTAGCAAAGGAACTCGGAATTAAATATCTTACAGTATATGCATTTTCTACAGAGAACTGGAAGCGTTCAAAAGAGGAAGTAGACGGGCTGATGAAGCTGTTCCGGAATTATATGAAAAAGTGCATTAAGATTTCCAGGGACAATAAAATGCGGGTGCGGGTTATCGGAGACCCAAGAGCCTTCGACCAGGATCTTCAGGATAAGATTCGGGAATTGGAGGAATATTCCAGTCAGTTTGATGAGCTGTATTTCCAGATTGCTCTCAATTATGGAAGCAGGGATGAGATTACAAGAGCCGTCCGGCATATGGCAGAGGACGTAAAAGAAGGGAAGCTGGCTCCTGAGGCTATTACCGAGGATACGGTTTCAGGGTATCTTGATACCAGAGGCCTGCCGGACCCGGATCTGCTCATCCGCACCAGCGGGGAGGAGCGTTTGTCTAACTTCCTTATGTGGCAGCTGGCCTACACAGAATTTTACTTTACGGATGTTGCGTGGCCGGATTTCGACAGAGGGGAATTTGTGAAAGCCATAGAGAAATACAATAAGAGAGACCGCAGATTTGGCGGTGTAAAGGAGGACTGACATGTTCTGGACAAGGCTTTTTAGCGGTATTATCCTGGTGATCATAGCTGCCGCTTCTATAGCGGCAGGGGATGTGGTGCTTTTTACTGTACTGCTGGCGGTTTCCATCATCGGGATGAGTGAACTTTACCGGGTTATGGGAGTTCATCAAAAGGGATTCGGCCCTCTGGAAATCGCAGGATATGCGGGAGCCGTAGGATATTATCTTACTCTGTTATGGCGTCAGGGAGAAGAGGTTTCTCTTGTAATCCTGCTTTTTGCCCTGGTGCTGATCATGTGTGTCTATGTGTTTACTTATCCCAAGTACCAGGCAGAGCAGATCATGGCTGCTACGTTTGGAATTATATATGTGGCAGTAATGCTGTCCTACATCTACAAGACCAGAAACCTGGAAGGAGGCGTATGGCTGGTAGTTCTGATTTTTTTAAGCTCCTGGGGCAGCGATACCTGTGCCTATTGCGTGGGAAGACTCATAGGCAGACACAAGATGGCTCCTGTGTTAAGTCCTAAAAAATCTGTAGAAGGAGCTGTGGGAGGCGTGGCAGGCGCTGCCCTCTTAGGGGCAGTGTATGCTTTGATCATTGCCGGTGTAAATCCAGCCCAGGGACATACGCCTTGGATGTATGCCCTAATCTGTGCTATAGGGGCGCTGATCTCTATGGTAGGGGATTTGGCTGCTTCCGCTATTAAACGCAACAAAGATATTAAAGATTACGGAACACTGATCCCCGGTCACGGCGGAATCCTGGATCGGTTTGACAGTGTGATTTTTACCGCGCCATTTATTTATTTTCTGGCGAAGGTACTGATTTAAAGGGGATAAAATTATGACAAAGATCGCAGTATTGGGTTCTACTGGCTCTATTGGAACCCAGACTCTGGATATTGTAAGTAAAAATGAAGATCTGCAGGTGGCAGGACTTGCCGCAGGAAAGAATATTGAACTTCTGGAGCAGCAGATCAGGACCTTTAAACCCAGGCTTGCTGCAGTAGGAGATCCGGCTCTTGCAAAGGAGCTGGCAGTCCAGGTAAAAGATACGGACTGCAGGGTAGTCGGCGGTATGGAAGGACTGATCGAACTGGCAGTTATGGAAGAGACCGACATTTTGGTGACAGCTATTGTGGGAATGATCGGCATCCGTCCGACTATAGAAGCAATCTGTGCCAGGAAGGATATTGCTCTGGCAAACAAGGAGACATTGGTTACTGCAGGACATATCATCATGCCTCTGGCAGAGAAAAAAGGGGTAAAAATTTATCCTGTGGACAGTGAACACAGTGCCATTTACCAGTGCCTTCATGGAGAAAAATCAGAGAGTATCCAGAAGCTCCTGATCACAGCCTCAGGAGGACCTTTCCGGGGAAAGAAACGGGATGAGCTGGAAAATGTCCGGGTGGAAGATGCTCTGAAACATCCTAACTGGGCTATGGGACATAAGATTACCATTGATTCCGCAACTCTGGTAAATAAAGGTCTGGAGGTGATGGAGGCAAAGTGGCTCTTTGGCGTGGATCTGGATCAGATTCAGGTGGTGGTCCAGCCTCAGAGTGTGATCCATTCCATGGTAGAATTTACAGATGGCAGCGTTATGGCCCAGCTTGGCACGCCGGATATGCGTCTGCCGATTCAGTATGCTCTGTACCGGGGAGAGAGAAGATTCCTGGACGATGAGAGGCTGGACTTTACAAAATTGGGCTCCATTACTTTTGAAGCTCCTGACACAGAGACCTTTAAAGGACTGCCTCTTGCCATAAAAGCTTCAAAAGAAGGGGGCTCTATGCCCACTGTGTTTAATGCAGCCAACGAAAAAGCTGTGGCACTGTTTCTTGAACGAAAAATCGCTTTTCTGGATATTTACAGGATTATTGAGGAAGCTATGGAGAGACATAAAGTGGTTGCGGATCCGGGGATAGAAGAAATCCTGAATATTGAGCAGGAAATTTACAGGTGGATCGAAGGCAGGTGGTAAATTGAGGATTCTTATTGCGATTTTAGTATTTTCTGTAATTGTGATTTTCCATGAGCTGGGACATTTTCTACTGGCTAAGAGAAACGGTATTACAGTTACAGAATTTTCTCTGGGTATGGGGCCAAGACTCCTTTCTACGGTAAAGGGGGAGACCCGATACTCTCTGAAGCTCTTTCCTATTGGAGGCTCCTGCATGATGGTAGGAGAGGATGACGATGACAACAGCCAGGGGTCTTTTAACCGGGCCTCTGTCTGGGCAAGGATTTCCGTGGTGGCTGCAGGGCCGATCTTCAACTTTATTCTGGCCTTTATCTTTGCCATGATCATTACCAGCGTCATTGGCTATGATCCATCCAGGGTCCTTCAGGTAGAGGAAGGCTCTCCGGCCCAGGAGGCAGGGCTTCAGGAAGGAGATGTGATCACAAAATTTCAGGGGAAACACATTTCCATCGGAAGAGATCTGGAATTATATTTGACCCTTCACGGACTTCAAGATGAAAATATTACCCTTACCTATGAGCGGGATGGGGAAGAACATGAGATTTCCTATACTGCAGACAGTCAGACCAGCTACCTGCTGGGATTTTATTATATGCCGGAAGGGGAGCCGGAGATTACCCAGGTAATGGTGGACGGCTCCATGATGGATGCCGGTGTTCAGGCAGGAGATATTGTCCGGGAGATTAATGGAGTAGAAATCAAAACCAGCCAGGATCTGCAGGATTATATCAGTGAGAATCCTCTGGATGGTTCGGAGATTACCCTTGGCATTGAGCGAAACGGAGAAATCCGCCAGATATCCGTGACGCCCAGGATGACGAAACAGGTGGACACCGGGTTTGTCTATAATTTATACCGGGAAAAAACCAATTTCCTGGGAGTGATCAAATACAGTGCTGTAGAAGTGCGGTACTGGATCACCAGCACCGTTGAAAGCCTTGCAATGCTGATAAAAGGCCAGTTCACTGTCAACGATCTGTCAGGCCCTGTGGGAATCATTGATGTGATCGGAGACTCTTATGAGGAGGCTAAGTCAGAGGGAACTGTAATGGTGTGGATGCAGATGCTCTACTGGGCAATCCTCCTCTCAGCCAATTTAGGTGTGATGAACCTTCTGCCTATTCCGGCACTGGACGGAGGAAGACTTGTTTTTCTCATCATCGAAGCCATACGGAAGAAACGGATCAATCCCAATGTGGAAGGAATGGTGCATTTCGCAGGCTTTGTCCTCTTGATGCTTTTGATGGTTTTCGTTATGTTCAACGATATTCGCAGAATCTAAAAATTTTGTAAAATTTTCACAGAAATTTATTGTGAAATCTGTAGGAAATGTGAATTGACGAATCAAAGAATGCCCCTTTATAATGTCCCTATAATAAAAGAGCGGATATTATAGGATAGTGTGTAACTGAAAAGGCATGAACTATCTGTTTTTGAGTATACAAAATACTCAGACAGAAAAGTTTATGCCTTCTTTTTTTACCCATTCTTTCCAGTATTAGTATCCGGAATGAAAGGAGAATGAAATGAAGGACAAGATTTTTGGCGTATTGCAGAGAGTGGGCAGGAGTTTTATGCTTCCTATCGCCATTCTGCCAGTGGCTGGGCTTTTGCTGGGAATCGGAAGCTCTCTGACTAACGCAACCACCATTGAAACCTATGGACTGGAAGGGATTTTAGGGGATGGAACCCTTCTGAATGCCTTGCTGACTATTATGAGCCAGGCAGGAAATGTAATTTTTGACAATCTACCCCTGATTTTTGCAGTAGGCGTTGCCATTGGAATGGCAAAAAAAGAAAAAGAAGTAGCGGCCCTGGCCTCTATGATTTCTTTTTTTGTCATGCATACTACCATTTCCGCTGTGCTTCAGGTACAGGGGCAGATTCTGGAAGACGGTTCTATTGCATCTTCCGTACTGCCTGGAACCATTGCAGAGGTCTGCGGTATTCCTACTTTGCAGATGGGTGTTTTCGGAGGCATTATCGTAGGCCTGGGAGTGGCGGCTCTCCATAACCGCTTTTACAAGATCCAGCTGCCCAATGCCCTTTCCTTTTTTGGTGGTTCCAGATTTGTGCCCATTATTTCTACGGTAGTTTATCTCTTTGTGGGTATTGCTATGTATTTTGTATGGCCGGTGGTGCAGAATGGGATCTACGCCCTGGGAGGACTGGTTACAGGAACCGGCTATCTGGGAACGCTGATCTTCGGTATTATTAAGAGAGCTTTGATTCCATTTGGACTCCATCACGTATTTTATCTTCCTTTCTGGCAGACAGCCGTGGGAGGAACTATGGAAGTGGCAGGACAGCTGGTACAGGGAGGACAGAATATTTTCTTTGCTCAGCTGGCAGATCCAAGTACTGTACATTTTAGTGCAGATGCTACCAGATACTTCTCCGGAGAGTTTATTTTCATGATCTTCGGTCTTCCGGGAGCGGCACTTGCCATGTACCGCTGTGCGAAACCAGAGAAGAAAAAACAGGCGGGAGGTCTTCTTCTCTCTGCGGCTCTGACCTGTATGCTTACAGGAATCACTGAGCCTCTGGAGTTTTCTTTCCTTTTTGTGGCGCCGATCCTCTTTGTAGTCCAGGTAATATTGGCCGGTGCAGCTTATATGATCGCACACATTTTAAATATTGCCGTGGGACTTACCTTTTCCGGCGGCTTTATCGATCTGTTTATCTTCGGAATCCTCCAGGGAAATGAGAAGACCGACTGGATGCGGATCATACCGGTGGGAATTATTTACTTTATTTTGTACTTTGTGATTTTCTCTTTCCTGATCAAAAAACTGGATCTGAAAACTCCGGGAAGAGAGGATACAGAGGAGACAAAATTATACACAAAAGCAGACTATAAGGCCAGACAGGAGGGAGGCAGCCAGAGTTCCGGACAGGCTCTGAGCCTGGAAGATGAAAAGAGTATGCTGATCACCAGAGGGTTAGGCGGCAAGAAAAATATTTCCGATGTGGATTGCTGCGCTACAAGACTGAGGTGTACAGTTGTTGATCCGGAGAAAGTAAATGAGTCCATTTTGAAGCAGACAGGACCATCCGGCATTATTAAAAAAGGCCAGGGAATCCAGATCATCTATGGACCCTCTGTGTCCGTGATCAAGTCCAATCTGGAAGAATATTTGGCAGGAGCCCCTGAGGAAGAAGCATTTTATGAAGAGGCAGCTTCCACAGAGCCAGTATCACAACCTGTGGAAAAGGAAGAAGGTCAAGAGAAAGAGTTCCCTAAGAAATCAGGAGCTGTAAGAAAGCTCTGTTCACCTTTTAATGGGAGAGCTGCATCTATTACAGAGACTCCCGATGAAGCTTTCGCAGAAAAAATGATGGGAGACGGCTATGTGGTATTTCCAAGTGAAGGCGTGGTCTATGCTCCGGAAGATTGTGAGATAAGCTTTGTCTTTCCGTCTAAACACGCACTAGGCCTGCGAACCGAAGATGGTCTGGAATATCTGCTCCATATCGGTGTGGATACAGTAAAATTAGAAGGAAAAGGTTTTGAAGTCTTTGTTCAGGAAAATGACAAAGTGAAAAAAGGTGACAAACTCATGGAGTTTGATATAGAATATATAAAAGAGCATGCAAAATCCGAAGCCTGCATAGGAGTCTTCACCAGCCTGGAAGAGGGACAGGAGATTGTGATGAAGGCAGAGGGAGAAATAAGAGCTTTGGATGAAATCGCAGAGATCACAGGTTTTTAAGCCTAAGCTGCCGTAGCCTGGTTCTGGATATAGAGTATGGAAAAGAAAGGGAGCTGCATGGAATGTTTCGGATCATAAAAGTACTGAATAATAACAGCATTCTCGTACTGAGCAATGAGACAAAAAGAGAATATATACTTATGGGCAGCGGCATTGGCTTCGGAAAAATGCCCGGCCAGCAGATAGAATCTGTTAAGGGAGCAAAAGTCTATTCTCTGGTGACCAGAAAGAAAAAACAGTCTGCCTTGAAAGCGGTGAACGCTATTGAGCCGGTATTTCTGGAGATTTCCGGACAGATTATTGACCTGGCGGAAGAAGAGTTTTCTCAGGTGAACCGGGATATTCTTCTGGCTATGGCAGACCATATTGCCCTGGCAGCTAAACGTGCCAGGGAAAACATGCAGTTTCCCAATCCTTTTACCAAAGATATCCAAATGCTTTTCTCCAAAGAATTCCAGGTAGCACTGAAGGGACGGGAGATTATTCAGTCAAAAGCAGGGGTGACAATCTCTGAGGATGAAGTGGGACTGATTGCCCTTCACATCCATGCAGGGCTGTCAGACGAAATGGTTTCGGAAACTCTGGAGACTACCAGGATCATAGATAAATGTATTTCGATTATTGAGGAGCATTTTCACATGGATGTTCCAAAAGATTCTCTGGCCTATGCGCGTATGATGAGCCATCTGTATTATATGGCTGCCAGAGCCAGAAAAAATGAGCCTTTGAAGATTGATATGAACGATTATATCTACGAGAAATATCCCCGCACGGGAAAGGCTGCGGAGCTGGTATGTGCCTATATGGGAAAAGAGATGAAGAAAGAAATCCAGAAAGAGGAGATTGGATTTCTGGCGATACATATACAGAGGATTCTGGGAGAATAAGACCTGTAATAGAATTCTGAGTTTTTAAAATTATTCTTGAATTTCATAATAAAAGTGATATACTAAAAACATGCAGATATAGTTCATTGGTAGAACGTCAGCTTCCCAAGCTGAAGAGGCGGGTTCGATTCCCGTTATCTGCTTGTTTTTATGTGCAAAATTAAGAATGACAACAATCAGCAAAGCAATGCCTATGATTAATTTTAATTATGAGAGCATGTCCCTAGTTTTCTAAGTAACTATACTATTCAATATCATATCCCAAAAACGCCTGGCCGAATCCGGAAGCAAAGCCTTTTTGCGGCAGACCAAGGCAATCTGAGAGTATAGTGTTTTTTCTTTTAAAGTTTTGACTGCTATTTTCGGTTCAGATGGAGAAGAAAAGAATTCTGGTATTCCAGAGGCTGGGAGAAGTCCAACTCCCATTCCCATGTAGGCCAAAGCCAGAGTCGTCTGAGCATCGTCATTGCAGCAGATGATCCGGGGAGATATCCCTTCAGCTTCAAAGCGCATTTTCAGCATTTTTTCCCAGCGGCGGTAAAAAATAAATGGAACATTTTCCAATTCCCTTAGAGTAAGAGACTCTTTTTCAGGGTCAGGAAAGAAAGAGGGGATTCCCACAGCCAGAAATGGCTCTTTTTTTATGTATAGAATATTCAGTTCAGATTTTGGAAAAGGTGTTCTGACCAGAGCCAGGTCCAGCTGACCGTTTTGAAGCTGGTCCAGAAGCTGATAGGTATTAGCACTGTATATTTCATACCGGATATTGGGATACTTTTCCCAGAAGCTTTGTACCCATTGAGGAAAAAGCTGATCTTTTACAGAGGAAATTACTCCGATGCGCAGGGTGCCTGCCGCGCCTTCCTGGAAATCGGCCATTTCTGTTACAGCAGCATCGCACATACCCAGTATCCGAAGAGCCCGCTCGTAGAAATGGTGGCCAGCTTCGGTAAGATGGAGGCGTTTTCCTTCCCGGGTGAAAAGGGGACATCTCAGCTCTTCTTCCAAAAGCTTCAGCTGAGCGGTAAGCGGGGGCTGAGTCATATTTAAACGTTTGGCGGCACCGGTGAGAGTGCCTTCTTCTACAATAGCGGTAAAGTACCGAAGCTGACGGATATCCATAAAAACCTCCTGTATACTGATATCTAAATTCCCCAAATATTAAAAGTATAGAAATTCTGATATTATATGTTTTTTATATAATAATACCATAAAATTAATATTTTTCAAATAAGGATAGAAGAGATATACTGGTACAGAAAGAGAGAAAGGAGGTTGTGTGAAAATGAAATATTTGAAGGTCTATTTAAAAGATTATAAGAGAGACAGTATTCTGGCCCCGTTGTTTAAAATGCTGGAAGCTATGTTCGATCTGCTGGTTCCTGTAGTAGTGGCGCATATTATCAATGTAGGTATTGTCAATCAGGACCGGGGTGACATTTTAATGTGCTGCGGCATCCTGGTACTCATGGCTATAGTGGGATTATGCTGCAGCTTTACAGCTCAGTATTTTGCAGCCAGAGCGGCCATTGGAAGTGCTACGGGACTGAGACACATGCTGTTCGCTCATATTCAGAAACTGGGATTTTCTGAGATGGACACCATAGGGTCCAGCACTCTGATCACCAGAATGACCAGTGATATCAACCAGGTGCAGAACGGACTAAATCTGTTCCTGCGGCTTTTTCTGCGAAGCCCCTTTATTGTCTTTGGAGCAATGGTCATGGCCTTTACCATTAATGTGAGGCTGGCCCTTATTTTTGTGGTGACCATTCCGGTTCTTTCCGTGATCATTTTTGGACTGATGGGTCTCACTTCACCCCTATACAAAAAAGTACAGGGAAAGCTGGATGTGATCACTGGAAATGCCAGGGAAAACCTGTCCGGCGTCCGGGTGATCCGGGCTTTTGGCCGGGAAAAAGAGGAATCAGAAAAGTTTTCCCAGGCTAACCACGAGCTGGTAAAAGAGCAGCTTTTTGTGGGAAGGATTTCTGCATTGATGAATCCTCTGACCTATTCTGTCGTAAATATAGGGATTATTGCCATTCTCTGGGCCGGTTCCCGCTCTGTAGAAAGCGGCGTGCTGATGAGCGGAGATATTGTGGCTCTGGTAAACTATATGAGCCAGATTTTGGTGGAGCTGGTGAAGCTGGCAAATCTGATCGTTACCATAAGCCGGGCTATGGCCAGCCTGGGCCGTGTGGAACAGGTCCTTGATACGAAAACTGTCATGGAGTTTCCGGAGAGTACAAAAAGAGGGGAAACTATCAGTCCAAATAAAACAGAGGAAGCAGTGTCCTTTGCCCATGTCAGCCTTTCTTATGCTCAGGCAGGGGAGGAAAGTCTCAGCGATATCAGCTTTTCTGTAAAGAGAGGTGAGACTATTGGTATTATCGGAGGAACGGGCAGCGGAAAATCCAGTCTGGTTCATCTGATCCCAAGGTTTTACGATGCTACTTCCGGTCAGATATTCCTTCTGGGCCGACCTATTCAGAAATGGGACAGGGAGGAGCTCCGGAAGAAAGTGGGAATCGTTATGCAGAAAGTACAGGTGTTTTCCGGAACTATCCGGTCCAACCTTCTTATGGGAAATGAAGGTGCCTCGGAAGAAGAGATGTGGCAGGCTTTGAGAATCGCACAGGCAGAAGAATTTGTCAGGAAAAAAAGTGACGGTTTGGACGAGACTGTGGAACAAGGGGGGAGAAATCTCTCAGGAGGACAGCGGCAGCGGCTGACCATTGCCAGAGCCCTTGTAAGAAGACCGGAAATCCTGATCTTGGATGACAGCTCCAGCGCACTGGACTATGCCACAGATGCAGCTCTTCGGAAAGACCTGAAGAGTCTGCCTTCAGATGTTACGGTCTTTTTGGTTTCTCAGCGTACATCCAGCATCCGCCATGCAGATCATATCCTGGTACTGGAAGATGGCAAAGCAGCAGGCTGGGGGACCCATGAAGAACTTTTGGAATCCTGCGAAATCTACAGAGAAATCTATGAAAGCCAGTATGGGAAAGGGGGAAGGGCGGTATGAAACAGAAAAAAACATTTGTCCGAGTACTACGCCGTATCCGGCCCTACAGTTTTTTCGTAATCCTCAGTATTCTCTGTGGGGCGGTCAGCGTAGCTGCCCAGCTTCTGGTGCCGATTTTCTGCGGTGATGCGATTGACTACATGCTGGGAATCGGAAGAGTAGATTTTGAAGCTATTGAAAGACTGATCCTTTCTATCATAGGGGTAACTGCCCTTTCTGCTGTCGCCCAGTGGGTTCTGGCCGCCTGCAACAACCGGGTGACGTTTTGCGTGTCCAGAGATTTGAGAAATGAGGCAGTAGAGAAAATACAAAAACTTCCTCTGTCTTATCTGGACGCTCATCCTTCCGGAGATCTGGTCAGCAGGATCATTGCCGATGTAGATACCTTTGCTGATGGTCTTTTAATGGGATTTACCCAGTTCTTTACCGGAATCCTGACGATCCTGGGAAGCCTGGGGATTATGCTTTTTTTGAATCCCGGGATTACGGCTATAGTTGTGCTTTTAACGCCTTTAAGCCTTTTTGTGGCAGGTTTTATTGCAAAGAAAACCTATAAATATTTTGGAATACAGGCAAAAGTCCGGGGAGAGCAGACAGCACTGATCAATGAAATGGTGGAAGGGCAAAAGGTGGTTCAGGCTTTCGGATATGAAGACAAGAGTCTGGAGGAATTTGACCATGTCAATGAACGGCTTCGGGAAGTCAGTGTGAAAGCTGTATTTTTTTCCAGCCTTACAAATCCCAGTACAAGACTGGTAAATAACATTGTTTATGCAGGCGTGGGCCTTGCCAGTGCTATGATCGCTATATCCGGCGGAATTACAGTTGGTGAGCTCAGTATATTTTTAAGCTATGCCAGCCAGTATGCTAAGCCCTTTAATGAAATTTCGGGAGTAGTTGCCGAGATGCAGAATGCTCTGGCCTGCGCGGCCCGTATTTTTGAATTAACAGATGTGCCCGATGAAGTGCCGGACAGAGAAGGAGCGGCAGAATTCCAGAGTAAGGGACAGCTCAGCCTTTCTCATGTGTTTTTCAGCTATGACCCGGACAAGCCTCTGATCGAAGATTTAAACCTGGAGGTAAAGCAGGGACAGAGGATTGCCATTGTGGGACCTACAGGCTGCGGCAAAACCACCCTTATCAATCTTCTTATGCGATTTTATGACGTTCAGGAGGGAAGCATAAAAATCGATGGGAGAGATATCCGGGATATGACACGCCATTCCCTGCGTCAGAATTTCGGTATGGTCCTTCAGGACACCTGGCTGAAAGCGGGAACTATCCGGGAGAATATTGCATATGGAAAACCAGAGGCATCCATGGAAGAAGTGGTAGAGGCTGCCAGGGCTGCTCATGCTCACAGCTTTATACGAAGATTGCCTGAGGGGTATGATACGGTCATCAATGAAAACGGGGGAAATCTCAGTCAGGGACAGAAGCAGCTTCTGTGCATTGCCAGAGTCATGCTCTGTCTGCCGCCTATGCTGATCCTGGACGAAGCCACCAGTAATATTGACACCAGGACAGAAATACGTATACAGGAAGCCTTTGCCAGGATGATGAAAGGACGTACCAGTTTTCTGGTAGCCCACCGCCTTTCTACAATACGGGAAGCAGATGTGATCCTTGTGATGAAAGATGGACATATATTAGAAAAAGGTACTCACGAGTCCCTTATGGCTGAACATGGATTCTATGAAAAGCTTTATAACAGCCAGTTTGGAGGATGAGAAAAAGAGAAGGCCTTTCGGGAAGTATGAGGGGATACTTTCCCGGAGGCCTTCCTTTTTTGTTATGCAGAATGGAGACAGTATTTCAGACCAGCTCTGCAATCCTGGAGACACCCACAAAAATTTCCTGAATCTCATACCAGGTGGGATAATCTACTACACCAGTGGCAGGAAGATTAAAGACTCTCTGAAACTCCCGTACCGCATTTTGTGTAGCCTCTCCGTAAATGCCATCGGCTGCTATGGCAGGCAGAGCAGGATAAGAACCGGCAATGGTGTTGAGCTGTTCCTGAATCTGCCGGACTTTATTGCCGGAAGAACCAATGTCCAGAGGAGCCCCCGGCCAGGAAGCCGGAATCCCGGAAATTTCTTCGGCAGTGTTGATATACATGTTGTCTCCGTAAAAATCCCGAAGGATTTCAATGGCAGTATAGCCCTGGTCTCCAAGATATTTGGAACCCCACTGAGTCATCCACCCAGGGCATTGGACTCTCTGACCGTCACAGTACTGGGTAAGAATAGGCTGTCGAACCCCAGGCCGTGAGAGGTAGTTGTCAAAAAGCTCGTCAACAACTTCAGAAATACTTTCAAAAAGATTTCGCCCATACATCCATTTGTGATCAAAGGCAGTAGAAGAGGTAATGGTAAAATCATAACCTTTATTTCTGTACCATTCAGTATAGACACGATTCAAAGTAAAAGACATAATGGCCAGTACATTTGCCCGGATGGTATCTTTTGGCCAGGTGGCATAGATTTCGCTGCATGCCACATTTTTGATGTAATCTCTGTAACGTACGAAATAATTTTGTGCGGAGGTATTGTCCGGAGTACCGTCATGAACCACCACAGTTTCCGGAATTACTACCCGGCTGAGAACGATCTCGCCGGAAGTGTCCATAGGTTTTATTTCATCTTCTGGAATTTTTTCTGGATAATTGCCAAAAAGTGTATGGGCAGGAATTACAATATCCTGGAAATTTTCCCCGGGAGCGGCAGGCCGGAGAAAGGCCTGCTGGGTAGCAGTGGAATCAGGGAGGATTTCTGCACCGGAAATTTCCAGGTCTTCATATCCTTCTTTGGAAATGCGGAAAGTATACTCTGCATAAGGCTGATACTCAGAGGGGGCCATGCTGTATTCCAGAGGGGGAGCGGGCAGAATCAGCTCTGGAATCTGTCCGCTGGAATCTGTATTTACCTCCTCGATCACAGAGTCAGGATCTCCACTGTAAGAAATGGAGACCGAGGCATCATCTATGGGCTGGTTCCTGTCTGCTGTAAGTACGGAAAGCCGGAGCTTGCCCTGATCTGTGCGCTCAACTGTCTGAGCTGCTTTCAGTGAGAAAACATTCATAAGAAACCTCGGAAAATGTCATTGATTTATTATATGAGGCAGAAAAGAATTTGTGCCTTTTATGAGAGGCAAATTATTAAGAGGATTTCCCTGAAAGTGTTGAAAAAAAGTAGAAACAGCGATAAAATATCAGTAAATTCAGAAAATCGTAAATACACAGGAGGATATTACATGGCAAAATATGTAATGGCATTGGATGCAGGGACTACCAGTAACAGATGTATTCTGTTCAATAAAAAAGGGGAAATCATAAGCTTTGCTCAGAAAGAATTTACCCAGTATTTTCCAAAACCAGGCTGGGTAGAACATGACGCCAATGAGATATGGTCTAATCAGCTTGGGGTGGCTGTAGAGGCTATGCAGAAAGCAGGCGCAGAGGCAGCGGATATTGTAGCTATAGGAATTACAAATCAAAGAGAAACTGCAATTGTATGGGATAAAAATACAGGAGAGCCTATCTATCACGCCATTGTATGGCAGTGCAGGAGGACTTCTGAATACTGTGATTCTCTTAAGGAGAAGGGGCTTACAGAAGAATATCGGAAAAAAACTGGTCTGATCATTGACGCCTATTTCTCAGGAACAAAAGTAAAATGGATTTTGGACCATGTAGACGGGGCCAGAGAAAGGGCCAGAAAAGGAGAACTCCTTTTTGGAACTGTAGAGACCTGGCTGATCTGGAAGATGACTAAGGGAGAAGCGCATGTTACAGATTATTCCAATGCTTCCAGGACCATGCTTTTTAATATTAATACTCTGGATTGGGATGATGATATCCTGAAAGAGCTGGATATCCCCAGAGAGATGCTGCCTCAGGTGAAGCCTTCCAGCTGCATATACGGCACAGCGGACAGCAGCTTTTTGGGCGGTCCCATTCCTATTGGCGGAGCAGCAGGAGACCAGCAGTCCGCTCTTTTTGGACAGACTTGTTTCGAAAAAGGAGACGCAAAGAATACTTATGGTACAGGCTGCTTCCTTCTGATGAATACAGGCGAGAGGCCGGTATTTTCTGAAAACGGGCTGGTTACTACCATTGCCTGGGGATTGGACGGGAAGATTACCTATGCACTGGAAGGCTCTGTTTTCGTGGCAGGAGCTGTGATCCAGTGGCTCAGAGATGAGCTGCGGCTCATTGACTCTGCAGAAGACTCTGAGTATATGGCCAGGAAGGTAAAAGATACCCACGGCTGTTATGTAGTGCCGGCATTTACCGGACTGGGAGCGCCTTATTGGGATCAGTATGCCAGAGGAACTATTGTAGGACTGACCAGAGGAGTAAATAAATGTCACATTATCCGGGCTACCCTGGAGTCTCTGGCTTATCAGGTCCACGATGTTATCGAGGCTATGAGAGCAGATTCCGGCATTGAACTGAATTCTCTGAAAGTAGACGGTGGGGCCAGCGCCAATAACTTCATCATGCAGGCTCAGGCAGATATGATCCAGGTTCCTGTAAAGCGTCCGGTATGTGTAGAGACTACAGCTATGGGGGCCGCTTACCTGGCAGGCCTGGCAGTTGGTTACTGGAACAGTCCCAAGGAGATTATCAGCAACTGGGAGATTGACCGTGCGTTTATGCCGGAGATTTCTGTGGAAGAACGGGATAAAAAGGCAAAGGGATGGAAAAAAGCAGTAAAATGCGCCTTCGGATGGGCAAAAGAAGAGGATGATTGATATGAAGATCAGAAATATGAGAGTAAACCATCTGAAAAATCCCTTGGGATATGAGTGTGAATATCCGGTCTTTTCCTGGATTGTACAAAATGCAAAAGGAAAGCGGCAGGAAAAGGCCAGAATGGAAATCGCCATGGATCGGGAAATGAAAAAGGTGGTTTACGACAGCGGCTGGAAACGGGAGATCAACAGCCGGGGTTTCTGCCCAAATGTGCAGATCAGCCCCAGGACCAGATATTACTGGCGGATAAAAGTTCTCACAGACAGAAGAGAAAAGCTCACCAGTCCGGTGTCCTGGTTCGAGACGGGAAAGATGGAGGAGCTGTGGCAGGGGCAGTGGATCAGTGCGGATTTTAACAAAAAGAATCCGGATATCCATCCTCTTTTTCAGAAAAAGTTTCAGGTACCGGAAGATCTGGCGGAAGCCAGAATTTACATCTGCGGACTGGGTCTTTTTGAGGCCTGGGTAAATGGTGAAAAAGTGTCAGAGGAATATCTTGCTCCTTTTTATACAGACTATCACAACTGGATACAATATGTGACCTATGATATTACCCCTTTGCTGAAAAAAGGCGGGGAAAACGCTTTAGGCGTGGCCCTGGGAAACGGCTGGTATAAAGGCAGATTCAGCTATGAAAAAGACATGAGCAGTCTTTACGGAAAAAATTTCCAGCTTCTGGCAGAGATACGTCTGGAAACAGAAAAAGGAAAAGAAATCGTGGTATCTACAGATGAGACCTGGGAATGTGCCCCTTCTCCTGTAAAGGAAAGCGGAATTTATGATGGAGAAGTTTATGACGCCAGATTAGAGACAGATCATTTTGGTACGGTTTCCTGCACCCTGCCCTGTCAGGCTGTAAAGGGTCCTGGAATCCAGGTTCCTTTGAAGGACAGGCTCAGTCCTCCGCTCCTGATTACAGAGAGGATTCAGGAGCCCAGGAAGATTTTGACTCCGGCAGGAGAGACAGTACTGGATTTTGGCCAGGAGATTACCGGGTGGGTGGAATTTCTCTGTCAGGAAGAGGAGGGCAGAGAAGTAAAACTCCAGTACGGAGAAGTCCTTCAGGACGGCTGCTTCTACAGGGAGAATCTTCGCACTGCAAAAGCAGAGATGACCTATATTTCCTCCGGAGAAAAGAGATGGGTGCGGTCTCATTTTACTTTTTATGGTTTTCGATATGTGAAAGTAACAGGAATGACGGAAGTAGAACCACGGAATTTCGCAGCCTGTGTGATTCATTCCGCTATTGAAAGAACAGGGAATATCCAGACTTCCTCTGAAAAAGTGAACCGGCTTTTTGAAAATACTGTCTGGGGCCAGAGGGGGAATTTCCTGGATGTACCTACAGATTGTCCACAGAGAGACGAGCGGCTGGGATGGACAGGAGATGCCCAGGCTTTCTGTGCTACGGCTTCTTTCCACATGGAAACGCCGGCTTTCTATAGAAAGTATCTTTATGATATGAAACTGGATCAGAAAGCTTATAAGGGTGGGGTTCCCCATGTTGTGCCTGACGTGCTGGGACAGGTGCAAAGGATCAAGAATAACGGCGAGAATCCAGAAATCCAGGATGGAGAATGGACTACATATGGTTCCTGTGCCTGGGGAGACGCGGCCTGTATCATCCCCTGGACTTTGTATAAGTTTTATGGAGATGAGATTCTTCTGGCAGAACAATATCCAGTTATGAGAGACTGGGTAGATTATATTCTCAGGGTTGATGAAGAACAGTGCGGAGGAAAACGGCTTTGGAGCACAGGTTTTCATTTTGCTGACTGGCTTGCCTTGGATAATCCGGACAAAACCAGCAGCTTCGGAGGAACGGACAATACTTATGTGGCAACGGCTTTTTACTATTATTCCGCTTTGTTGACGGCTAAAGCGGCCTATGTCCTGGGAATACGCCAGGATGCCAGGGACTACAGGCAGCTTGCCAGGGAGATTAAAAATGCTTTCCGCAGAGAATATTTTAGTGATAGGGGAGAACTTACTGTAAGAACCCAGACTGCCATGGTACTGGCCCTTTATTTTGGACTGGCCCCAAAGAACAGCAGAAAAAAGATTGCCGGAGAGTTAAAAAAGAACATCCGGGACCATGGCATGCACCTTACTACAGGTTTTGTGGGCACCTGTTATCTGTGCCTTGTACTTTCCGAGTGTGGAATGGACCAGGAGGCATACAGCCTGCTTCTTCAGGAAGAGTATCCTGGATGGCTCTATGAAGTGAATATGGGGGCTACTACAGTATGGGAAAGATGGAACTCTATTCTTCCCGATGGACATATCAGCGACACTGGGATGAACAGTCTGAACCACTATGCCTATGGAGTGATCGCAGAGTGGATGTACCGCTGTATGTGCGGTCTGAATCCGGTAGAAAAGAATCCTGGATTCCGAAGAGCAGTGATCGCACCAAAGCCAGACAGGAGACTGCGTTTTGCAAGATGTTCTTATGATTCAGCCAGCGGCCTTTATGAGTCCGGATGGGAATGGAAAAAAGAAGGCATTCTTTTCCAGATAAGAGTTCCTTTTGATGCCAAAGCCAGATTTATCCTTCCCTATTCCGGGAAAAAAGCATATCTCAACGGCAGACGGAACTCCAGTCTGGAAAGAACAGGAAAGCTCCTTCTGGAACCGGGATATTATGAAATTTTTCTTTCCGCCGGAAGGAGATAACAGAAATACAGAAGGTGACACAAAGATGTTTGGAGAAAACCATGCACATATATTTATGAATGCTCTGGACTATCGTCAGGCAGTGAAAGACCATGAAAAGGCTCCTGATGAAAAACTGATCAGAGAGCATCTAAAAGCCTATCAGGAAAAAAATGTGTCTTTTGTGAGAGACGGCGGAGATTATCTCCGCGTCTCTCAAAGAGCCAGAGAAATCGCCCCAGAGTATGGGATTGATTACAGAACTCCTGTTTTTGCAATCCATAAGAAAGGGCATTATGGGGGAATCGTAGGCAGGGCTTTCGAAACCATGAAAGAATATACGGCTCTGGTCAGAGAGGTTAAGAGAGAGGTTGGTGATTTCATTAAGATCATGACCACTGGTATCATGGACTTTGATACAGATGGTTCTATAACAGGCACCGCTCTTTCTTTTGAGGAAGTCAGAGAAATGGTCCATATTGCCCACGAAGAGGGATTCTCGGTCATGTCCCATACTAATGGGGCAAAGGCCGTAAAAGAAGCGGCCATGGCAGGCGTAGACAGCATTGAACATGGCAATTATGCAGACGAAGAGGCTGTGAAGATCATGGCAGAGCAGGGAACAATCTGGGTCCCCACGATCACTGTAGTGAAAAATCTCATTGGAAAAGGTCGTTTTTCCGACCAGGTTCTTTTACAGATCTGGGAAAAGGGAAAGACGAATATAAGAAAAGGTTATGAGGCAGGGGTGGAACTTGCCCTGGGCAGTGATGCAGGAGCCTATCTGGTTCCCCATGGGCAGGGAATCTTGGATGAGTGGGCCTGTTTCAAGGAAATCCTGGGAGACAAAGAGGATTTAAAGGAACGTCTTTTAAGGGGAGAAAACCTTATTCAGGGAAAATTCCGGAAAGTTTAAAAAATTAAAAAAATTTTTTTGAAAAAAGTATTGACGAATCCAAAAATCTCTGCTATACTTTCACTTGTCGCTGAGGAGTGCTGAAAACGACAGACAAGCGGGAGTGCTGGAATTGGCAGACAGGCAAGACTAAGGATCTTGTGGGTGTATGCTCGTGTGGGTTCAAGTCCCATCTCCCGCAGTAAGAAATCCCCTTATTTTTAAGGGGATTTTTCTTATGTATAAACATAAGGTGATCAAAAAAGTAATCAACAGAGTAATCCGTTACAAATTTAAACTTAAAAATATATAGGAGGAAATCTTGTATATGTAGCTAAAGAGTTAATACAAGAGCAGAAACAATTTTGTAGTCTTGCTTTTGCATTAGCTCTTTATTTATTCACAGATATTGCCGAAACAAAGGAGGAATCAGGATGCTGACTATAGGCTGTCATTTATCCTCTGCCAAAGGATACAGAGCCATGGCAGAGGATGCAGAAAAAATACAGGCCAACACTTTTCAGTTTTTCACCAGAAACCCCAGAGGAGGAAAGGCTAAGACAATTGATCCGGAAGATGTAAAGGCTTTTCATGCAAAAGCTTCTGAACTGGGAATCCAGAAGATACTGGCCCACGCTCCTTATACCCTGAATGCCTGTTCACCGGATGAGAAGGTCCGGGAATTTGCTTACCTTACAATGACAGATGATCTGAAGAGAATGGAATATACCCCTGGAAACTGCTATAACTTTCATCCGGGAAGCCATGTGAAACAGGGGGCCGAAAAGGGAATCCAGCTGATTGCGGATATGCTGAATCAGATTCTCTGTCCTGAGCAGAGCACTACGGTGCTTCTGGAGACCATGGCAGGAAAGGGCAGTGAAATCGGGAGAAACTTTCAAGAGATTCGGGAGATCCTGGACCGGGTAGAGCTACAGGAAAAAATGGGGGTATGCCTGGATACCTGCCATGTCTATGATGGAGGCTACGACATTGTAAATAATCTGGAAGGAGTTCTGGATGAATTCGACAAAGTAATCGGCCTTACACGGCTTAAGGCCATCCATTTAAACGACAGTATGTACGGACTGGGGAGCCATAAGGACCGTCATGCCAGAATAGGTGAAGGAAAAATCGGAAAAGAAGCTATGGTCAGGATTATCAACCATCCAGCCCTTAGAAATCTTCCTTTTTATCTGGAGACTCCAAATGACCTTAGCGGTTATGCAGCAGAAATCAACTTCCTGCGCAGTGCATGGAAAGAATCGTGAGAAAAATCAGAAATCCACATTTGTTGGAACTTTTTGAAAAGAAAAGAAGGAAATCTGCGGGAAAACGGTAATATAATTATCAGAGGATATGACTCGAGAGAGGACGGTGACCTGTGGATGAATATTCGTGAAGAAATGGAAGCCAAAGAGTTGGAATTTCTCAGCCCTTATGCTGCCTGCAGCGTGAATTCCCGGGGAAGAGACAAGGAGGAGACAGAATGTGATATTCGGACCGCTTATCAAAGAGATCGTGACCGGATACTCCACAGCAAATCTTTCCGGAGAATGAAAGATAAGACTCAGGTCTTTCTGGCGGCCCAGGGAGATCACTATCGGAACCGGCTGACACATACTCTGGAAGTTTCGCAGATTGCCAGGACGATTGCAAAGGCTCTGTATCTGAATGTGGATCTGGTAGAGGCCATTGCTCTTGGCCACGACCTTGGGCATACGCCTTTTGGGCACGCCGGTGAAAAGGTATTGGATCGGGTCTGCCCTCTGGGTTTTTCCCACGTCAGCCAAAGCCTCAGGGTAGTGGAAAGACTGGAAAAAAGTGGGAGAGGACTGAACCTGACCTGGGAGGTACGGGACGGGATCATTAACCACAGGACCAGCGGAAAGCCTCATACTCTAGAAGGACAGGTTGTTCGATACAGTGATAAGATTTCTTACATACATCATGATATGGATGATGCTCAGCGGGCAGGGATTATTTCGGAAGATAATATTCCCATTACTCTTCGGATGCTTTTGGGAGAGAATACCAAAGAACGGCTGAATACCTTTGTCCATGACATTGTGGAGCACAGCAGGGGGAAAGAAAGGATTTCCATGTCCCCGGAGATTGAAGAGGGACTTCGGGATCTTAGAAGTCTGATGTTTCAGGATGTTTATCTGAATCCTGTGGCGAAAAGCGAAGAAAAAAAGGCAGAACACGTAATTGAGGAATTATATACATATTACAGGAAATTTCCGGAAAAAATGTCAGAAGAATACCAGTGGCTCATGGAAGAGGGCGAGCCTGAAGAACGGGTGGTCTGCGACTATATTTCAGGTATGACTGACCAGTATTCCCTGGAAAAATTCAAAGATATTTTTATTCCGAAAGGATGGAGAGGACGGGTAAAGAGATAGTGGAAAAGAGGGATCAAAATGTATTATTCGGATGATGTTATTGAAGAAGTCCGCATGAAAAACGATATTGTAGATGTGATCTCCGGATATGTAAAGCTCCAGCGAAAGGGCAGCTCCTATTTTGGCCTTTGTCCTTTTCATAACGAGAAATCGCCTTCTTTTTCCGTAAGTCCGGGAAAACAGATGTATTACTGTTTTGGCTGCGGTGCAGGAGGCAATGTATTCACTTTTTTGATGGAATACGAAAATTTTACTTTTGTGGAAGCAGTTAAATATCTGGCTGACCGGGCGGGAGTCCGTCTGCCACAGGCAGAGTATTCGCCTGAGGCCAGAAGGGCGGCAGACTTGAAATCCAGACTTCTGGAAATCAATAAGAAGGCAGCCGCATTCTATTATTATCAACTGAAAAGTGAAAAGGGAATACAGGGAATGGAATACCTGAAAAGGAGAGAGCTTTCCGATGAGACTATTAAAAAGTTTGGACTGGGATGTTCTCCCCGGTATTCCGGAGCCCTGTATAAATATCTGAAAGGCCAGGGATATTCAGATGAACTGCTGAAAGAATCCGGACTTTTTAATATAGATGAACGCCGTGGGATGCAGGACCGGTTCTGGAACCGGGTCATGTTTCCCATTATGGATGTGAACAGCCGGGTTATTGGCTTTGGCGGACGGGTTATGGGTCAGGGAGAACCTAAATATCTGAACTCGCCGGAAACAAAGATTTTCGATAAAAGCCGGAACCTGTACGGACTGAATGTAGCCAGAACTTCCAGAAAGCCCTATTTGATCATCTGTGAGGGGTATATGGATGTGATTTCTATGCACCAGGCAGGTTTTACCAATGCGGTGGCTTCTCTGGGCACGGCTTTAACATCGGGACATGCCAGTTTGATGAGCCGGTACACCAAAGAAGTTCTGCTTACCTATGACAGTGACGAGGCAGGACAGAAGGCGGCTCTGAGGGGAATTCCTATTCTGAGAGCGGCAGGAATCCGTCCCAGAGTGGTAAACCTGGCTCCTTACAAAGACCCAGATGAATTTATAAAGGCAGAGGGCCGTGAGGCTTTTGAGAAACGCCTGGAAGAAGCGATGAACTATTTCCTTTTCCAGGTAAAGGTACTGGAGAAAAAATATAATCTGTCAGACCCTGAGGAAAAGACGCAGTTCTTCAGAGAAATCGCGGGTATGCTCCTGGAATTTCCAGAAGAACTGGAGCGGAACAACTACATGGAAACGATTTCCCGAATTTATCAGATCCAATTTGAGGATCTGCGGAAAATGGTAAACCATATGGCTCTGGCTCCCCAAAAGTCCTCTGATACTGTTCGGAGAGAAGGACCAAGGAAAAAGAAGGAAAATAAGGAAGATGGAGGACAGACTGCACAGAAACTCATGCTTACCTGGCTGACCTCCTATCCTAAAATGTTTGATACTATAGCGGGATACATCGGGCCGGAGGACTTTACTACCCCCCTATATCATCAAGTGGCGGAGATTGTCTTCGCCCAACATGAAGAGGGGGAGGTAAATCCTGCAAAACTGCTCAACCAGTTTTCTGACCCGGAAGAACAGAGAGAAGTAACCTCCCTGTTTCATGCCTCTCTCCACCTGGAAAGTCAGGAGGAGGCCAAACGGGCGGTGCTGGAGACTGTATGCAGACTGAAAAGAGACAGCATTGCATGGCAGAACCAGCATCTGGCCCCTACAGACCTTACAGGACTGCAGAAGATCGTGGAGGCGAGAAAAAGACTGGAGGACCTGGAAAGAGGCAGAGTGACACTGCATATTTCCTTTGATTGAGGATACCATATAATTAAGAATTGAGAGGATGGAACATTTATGGAAATGAACATGGCAAAATTCAGCGAGAAACTGGCAGAGCTTATCGAGCTGGCAAAGAAAAAGAAAAACGTACTGGAATACCAGGAAATCAATGACTTTTTCAAGGATTTTCCTCTGGATGCAGAGCATATGGACAAGGTTTTTGACTACCTGGAGGCCAATGGCGTGGATGTGCTGAGGATTCAAGACAATGATATGGATGACTTGATCATGAGTGATGAAGAAGAAATGAACCTCAGTGAAGAGGACGAGGTAGATATGGAAAATATCGACCTGTCTGTGCCGGAAGGAGTCAGCATTGAAGATCCGGTGCGTATGTATCTGAAAGAAATTGGAAAAGTTCCTCTTCTCACAGCTGAGGAAGAAATCAGCCTGGCCAAAAGAATGGAGAACGGCGATGAAAGTGCCAAAAAACGTCTGGCAGAGGCTAATCTCCGTCTGGTAGTCAGCATTGCCAAAAGATATGTGGGAAGAGGTATGCTGTTCTTAGACTTGATTCAGGAGGGAAATCTTGGACTGATCAAAGCTGTGGAAAAATTTGATTATCGGAAAGGATATAAATTCTCTACCTATGCTACCTGGTGGATCCGTCAGGCCATTACCAGAGCTATAGCAGATCAGGCCAGAACTATCCGTATCCCTGTGCATATGGTGGAAACCATCAACAAACTGATTCGGGTATCCAGACAGCTTCTTCAGGAGTTGGGAAGAGAGCCTCAGCCGGAAGAAATTGCAGAGGAAATGAATATGTCTGTGGATCGTGTCAGAGAAATCCTGAAAATTTCTCAGGAGCCAGTTTCACTGGAAACACCTATTGGTGAAGAAGAAGACAGCCATCTGGGAGATTTTATCCAGGATGATAATGTGCCGGTACCTGCAGACGCTGCTGCCTTTACTCTGCTGAAAGAACAGCTTGTAGAGGTGTTGGGAACTCTTACAGAAAGAGAACAGAAAGTTCTCCGCCTTCGTTTCGGTCTGGATGACGGAAGAGCCAGAACTTTGGAAGAAGTAGGAAAAGAATTTAATGTTACCAGAGAGCGTATCCGCCAGATTGAGGCTAAGGCCCTTAGAAAGCTCCGTCATCCCAGCCGCAGCCGGAAACTGAAAGATTATCTGGATTAAAGGAGAAATATGAGAGAATTGCAGATATCCCGGCGGCTGAAAGCTGTCGCAGCTCTGGTGAGCCCCGGACTGGTGCTGGCAGATGTAGGCTGCGACCACGGATATATTCCTATATATTTAATACAGAAAGGACAGATACCAAGAGCCATTGCCATGGATATCAACCAAGGTCCTCTTTTGCGGGCCAGGGAGCATATCCGGGAATGGGGACTGGAAGCTTACATAGAGACCAGACTTTCCGACGGGCTGAAAGCTTTAGAACCTGGAGAGGCCCAGTGTCTGGTGATCGCAGGAATGGGAGGCCCTCTTATGGAGAGAATCCTTACGCAAGGAGCCCCGGTCCTGAAAGATATGAAAGAACTGATCCTCCAGCCTCAGTCAGAAATCGGCCATTTCCGCCAGTTTCTGGCTGAAAATGGTTATAGGATCATTGAAGAAGATATGGTTGAGGAAGAGAAAAAATATTATCCTATGATGAAAGCTGTCCAGGGGAGTATGAATTATACAAAAAAAGCAGAATATCTCTATGGGAAGAAACTTCTGGAAAAGAGGCACCCTGTTTTAAGAGAGTTCCTGGAAAAAGAGGACCGGGCCTCCAGAGAACTTTTAAAAAAGCTTACCCAGGTAGAGACCTCCTCGGCAGAGAAAAGGAAAGAGGAGCTGCAGGAGGAAATAAGAGACAGAAAGGAGGCACTGGCATACTATGAAATGTAAAGATGTTATCAGAAAGATTGAAGAGAAGTATCCGGTATCTTTTGCTGAAGAGTGGGATAATCCCGGACTTCTTGTGGGAGATCCGGAGAAAGAAGTAAAGAGGGTCTTTCTGGCTCTGGATGTGACCGATGAAAGCCTTGAGGCAGCTGTGAAAGCTGGAGCAGACATGATGATTACCCATCATCCGCTGATTTTTTCAGGAATTAAGAAGGTCACTGCCGATAATTTTATCAGCCGCCGGATCATAGGATTGATAGAGAACGGAATTTCCTATTATGCCATGCATACGAATTTTGATGTACTGGGAATGGCAGATTTAAGTGCAGATTACCTGGAGCTTAAGGACCGTGAAATTCTGGAGGTTACTTATGACCGGGAAGGCAGACAGGAAGGCCTGGGAAGAGTGGGAAACCTGGCAGAGGCCCAGACCCTGGAAGCCTTTGGCAGATTTGTAAAAGAAAAATTTCAGCTGCCCTTTGTGAAGGTATATGGCGACTTAAATAAGAAGGTGGAAAGGGTTGCTGTATGTACCGGTTCGGGGAAAAGTCTTATGCCTTCTGTACTCCATTCTCAGGCAGATGTATATGTTACAGCGGACATGGATTATCATTCCTCTATAGATGCAGTTTCCCAGGGAATATGCGTAATAGACGCCGGCCACTATGGAACAGAGTATATTTTTATGGATTATATGGAAGAAGAACTGGGACAAATGCTACCGGAATTAGAGGTAGAAAAAATGAGGGTGCAGCACCCTTGCAAAGCCATATAGTTACTGGATATTTGACAGGAAAGGAGAGGCACAGTGAAAGAAAGAATGATTACCGTTAAGATTCTGGGAAAACAGAGAGAGTATCCTTATGGAACTCCCTACAGTAAAATTGCTGAAGACTACCGGGGAATCACCAGACATCCCATCGTGCTGGTAATGAAGGATAAGAAGCTCTGTGAGCTCCATAAAAAACTGAAAAAAGACGGAGAGCTGGAATTTATTACTACAAAGGATGAAATTGGCCATCAGACTTATAAAAGGAGCACTTCTCTGCTTTTGCTGAAAGCCCTTTATCATGTGGCCGGACATGGAAAGATCCGGAAAGTTGTGCTGCACTTTTCCGTCAGCTCCGGATATTACTATACTATAGATGGAGATGTAAAAATTACGCCAGAGTTTCTTGCAGATGTAAAAGCTTATATGATGGAGCTGGCAGAAAGGCAGATTCCCATACGAAAGAGAAGTGTAGGAACCAGTGAGGCTATTGAAATATTCCATCGTCATCATATGTATGACAAAGAAAAACTCTTCCATTTCCGCCGTGGTTCCAGGGTAAATATCTATAGTCTGGAAGAGTTCGAAGATTATTTTTATGGCTATATGGTAAACCATACCGGTTATCTGAAATATTTTGAATTATATCCCTTTGACGAAGGTTTGGTGCTCCAGCTTCCTGATAAAGATGAACCTGAGAAGGTTCCTCCTTTTAAGCCATGGATAAAACTTTTCCAGGTGCAGAAGGAGTCTGGAAACTGGGGAGAAATGATCGGAGCAGATGCAGTAGGGGATTTAAACGAACAGATCAGCCAGAAAGGCGCCAATGAGCTGATACTCATTGCAGAAGCCCTTCAGGAGGCAAAAATCTCACAGATAGCAGACAGGATTGCCAATGACAGAAGCAAAAAATTCATTATGATCGCGGGACCTTCTTCCTCAGGAAAGACCACTTTTTCTCATAGATTATCTATACAGCTATCCGCCCATGGTCTGAAACCTCATCCCATAGCAGTGGATAACTATTTTGTAAACAGAGAAGATACACCCCTGGATGAAGAAGGAAATTATAACTTTGAGTGTCTGGAAGCCATTGACGTAAAACAGTTTAACGAAGATATGACCGCTCTTTTAAGAGGTGAACAGGTTTCCATGCCCTCTTTTAATTTTAAAACAGGAATGAGGGAATATCGGGGAGATTCTCTTCGTCTGGGGCCTGAGGATGTGCTGGTAATTGAGGGGATTCATTGCCTTAATGATAAGCTGAGTTTTAGTCTTCCCGATGAGAGCAAATTCCGTATTTATATCAGCGCCCTTACCCAGATTAACATTGATGAGCATAACCGGATTCCAACTACGGACGGCAGACTGATCCGTCGGATTGTCCGGGATGCCAGGACAAGGGGAGCCTCTGCAAAGGCTACGATTGCTATGTGGAATTCCGTAAGGAGAGGAGAAGAAGAAAATATTTTTCCTTATCAAGAGTCTGCAGATGTCATGTTTAATTCTGCCCTGATCTATGAGCTGGCCGTATTAAAGCTGTATGCAGAACCCCTTCTCTTTTCCATTCAGCCTGGAGAACCGGAATATAACGAAGCAAAACGACTTCTGAAGTTCCTGGATTATTTCGTCAGTGTGCCCAGTGAAGCTATTCCACACAATTCCATTTTGCGGGAATTTGTAGGCGGAGGCTGCTTTGACGTATAAACAACATTTGCTGTAATTTTTATTTTTAAATAGCCGGAGCCGCTGTTTGCGGACTCCGGCTATTTAAAAACAAATATGTTATTTCAGACTCCATCCGGCGCTCTGCCTTTGCAGTTCCACCATGTGACGAAAGAGACCGTCCCGGCTCATCAGTTCTGTCGGGGCACCTTCCTCCACTACCTGACCGTCGGAGAGAACGATGATCTTGTCCGCTGCCTCCACGGTGCGCATCCGATGGGCGATGACCAGAACCGTCTTTCCTGCAAGCAGGCGGGAGAGAGCTTCCTGTACCTTTGTCTCATTCTCCACATCCAGACTTGCCGTAGCTTCGTCAAGGAGAAGGATAGGCGCGTCCTTCAGGAGAGCCCGTGCGATGGAGATGCGCTGGCGCTCGCCGCCGGAGAGCCTGGCGCCGTTCTCGCCGATAGGCGTATCATAGCCTTGTGGAAGATGCCGGACAAACTCTTCACAGTTGGCAGCCTGGGCCGCGGCAAGTACTTCCGCGTCCGTAGCGCCCCGTTTTCCCAGACGTATATTTTCCATGACAGTATCATCAAAGAGGATCACATCTTGGAATACCATGGAGTAATCGGTAAGGAGCACCTCCGGATCTACTTTTGAGATGTCTATACCGCCTACGAGGATTTTGCCGCCTGTGATGTCCCAGAGCCTTGCGGCAAGTCTGGCACAGGTGCTCTTGCCTGAACCAGAAGGTCCCACCAGCGCAGTGACTTCCCCCTCTTTTGCAGTAAAACTTACATCATGGAGAACTTCTTTCTCATCATAAGCAAAATGTACATGTTCAAATACGATATCGTGCCCATTCGGAGTAAATTTGCTGTTCCCGTTGGCAGCAGGGGTTTCGTAGAGCTCTGTGATCCGATCAGCGGATACCTGTGATATGATCATTTCTGCGATCAGGGCAAGACTCTGATCAAAGGGCGCGTAGATACGGGTGATGACTAGCAGGAATAAAAACAACAGCATGAAATTAATCTCACCTGAGAGGATCAGACCGGCTCCGGTCAGGATGGTCGTTGCCACGCCCAGACGCATAATCACGCTGGCGGCATTGACAAATATGCCTGTGCCGAGCTCGCCCCGGGTCATGATCCTTTCGTGCTCATCGATTTTCTGATTCAGGCGATCCAGATAGAGCTCTTCCTGGTTGGTAGCGCGGATTTCCCGAACATTTTCCAGCGCCTCCTGGATTCCGTCCGATACCCGGAGAGCGGCTTTTTTTGTCCGTTCAGAGGCACGGGCCGCAATTTTCCGGCTTCCAAACAGAAGCCCGAAAGCTGCCGGTACGCCCCACAGGCAGGCAATGGCAAGCCGCCAGTCATAGACGAACAGGCATACGGCAATCAGCGATGTAGAAATATAAGCGCCGTACAGATATCCGAGGACGTGGGACCACACATGCTCCATCCGGTTCACGTCCCCCAGCAGGGTCTCGGTCAGGTCTGCCAGATCCCGCTTCCCGAAGTATCCGAGGGGCAGCTTGCGGAGCCGCTCTGCCATGCTGAGACGAGTTGCCTTTACCTCATTGTATACCAGACCGTAGGTAGCCTGGTACTGCTGCAGATGGGTGAGAAATGATAAAACCAGGAACAGGACAGTCAGGGCGATGGGGAATACCACAGTCGGCAGGTTTTTTTCTTCCGTCAAGGTTTCCATGAAGGACCCTGTGAGAAGATAAAGGATTCCCATCCCTCCCATGACAACAAGATTGACGATGACAGTCCAGAACGCTCCCCTTTTTGTGTTTCGCAGTCCCTGGTCGGTGAGTGCGTATTTTCTCTGAAATTTTTTGCTGAACATTTATTCGTCCTCCTTTTCGCTGGAAATTTTCCACCGGACAGCCTTGTTATAGTCTGCCCACATCCTGGCGTACAGGCCGTTGGCAGCCACAAGTTCCTTATGGGAACCCTGCTCTGCGATGCAGCCCCTATCCAGGACGATAATCTGGTCAGCACCCACCACGGTGGACAGACGGTGGGCAATCATGATCACGGTGCGGCCCTTCGTTAGTGTGGCGAAAGCTTTCTGGATCAGGACTTCGTTCTCCGGGTCGGCAAAGGCTGTGGCCTCATCGAGGACGATGATAGGCGCATCTTTTAAGATGGCTCTGGCAAGGGCGATCCGCTGTTGTTCACCGCCGGAGAGATAGGTGCCCTCCGTGCCGATCAATGTATCCATTCCTTCTGGAAGTTTATCGAGGATATCCTGGCATTGGGCTGCCATGAGAGCGTTTTTCACCTGTTCTCTTGAGGCGCCCGGTCTTGCCGCCCGGACGTTTTCCAGGATTGATGCTTTAAATAGGCGATTGTTCTGGAAAACAAACGCCACATGGTCCATCAGCACATGGGGATCGATCTGTCTAACATCCACACCGCCTACATTAACAGAGCCGGAGGAAACGTCCCAGAAGCGGGGGATCAGGCTGGCCGCTGTAGTTTTGCCGCCGCCGGAGGGCCCTACCAGAGCGATGGTCTGCCCAGATTCAGCTGTGAATGAGACGTGGGAGAGAGCGGGCGTTGTGGCTCCGTCATAGGTAAAGCTGACATCCATAAACTCAACTTTGCTGCCGTGGGGTTCCATGGGATTGGCAGGATTTTTCAGAGTTGGGGATTCCATCACTTTGTTGATCCGGCCAAGTGCCGCACTGGCAAGCATAATTCCAGAGGAGGCGAACATGATCCTTGCCAGTGCAGTGGAGATGATAGCGGAGAACACTGCGTAGAATACAAAATCTGTGATAAAACCAGCAAAACTTCCATCCGCCAGAGCCTCCGGAGCCAAAAACAGCGCCACCGGGACAAGAAATACAAAAGCGCCTTCAGTGAAGGTCAGATTGACGGATTGGGGTTTACTGCACACATGAGAATTATAATGTTCAGCAAAGTAACTGTATTCTTCAATGGAAGCCTGGAATGCCTTGAAGGAATAGACAGTCTGCTGGAAAATCTTAACTACTGGAATGCCCCGGACATATTCTGTCCCCGACTTGTTCATGCGATCCAGTGCGGCTTGGTATTGAGCCATGAAACTTGCATTTTTCCCACCCATCATAGAGGCCATAGAGATGATGGAGATTACAGCCGCTAACAGGCAGGCCAGACCCATCCGCCAGTCGAACAGGAACATCAGAATCACCATGGAAATAAACAGAACGATGGTGCCCACGATGTCCGCCAAGTTGTGTGCAAGCAGGGTCTCTGTGTCGGCTGCCGCTGCGTCAAGACGTCCCCGGATCAGACCGGAGGCATTGGCGTCAAAATAGCCAAGCGGTGCTTTCATTACATGGGCAATCCCCTTTTTTCGGATATTGGAGGCAGTGCGGAAAGCCGCCAGGTGGGTGCACATCAGACCTGCGAAATACAGGGCAATTCCCGCAAACGCAAAAACAAAAGCCATCCATCCATACCTGGTGATGCCGTGAGCCTGCGTCCAGTCCGGGGCAACGGCGATTAGATCTCTGGCTGCAAGCCAGATACAGATATAAGGAACCATTGAGAGCAGCATGGATACTGCTGAAAAGGTCAGACCAAGAAAGGTCAGGCCCTTGCGGCTTCCCGCATAATCCAGCAGGACCGCCACATCACTTTTCTTTTTTCCTTTCATTAGTTTTCCTCCTTAAAAGATAAAATTTAATAGTTAGATAAAGCTAACTATTGAGCAAAAAACAAAGGAAATAATTCCCGCTGTGGATAGAAATATATCATCTGTCAATGTCGGTAAACGAAGCAGGAGAAGCAGCGTCAATGTATACTAACGCTGCTCTTCCATTAGTTTTATCCATCCGGCAGTATAAAAATCCCGGAATTGCTCGATATCCCGGTGTGCCTGTTCCCGGGGCATATTGTGGATTGCAATCTCAAAGAGACCGTTGAACATTCCACTGGCGATGATATGACAGAGAGATTTCTTTAACTCCGGGACTTTCCGTCCTGTCCTTCGGAGCACTTCCATATATTTCAGTGTGTATTCCACTTCGATTTCTACCATGTTGTGAATGAAGTGTTCATAGGAAGTTCCCTCCGCCCTGCAAAGCAGTAGCCTGACTGGCTCCCGGTGCTCACAAATATAATCCACCATCCAGTCTACATAGTATTTGGAAGCTTCCCCCATGCTGTTGGACTGCTCTTCTTCCGGCAATTCAGCAAAGCCTGTCTGGGCTTCCATGAACCTGCCCATGAGGGCGGCAGCATGGGGTTCCACAATGGATGCGAACAGAGCTTCCTTACTGGAAAAATAGCCATAAAAGGCGCCTGTAGTCACGCCTGCATTCTTTACAATCTGGCGCAGAGAAGCGCCAAGAAACCCCTTTTCGGAAAATTCCTCTAAAGCAGCCTGCTGGATATTTTCCAGTGTGGATGATGTCCTTTCGTCCATAAAAACCTCCATATAACAGTGATATATAACAATGCTATAATATATCTGATATGAAATTTTGTCAATATAAAAAAGATACTGATATTTGTTCTTAAGATTCCGCCGGAGACCTTCAAGGTGTATATCAGTCTGGACGGAGAAATAAAAAAACCTGAAAAAATAGTTGACAGTGCTGGAATAGAATGGTATATAATTCTTACATGGGTTAGTAATAACTAACTTATATAAGACAGAACTAACTGCACATAAACGGAATTGATTCCCACCAGACAGATGAGAGTAGAACTCCTATCCGGTTGCAATGATTACGGGGGAGGACTCTTTCCCAGACTGAACAAGAAATAAAAATAGGAGAAAAGTATGAAATCAGTAAAGAAAATCAGAAAGATTTTTGTCGGCCTGCTTGCAGCCCTTGTGCTGACGGTGATGGGAGCAGGAATCGGAGCGGTTCCGGTCCGGGCAGCCAGCGGCAATATTTACACCTGTGTGATCCATCCCTGCTATGCCCATCCGGTCACCGGCGTGATCGAAGATTCCGGCGGGGAGGCGTCCTATGCCACAGGTCAGGGCATGGTAGACGGCGCTGTCTATACCACCGGTATTTTGGAGTTGACGGACAGCGGGGAATACTACCTGACGATCCGCATGAGCCTGATGGACTACACGTCAAACCACAGCTTCTGGGTACAGAATGTGGGGGATTCCAACTGGTCCAGCCCTGCCATCGGCGTGACGGGCAATGGGACAGATGACAACGGTGCTACAGCAGATATCTGTATGCAGGTGCCAAGTGAGAATTGTGTGGTCCGAGGCTCTATGTATGTGGAACCTATGGGAAGGGATGTGATCTTCTACCTGTATCCCAGTGATTACACGGCAGGAAATAATACAAATATGAATGCGACGATTGTAACAGAAGCATCTGGAAGCGGCGGCACATCTACATACAGCGGCTCTGGCAGCACGAGTACAGAAAGCGGAACAAGCGGCTCTGGCAGCACGAATACCCAAAGTGAGAGCACTGGAAATGGCAATGCCAGCCTGTCCGGCTCCTCTCTCCAGAGTGACTCCGAATTATTATCCTCCGACTCTTCGGATACTGAGCCCGTAGACAACAGTACGGAAGCGCCGGCACTGTCCAGTTCCATTGATGAAGCGGCCCAGCCCACGCCGTCTACCGATGCAGAACTCAGCGATGCCCAGGGATTAAGTCTATCCACGGCAGCGGACACAGTAGAAGAGGCGGAAGATATGGCAGGTTCCAGTGGGGGCAGTGTTTTTGTTATGGGAACTGCGGTTACAGTATCCGGGCTGATTTTGATGGGGACAGCTGCTGTGATCGTTTATTTCTTCCGGAAGAACTGGAGAAGATGGGGCGGAGGTTACGATGATGATGAAGCATAGATGGATGGATGTAAAAAAGAGAATCCCGTCCCTTACCGTATGCACGGTTCTTTCCTGCAGCCTTCTGGCAGGATGTGTAGATCAAAGCGGCGGGGAAACAGGAGATAACGCCTCTGAAAGTAGCAAAGCCTCCCCCCAGATGGAAAGTGTGGAGACTATGCTGGAGATCACAGACCCGGAGGAAAAAGCTGCTGTGGAAGCCGCGAAAGCAAAGGTAAAGGGGATGGCAGAAGAACCGAGGATCATTGCCACATCTCCGTCCACAGCGGAAATCTGCGACCAGCTGGAGCTGGACCTGGTTGGCGTATGCTCCAGTTCTATCTCGGAGATTCCGGAAAGGTATGAGGAAGCGGAGAAGGTCGGAACCGCCATGGCCCCGGATATGGAGATCGTAGCATCCCTGGATCCAGACTGGATTCTGAGCCCGGCTACCCTTCAGGCTGATCTGCAGCCCAAATATGAAGCTATTGATACAGACTGGGCGTTCTTAAATCTGCGCAGCGTACAAGGGATGTACCGTTCCATTCAAGAATTGGGTGAGATCTTTGGAAGGGAAGAACAGGCACAGAAAATGGTGGATGAATTCACGAAGTTTTATGAAGATTACAAGAATACAAATGAAGGGAAAGATGCACCGAAAGTGCTGATCCTCATGGGACTTCCCGGAAGTTATATCATTGCAACTGAGAATTCTTATGTGGGAAGTCTGGTGGAACTGGCAGGCGGCCAGAATGTTTATGCCGGAACAGATCAAGAATTTCTGACCGTAAATACGGAGGATATGAAGACAAAAGAACCGGACGTGATCCTGCGGGCGGCTCACGCTCTGCCGGATCAGATTGTTGAAATGTTCAATGAGGAATTTGAGACAAACGATATCTGGCAGCATTTTGATGCTGTAAAAAACGGGTGTGTGTATGACCTGACCTACGAATACTTTGGGATGAGCGCCGACTTTGATTACCCGGAGGCTTTAGAGGAACTGCAGCCTATGCTTTATCCGGAGAGCGAAGCAGACGAAGAAAAAGCAAAAGAGAACAGTGAGAATGCCGCAAAGGCGGCGGAAGAGAGCGAAGCTTCCGAAAAGGTAGACGAAGAGACACTACAGGAAATCACGAAGTAAGGAGGATAAGCCATGAGTGAAGACAAAGACTTAAGACAGGACGGCGGCCTTACGTATCCGGCAGTTTTCGATGGCAGGGTGGAGCAGGAAGATTTTGGAAGGCAGGATCGGAGCAGGAAGAAACGGAAGACAGCCCGGGCAGCGGTATCTTTTTTTGTTACAGGAATCCTGCTGGCAGTGCTGATCCTATTGTCTGTTAATATTGGAAGCCTGAAGGTCTCACCATCGGAATTATTCCGTGGACTGTTCATCGAACGGATCGACGACGTGGCAGCCATCTATGACCTGCGTTTTCCGAGAATCGTGATCTCTCTATTTGCAGGGGCGGCAGTAGCGGTCTCAGGAGTCCTTTTTCAGGCAGTGTTAAAGAACCCGCTGGCGGATCCGGGGATCATCGGCATCTCCAGCGGTGCGGGATTTACAGCTGTTTTGATCACGGCCTTCCTCCCAGCCCTTTACTTTTTTACTCCTCTGTTGGCATTCGCAGGAGGTGTGCTGGCTTTTTTCCTGGTATACAGTCTGTCTTGGAAAGGCGGATTAAGCCCGCTGCGTATTATTTTGACCGGCGTGGCAGTGAGCGCCATGTTCACCGGACTATCGGATGCCCTGAACTCCATGAGCGGTGGAAATTCCTCCGGAGTGGCTTCTATCGTAGAGGGAAATATCACACAGAAGACATGGGAGGACGTACAGACGCTCCTTCCCTATGTGATCGCCGGGCTGATCCTTGCGCTGCTGTTTACAAAGATATGCAACCTGATGTCCCTGGAAGATAAGACAGCCAGGAGCCTGGGTGTCAACGTAAACCTGATGCGTATCCTGATTTCCCTTGTTGCGGTTCTCCTGGCAAGCATTTCCACAGCAGTGGTGGGCGCCATCAGCTTTCTGGGGCTTATTGTACCCCATATCGGAAGGCTGCTGGTGGGAAGTGACCACCGGGCGCTGGTGCCCTTTTCCATGCTGGCGGGAGCCTTTACCTTTCTGCTGGCGGATACCATTGGTCGGACTGTGGCAGCACCCTACGAAGTGTCGGCGTCCATTATCATGAGCGTGATCGGCGGACCGTTCTTTATCATTTTATTAAGGAGGTCGAAGAAGTATGCAGCCTGATATGAACCAAGTGCAAAAAAACATTACAGATGTTCGGAAAACGGCGATGAGAGCAGACAAGCCTGCCATGGAAGTCAGGGATTTGTCTTTTTCCTATGGAAAGAATAAGGTTCTAAAAGGCATTTCCTTTACCATAGAAGGTGGAAAGATCACTACGATTATGGGAGCAAATGGATGCGGAAAGTCTACCCTGTTTAACCTGATGACCAAAAACCTGTATCCCCGGAAAGGGAATATCTTTCTCCACGGAAGAAATATCCAGAATTTTGGTCTGAAAGATTTTGCAAAAAGAGTGTCCATTGTCCATCAGTATAATTCTTCGGCAGATGACATTACAGTAGAACGGCTGGTATCCTTTGGGCGTACGCCTCATATGAAAATGATGCAGGGGCGCAGTGATGAAGATGAAAAGCTGATCGAGTGGGCCATGGAAGTGACCAATGTAGAGAAGTACCGAGACCGGGAAGTAAGCCGCCTTTCAGGCGGACAGCGTCAGCGCGTATGGATTGCCATGGCACTGGCGCAGAATACTAAGATCTTGTTTCTGGACGAACCGACCACCTATCTGGACATCCGTTATCAGATCGAGATCCTGGAGCTGGTGAAGAAACTTAATGAAGAATATGGAATCACCATTATCATGGTACTCCATGATATTAATCAGGCGATTCATTTTTCTGACCGTATCATCGGCTTGAAAGACGGACAGGTGGCTGCACAGGGTTCACCGGCTGAAGTGGTCACACCGGAATGCATCCGGACACTGTATGGGATTTCCCTGGGAGTGACGATCATTGAAGGAAAGAAATTTGTCCTGACCGTGTAACGATAGCCGTCTTAGTCTTGTAAGTGGCAGATTTCAAGTGTGCATGTGGCGAGGCTATGAATATTACTGCAGCGGTCAGAATCAGAAAAACAGGAGTGAAACAAAATGAAGAATATGAATCCGTTCCGGATCCTCTGGATCATACTGGGCTTTATATGCCTGGGACTTGGAGTAATTGGCATCATCCTGCCGATTCTCCCTACCGTGCCCTTTTTCATGGCCACGGTATTCTGCTTTGCGAAAAGTTCAAAGCGGCTTCATGGCTGGTTCATCGGAACGAATCTTTATAAGAAACATCTGGACAGCTTTGTGAAGCAGCGGGCCATGACTATGGGGACGAAACTGCGGATCGTAGGGACCGTGACCGTGGTGATGGCGGTTGGCTTTCTGATGATGAGCAAGGTTCCGGTGGGACAGATTTGTCTGGCTGTTGTGTGGGTATGCCATCTGTTGTATTTCTTTCTGCGGGTAAAGACCGTTAAGCAGGAAGAAGCACAGGCAGCAGATTAGAGGAAGTGCAGGATGATCAGGAAAAAAGTCTCTGCAGGGCAGTTTATGCTCTCGCAGGGACTTTTTGCCGCTATTCTTCCTTCTCTGCCTTTTGCTGGGCGGCATAATCACTGAGAAGAGGCGGAAGGGAAGAGCGTATGACCAGAGAGATATACAGGATATTTTTATCATTGTTCCTCAGAGTGGGATTTGTGATCCCGTCCATCAGAAGGCCTGCAAAGGCTTCCGTATAAAACCGGCTGAGAAAATCTCTGTAATCGGAAGGTATGGACAGTTCCATCTGCTGGATAGTTTTATCTATAACAGAAGAGGTGATCCCATAAAGGTCATTGAAGAAGAAACGTTTCAGTTCTCCCTGTCCTAAAGAGTTACAGATGTTGTTCAGCAGCTTTTCATTCTCCTCGATATAATTCATAACAAACCGGACAGCCTCTTCGTAATCAGACATCAGATCAAAATGTTTTACCACATCAATAGCTTCCTGTTCTAAAGTCCATTTCAAAAGATCGTTGATATCCTCAAAATGATAATAAAAAGTATTTCTGTTCAATCCGCAGTCCTCGGTGATTTCCCGGACAGTGATATTCGAGAAGGATTTCCTGCGGATAAGCTTTTTCAGAGATTCTGCAAGGATTTACCTGGTATAAAAGGTGGTAGCGTTATGTTTCATGGGATCATCCATACTCCTTTATCAGCAATATTGTTTTTTTATTTTAGCGGCTGAAAAATAAAAAGTCAATCATTCAGCTAAACATATTCAGTCATTTGCCTAAATTTTAGACATCTGCTGAAAAGTGTTGCTTTTCTTTCCTGGATTTTTTTCATAAAATGCAGAACAGATGAAAAAAAGGAGGCCTTAAAAAATGAATATATGCATAAGCAGAGAATTTGGCAGCGGAGGACATGAGATCGGAAAGATACTTGCCGAGCAGCTTGGATATTCCTTTTATGACCGCAGGCTGCTGGAAGGTGCGGCGGAGAAAAGCAGGATTCCCATAGATCATCTGGAAAGGGCAGATGAGCAGAAAGCCAATCCCTGGATACACAGAATATGGTATGAGGCAGAGGATGAAAATCTCCGTGGACTTCCGGCCAATGATATTTTATTTCAGATACAGAAGGACTATATCCTGAACCGGGCAAGGGAAGGAAATGCAGTTTTTGTAGGCAGATGCGGAGACTTTATTCTAAAAGAGGCAGATATCCCCTGTGTTTGTATTTTTATCACTGCCCCATATGCCTGCCGTGTAATGCGAAAAAAAGAGCTGCTCCATTTATCCGCAAAGGAGACAGAGACACTGATAAGGAAAACAGATAAACGGAGAAAAGCCTACTACAATTATTACACAGACGGGGGCTGGGGAAAACCAGATAATTATGACTTTTGCATCAACAGCAGCCGTGGAATCCATGAAACGGTCAGAGTACTGGAGAAGCTTCTGGAAGAACTGTCCCGGGAAGGTGAGAAAAATGAGTGAAAAGGCAGAGAAAGGTATACCGTCATGAAAAAATTTTATCAGAAAATCGTGGAGCATCCCAAAAGCATCCTTACCCTGTTTATCCTGGCAGCAGTTTTTGTGGTACTGCTTTTTACCATGAAATCCGTCTCTCTCCCGGTTTTCCTGGTGCTGGCTATCGAGACGGCAGTGTGGATCAATGTGTCGATTCCATACTTTAAGGATTCTACGGTATTCTACATTTCCTACCTGATCATCAGTTCTATCCAATTAGGAGCTACCGTGGATTATGCGATCCTGACTACGGAACGCTATATGGAGTTCAGACAGACCATGGATAAGAAAAAGGCAGTTTCTGAAACCATCGCAGCGGTGACTACATCTTTGCTTACTTCCGGTATTGTGCTGGCTGTGGTGGGATACCTGATGGGGGCAATTTCTTCTCACGGGATCCTTTCCCAGCTCGGGACCTTCCTGGGAAACGGAAGTATGCTGTCCCTGACCATTGTACTTTTTGTACTGCCGGGACTGCTGTACTTATTTGACAGGTTCATAGAGATAACTACCCTGCACACAAACTTTTATCAGAAAAGGAGACATCATCATGAATCGAAATAAAAAAAGCAGATACACAAAAAAATCTATTACAGCGGCTGTATGTTTTTCCATGGTTCTTGGAAACACCCTGCCGGTCATTGCTGCAGAAAATCCCCAAAAGGAAGAAAATGTCTATGCATCCCTGGAAGAAGACGGAACAGTATCCGGCGTCTATGTGGTCAATGAATATGATCTGGAAAAAGATACCAGAATCACAGACTATGGCGATTATACAGAAGTAACCAACCTGACTACCGAGGATAAAATAGAGGAGACAGCCGACGGATATACAGTAGAAGGCAAAAAAGGGAAATTCTATTATCAGGGGAATCTGGAGACAAAAGAACTGCCCTGGAAGATCCAGATTTCCTATTACCTGAACGGTGAGAAGAAAAATCCGAAAGAACTGGCCGGAGAGAGCGGAAATCTGGAAATCCGGATTTCCGTAAAGAAAAATGAAAAAGTAAAGGGAGACTATTTTGAAGATTATCTGCTTCAGGCCACAGTTACACTGGACTCCGAAAAGTGCAAAAATATCCAGGCAGAGGGGGCTACTCTGGCAAATGTGGGAGCAGATAAACAGATCCTATACAACATTATGGCGGGGCAGGAAAAAGAAATTTCCATTACATCAGAGGTTACTGACTTTGAAATGGATGGGATCTCTTTCCAGGGAGTGCCGATGTCCTTTGCCATTGATACAGACAGTCTGGATATGTCGGCTCTCTATGAGCAGACAGATGAGCTGAAAGAAGCGGTATCCCAGCTTGATGAAGGGGCCGGTTCACTGAAAGAAGGTACCGGAGAACTGGCGGAAGGAAGCAGCCAGCTTCTGGATGCCACAGGCAGCCTGGCCCAAGGTGCAGTCAGCCTTAAAACAGGCACAGACGGGGCGGCTTCGGGAAGTTCTGCTCTTGTCCAGGGAAGCCAGGAGCTGGAGACCGGTATCGGCGCTTATCTGAATGGCGTTTCTTCGGCAGCTTCCGGAAGTAAATCTCTGATCCAGGGAGCAGACAGCCTGAAAGAAGGCGTCCCTGTTCTGGAAGCCGGCGCAGGTCAATTAGCAGAAGGGACCAGGACCTATACAGAAGGAACCGAGAGCTATATAGACGGCGTCCAGGCTTATATCAGCGGCGTGGACCAGCTGAAGGAAGGGGTCGGACAGCTGGCCGGACTGAAAAACCTGGGAGAAGTCTCCCAGGGGGTAACTGCTTTAAAAGACAGTTCTCAGCAGCTTACAGATGGGGCAGCGGCTCTGTCTGATGGGCTGGAGGCCCTTCAGTCCCAGCTCCGGCTTCTGGAAGACTCCCGGGAAGGCGAGCAGCTGCAGGAAATGCTGGGCAGTCTTCAGGAGGCAGCCCAGGCTATGGATAGTGTCCAGGCAAAGGCCGGAGAAATGTTTTCTCTGTATCATGAGGCGGCGGGAGAACTGCAGGAAGCAGGAAATATTCTTTCTCAGGCAGAAAGCGAACTCCAGTCCCAGGCAGATAGTGCCAGTGACAGTATAAGCCAGGCTGGGGCATCTCTCCAGTCCCAGGTAGATTCGGCAAACGCTCAGATCAGCCAGGCAAACAGCCAGATAGAGACAGCGGCAGACAGTGCCAATGCCCAGATTGATGCAGCCATAGCCGCTGTCTGGAATTCCATAGGCAGCGGCGCCATAGATCCGGATACAGGAAGCGCCCTTATTGCCGGCCTGGATGGAAGCAGGGTCAGTGTGCAGGGGGCAGATACTGTGGCTGTGGATATTCCTGCACCGGAGATTTCTATAAGCAATGACAGCTCTTCGGCGCTGGCATCCATTGCCTCCAGATTAGAAGAGATCCAGGCAGGAGAAACCGGATCCCTGAACAGTATGGCGGAAGAACTAAACAAAGCAGCCGAAGCAGGGGAAAGCCTTCAATCTTTCCAGACAGGAGACCTGTCACAGCTTACGGAAAGTATACAGGCTTTGACAGAAGGGGCCCGGCAGCTGGAAACAGGGCTGGAGCAGATGAACCAGGGGTTAACTTCCATGGAGACACAGACCGCTTCTCTTCCTGCAGGAGCAGAAGGAATCGACAGCCTTTTAAAAGGATTTGAGGAATTGACTGCTCAGAATCAGCTCCTGAAGGAAGGGGGAGAAGCCCTGAAATCTTCTTCCGCAGCGCTGAATCAGGGAGCAGAAGAAGTAAGCGGCGGGATCACCCGGTTAAACACCGGGATCTCTGCCCTGGCAAAGGGCGCCCGCCAGCTTGACGCAGGATTAGAAGAACTGGAAGAGAAAGGTACAGATATCCAGACAGGAAGCAGCAGTCTTACAGAAGGGACCCAGGCTCTTTTGGAAGGCCTTACCCAGCTTCAGGAAGGGGTAAACACTTTATCTTCCGGAGCCTCTGTTTTTGAAACGGGTATTTCCAGCCTGGCAGAAGGTTCCCAGGATCTGGACGAGGGAGCCGGAGAAATGAAAGACGGCACTGAAGAATTTAAAACAGAAACTGCAGATATAGACACAGAAATCGAAAATAAGGTGGAGGAAATGGTACAGGAATTTTCCGGCGAAGACTATGTTCCGGTTTCCTTTGTATCTGAGAAAAATACCAATGTAGAGGCTGTCCAGTTTGCCTTCCAGACCGATCCCATCCAGATAGAAGAGGAAGAGTCCCAGGAGGAAGCCCCTGAAGAAACCACCGGCTTCTGGGAAAAAATCAGAGGATTATTTGAATAATTCCGAAAAAACTAGAAATCGGACGTATATCCAGAGAAATTATCCTAACCTGCGGCAGCCTGGGGTGTTACAATACTGATTATAGTAAGACGAACACGGAAATGTGCTGTTCAGGAAAGGAGAAGGCTATGTGAAAGGGGCAGAAAGCGGCATGTCTGCTCTGGCCAAAGCCATGGGAATGGCAGGAGGGACCAACCCGGCAGAGCTTTTAAGAGATAAGCTGATCAGCAAAGGCTTTGACGCATTTATCTATGAAAGCCCTGTGGACAAAATGAAGAAACAGATCGAAGCCGGGGAGAAACCGGATATCAATATTTACTTTGCCGGTAAGAACGCCATTGCAGACTTTGTAAAAGACATGGACCTGGTAATCACCCTCTGTGATATTAACGAGGGAAGGCCCAGCTTCGGACTTTCCAAAGGCGGCGGAGAAATCCCCTGGTATGTCTTTGAAATCCCGGTAGTAGCTGTAAGCTGCGGACAGCCCACCATGCTGGCAGATATTCCCCAGGTACGGACTTACATCAATGCCTACGACACAAAAGACAGTACCTTCGATGCACTGGTAGAAAACCTGATGACAGGAGAAGAAGCTTTTAAGGGGCAGGATCCTATCGACAGCTTCTGCGGACTCTTTGACGCACGTCTGTAAAAACAGAGGGATAGATTATTGTTTACTGAATAATGATAAAAGATGAAAAGCGCCTCACCGCTGGACTTATTTCCGGTGGCGAGGCGTTTGCTACGGCTGAGTTTCCGATTTCTTCATTTCTGGCCGCAGTATTTAACCAGCTGGTACGGTTATACAGAAAGAAATCTGATTTTAAACCGTAATTTTCGATGGTCGAAACGGCTACACAGGGAAAATACGATTTTAAGCCGGAAATTTAGGGTAGTTGGGACGGTTACACAGAAGAAAATCCGATTAAGAACCGTCCCCATATGCCTACAAGGACGGTTACATGAATGAAAATAGATTCTGAACCGTTTCTCCCATTAAAATATAGCTGAGAATAGAGAAGAACAGAAGATTCCGATTGTAGTCAAAAGGAAAAAGAGCTATAATAATCTCCGAATTACAGAGGGGCCTGCAGGCCCCGGATAGGAGAAATCATGAATTACGAAGAAGCAAGAGTATATTTGGAGGAAGCCTCTAAATACGGAAGTGTACTTGGCTTAGACAATATGCGCCATCTTATGGAGCGTCTGGGAAATCCTCAGGACAGTCTGAAATTTATCCATATTTCAGGAACCAACGGAAAGGGTTCTGTCCTGGCTTATCTTTCTACTATACTGACAGAAGCGGGATACCGGGTAGGACGGTATATTTCCCCTACTTTGTTTTCCTACAGAGAGCGGATACAGGTAAACGGAGAGCGGATCGGAAAAGAAGCCCTGGCGAAACATGTGACAGCTATTGCAGAAGCTATTAAAGATATGGAGGAACATCATCTTACAAATCCAACGCCTTTTGAAATAGAAACCGCCCTTTCTTTCCTGTATTTCCAGGAGAAAAAATGTGATCTGGTGGTCCTGGAAACCGGTCTTGGAGGAGCCCTGGATGCCACCAATATCATTAAGACGCCGGTAATGGAAGTGATCACCCCCATCAGTATGGATCACATGGCCTTTCTGGGAGATACTTTGGAGGAAATTGCCGCACAGAAAGCCGGGATCATCAAGCCTTATACAAAGGTGGTATCCGGTCCCCAGAAAGCCGGAGCCAGGAAAGTTCTGGAAGAAAGGGCAAAGGAGCAAGGGGCTTCCATGGAATTCCTGGATATGGAAGAAGTAAAGGATATTCATTACGGGTATGAAAAACAGAGCTTTACCTGGAGAGACTTTGATCAGGTAGAGATTTCTCTGGCAGGAAGCTATCAGATCCTGAATGCCGCTCTTGCCCTTCAGTCTGTGACTATGCTTCAGGAGCTTGGCTATTCGGTTTCCAGAGAGAATATCTATGAAGGGTTCAGAAAGACCCATTGGAGAGGGCGTTTCACCCTGATCTCCAAAGAGCCGGTAGTGATCATGGACGGGGCTCATAATCCGGGAGCAGCCAGAGAATTGGAACATTCTCTGAAGCTTTATTTTCCGCACCGGCATATCCGGTATATTTTCGGTATATTTCAGGACAAGGATTACAAACAGGTTATCCAGATCACAGCCCCGCTGGCAGACCATATCATAACAGTGCAGACTCCAGATAATCCCAGAGCCCTTCCGGCAGAAGAACTGAAGGAAGCAGTGGCCTGTGTGAATCCTTCTGTGGAAGCGGCAAAAAGTATTGAACAGGCAGTGGAGAAAACTCTGGAAGAAGCAAAACCGGAAGATGTGGTGATCATTTTCGGCTCCCTTTCCTTCTTAGGAGAGGCAGAAAGGAATGTGAAGAAATGGAAAGAAAAACAGGACGGATTGCAGTAATTTCCGATACCCACGGACTTCTGCGGCTAGAAGTGGCTGAAATTTTAAAGACCTGCGACGCAGTCATTCATGGCGGAGACATCAATACCCCCGGGATTCTGGAAGAAATCCGCAGGATCAATCCTTCCCTGTATGTGGTCCGGGGGAATAATGATAAGGAATGGGCCGAAAAACTGCCTAAAGAGCTTTCTTTTTCTCTTTTTGGCAAAAGCATTTATATGGTCCACAATAAAAAACATATCCCAAAAGATCTGGAGAAAAAAGATTTTGTGATCTACGGACATTCCCATAAATACGAGGCCTATGTGCAGGAAGGCGTCCAGTATCTGAACCCGGGAAGCTGCGGTCCCAGAAGATTTCACCAGCCGGTGACCATGGCGGTGCTGATTATAGAAGCAGAAAGCTTCCATATAGAAAAGATGGATATCCTTCCCAGAGTGGAACAGGAAAAAGTACCGGAACTTTCCCAGAAAGATATGGAAAAGCTGATAAAAGGAATCTTAAAAGAACTGGAAAAGGGAACCACCGTAGCTTCCATGGCAAAGAAATTTCAGGTTTCAAAGGAGTTTGCGGAACAGGTATGCAGGATTTCTGTAACTCACCCGGGAGTGACCGCCCATGGGATCATGGATAAGATGGAAGTAAATAAGATCGTATCAAAAAGAGGCAAAAACAGTTAGGAGGAAGGCTATTGATTTCCAGAAAATCCTCTCTTGAAAAAGAACTGGAGACGGTTTTAAAACAGGAACAAAGATATATAGACAAGTATAAAGAGAAAAAGGAATCTTTTCTGAACCAGAAGCTGGCCCAGAAGATTCCCGATGGACTTCAGGAGAAGCTGGACGCAGCATTTAGCAAGGCTTTTTTCCTGGTCTTTGACAAGGGAACCGGGATCATAGAAAAAACCTACAAAAAAGAAGATCTGGAGCATGGGTACAAGGTTAACGCTTATTCGGCGGAAATCCGGGAGAACAAAAACACCTTACGGACTTTTAAGAAAGGCGCTGCCGCCTCCTCCAGAAAAAATCTTCTTTTGTCTACAGCAGAGGGGGTAGGCTTAGGGGTACTGGGGATCGGTCTGCCGGATATTCCCCTTTTTACAGGAATGATCCTGAAAAGCATTTATGAAGTGGCCCTGCACTATGGATACGCCTACGATACAGAAGAAGAACGGTACTTTATCCTGAAACTGATCCAGGTATCTTTGCTGTATGGAGAGGAACTGGTTCAGGAAAATCAAAAGACAGATCTTTTTATGGAAATGAAGAAACTTCCAGAAGGATACGATATGAAGAAGCAGGTCAAAGACACCTCTTCCATGCTTTCCGGAGAGCTTTTGTATATGAAATTCCTTCAGGGAATCCCAGTGGTGGGAGCGGCAGGAGGAATTTACGATACCGTATATCTCCAGAGGATCATGAAATATGTAAAAATCAAGTATCAAAAACGATTTTTACTGGACAAAGCAAGAAAACGTTTACCATAACTATTTTATGTAAATTAGAAAGAGTTATAAACACCACAGCAGCAATGCTTATATAGAAAAATGAGAGTATTGATATAATTTGGGGCAATCATTTTATGAAAAAACATCTCTATGTGATCGGCGGCACCATGGGAGCCGGCAAGACTACAGTCTGCAATATTTTAAAGAAAAAATTGAAAAACAGCGTTTTCCTGGACGGGGACTGGTGCTGGAATATGGAGCCTTTTCAGGTGACAGAGGAGACTAAGGCAATGGTAATGGATAACATTACCCATATACTGAATAATTTCCTTGCCTGTTCGGCCTACGACCATGTGATTTTCTGCTGGGTTCTTCATGAGCAGGAAATCCTGGACACACTTTTATCCAGATTGGTCTGCCGGAATGCAGAAGTTCATCTGTATTCCCTGATCCTTGATGAGAAAAGTCTGGAAAAAAGACTGAATAAAGATATATGCCAGGGACTGCGGCAAAAAGATATCTTAGAACGGAGCATAGAAAGGATTCCTCTCTATGAAAAATTGAACACAAAGAAAATACATGTTTCCAGACAAACACCGGAGGAGACAGCAGCCGCAATCCTGAGGGATACAGGGATAGAAGACAATGAAAAAGAAGAGGAAAAGAAAATGGAAAACATAAATAAAAAGGAAAGTGCATTTCCCGAAGATTTGGAAAGTCTGAAAAAAGAGCTGGAAGCTTACCGGAAAATGCACAGAGGCGTCAAGCAGGAGTATGACTCCATTGTACGGCAGATGGAAAAACAGAAAGAAGCCGGCAGGGCCAAGTCCGCCACCTACCGTCAGCTTATGGGGCGGAAGCTGACCTACGGCACTATGCTGGATCTATATAAATTATACGATTTGGAGGACTGAACACATTTATGCTCCATACAGTAATATATCTGTATAATAACGTCCTTCTCTAACTTCTGTCACAAGGGTCCCCTGATATTTCTCCACCCGGGATTCTACATTTTTCATTCCAATACCGTAGGGCGGCTTCTGTTTAACTTTGCAGGGATTGTCTATGTGGAGGAGGAGATTGCCTTCCTGATAGATCAGAGACAGCCGGATCTCTGGGACCGGAGCGCCAGGCGCCAGAAAGTCTAAAGCGGAGGTTATCCCATTATCCAGTAGATTCCCTAATATGGTCACCGTATCGGAAAAGTCCAGGAACACACTGTTTTCCGGTACGGTAAGCTGGGTAAGGCAGCAGATATTTTTCTGTCTGGCTTCCTGGAGCTTCAGGTTCAGCACTGCATCCAGGCAGGGATTTCCGGTCATAACAAAGTTTTCGTAGTCTTTCAGTTCTTTCTGGGAAGTTTCCAGGTAGTTTTCCAACTCCTGGCCTTTTCCCTGGGCATAGAGAGAAGCAGCGGTCCGCAGATGGTTTTTCATATCGTGACGGAGCCTGCGGATCTCTCCTGTGGTGTGGAGATATTCCCGGTAATATTTTTCCTGGTATTCTAACTGCTGTCGGGTAAGAGCGGCCTCTCTGGCCTTTGCCCCATAGAGATAGAACCTTTTATACAGGGCAAAAAGGCAGTAATTTAGTCCCAGAAGGAGGAGCATAAGCCCCAGGTGAAGAAACATTTTCCGGTTATATTCTATGGAGGAAGAGATCACCAGGGGCAAAGAACCCAATGCAATCAGCAATAGGGCTCCAGAAATGCCAAACAGGAATCCCCAAAGGGTCGGAGAAAGAAAGATGTTTTCTTCAAAGCTGCCGCAAAGCTTCTGGCAGAGAAAAAGGATCAGCCAAAGAAAGATATGATAGAATAGCTGAAGCTGGTAAAAGGGCAGATAATAGTTCAATCCATGATGAAGGAGATTGGTAAGGTCATTCAGACAAAACAGATAGAAGACGGTCAGTGTAAAAAGGGAAAAAGCGAAGAAAAGCTTTTTCTGCCGGCTGCCGGAATAGGAGAACAGCAGGAACAGACAGAGGGGCACCTCTGTCATAGTCAGCTCATAGAACCGGGAACCCTGGATGGAAATAAGATCAAAAAGAATAAGCAGAAGAATTCCTCCCAGAAGCAGGGCTCCCTGTACCCATTTCAGATAGGGTCCCGGTTTTCCGAAAATGCGGTTTAAAAGCGATGTAAAAACACAAAGAGTTACTGCGTATAGAAAAATATCGAAAATAAAGTTTAATGCCAGAGCTGCAAATGGAAAATTCATTGTCCCCACCTTCCTTTCAGATACTGCAGGTGTTTTTCTTTTGATTCTTTCCGGAAGCTTTTGCTTACAGGAATCTCCTCACCGTTTCTGAGAATAATGGATGTATCCCTGGAAGCCCGGATATATTCCGGATTTACCACATAGGATTTGTGACACTGGAAAAATCCTCCGGGGGTAAGCTGTTCTTTCAGTTTTTCCAGTTTTCCGTAGAAAGTATATTCTCCCAATACCGTATGAAGATGGACTTTCCGGAGATCTCCTTCCAGATATAAAATTTCACCCCAGGGGATCTCATACATGGTCTGCCGGATGCGGAAGGTAAGCCGCCGGTCATGGAGACGGAGAAAGTCTGCGGCTTCCCTCAGGACTTTTGAAAAAGCTTCTTTTTTCACTGGCTTGATCAGAAAGCGGAAGGGCAGTACCTGAAATACTTCGTAGACATATTCTTTGTAATCTGTCACAAAAACGATCAGGGCTTTCTGATCTCTTTTCCGGATTTGGGCGCATGTCTGGATTCCGTCTATTCCCGGCAGGGAAATATCCATAAAATACAGAGAAAAATAGTCCTTGTCTTCTTTTATATGGGCCAGCAGTTCTTCCCCGGAAGAAAAAATTTTCCACTCCAGGTCTGCCGGATATTCTTCCAGATAGCTTTCCAGAAGGGACTGGTTTTTTATATCATCTTCGCAAATCGCAATTTTCATAATCTTTCCTCATCTGGCTTATATTATATAAACAGGCCAGAATTTTCTCAATAGGATTCTTGAATTACTTCTGACAACATTTCCGCTGATTCTTACATTTTGATAAATTTCCTGCTTTTTCTCTGTATACTGAAAGAAAAAGGAGGTTTTATCACATATGAAATCAAAAAATTCTATCGGAAAATGGACCCTGGCTGCACTGCTGGGATATGAGCTTACTCTTTTGGCGATATCTGTGACTCCTGCGGCAGGAAAAGGCACCAGCTTTGGAAAGCCCGGCATGTGGCAGAATATGATCCTCATCGCCGCTTTTTATCTGATACCTCTGGTTTTCTATTGTCTTCATATAGAAGCTATGCGGTATATATTGGCTGCAGTGATAATTTTCTGGACCGTTCCCCTTCCCTTTTTCATACTGATATCCGGGGGCTCTTTCTTCTACTACAGACTTCAGGGAGATTCCTTTCATTCCCTGCTGTTTCTGGCTGCCATGAGCATTGCCCTGGTAAGCCTGCTGCTCCAGATCCTCTGGTGCGTGAACTGTCTTGGAAAAAGAAAAAAACAGGAATTCACATGAATTTAATAGAATTTTAATCATATCGCCCTTTTTCAGTGACATTTTTATTTTATAATAGGGAAGTCAATGGAAAGGAATGAAGGGTAAGAATGAGTAAAAATATGAAGCGAAAAAGAAACAGAAGGAGAAAAAAATATCCTATACTGGAAATAGGAATTTTTCTGGTGCTGGTCCTGCTGATCGTGATTTTATTTCTGACACAACAGATAAATAAAGAAAAGGAAGCGGATTTAGCTGCCAGTGAAACACAGACCGAAGAGAATACAGAAGAAGAGAAAGAGCCGGAAAAGGTGGATCTGTCCGGTTTATACAGCACCAGTGCCATACTGATAGACCTGGATACGGGAGAAGTTCTAACTCAAAGAAATCCCGGCCAGATCATTTATCCGGCTTCTCTTACAAAGATGATGACGGTAATGGTGGCTCTGGAAAATATTCCGGATACCAGCGCTTCCGCAACTTTAAGTGAAGACATCTTTCCTCCATTATATGAAGAAGGGGCTTCCATGGCAGGTTTTGAACCGGGAGAAACTGCCACCTATCAGGACCTGCTGTATGGTGCGATCCTGCCCTCGGGAGGAGAGTGCTGCGTAGCTCTGGCCCAGAATATTGCAGGCTCTGAAGCAGCTTTTGTTGAAAAGATGAATGAAAAGGCTGCAGCTCTTGGTTTGAAACACACACATTTTACAAACACTACAGGACTGCAGGATATTAACCACTATTCCAGTGTGGAAGATATGGCATTGATCCTTCAGGAAGCATTGAAAAATCAGACTTTCCGTGAGATCTTTACCACAAAGACATATAGCGTGGCACCTACAAACCTGCACACCCAGGGCTTTACTTTCCACAATTCTATGTTTGAGACCATGGAAAAAGCCGGGATACAGGATTCCTACATACAGGGAGGAAAGACTGGATTTACTTCTGACGCCGGCCTGTGTCTGGCAAGTCTGGGAGAGGTAAACGGAAAGTCTTATGTATTGGTTACCGCCCACGCAGATGGAAGCCATGATACGGATCCGTATCATATTATGGACGCCGTATCTGTTTACGGACAGCTTGCAGAACTGACACAGCCGGATACCATCACTTCTGAAGATGAGACAGAGTCTGAAGAATAAGATCTACACAATAGTCTGTACCCAGGCCGGTATCCAATGTAAGATGATAGTTTGGAGAAAATCCCCAGGGCTGCCGGGTGTAATAACGATAGTTATCCCGGCGGCGCCTGTCCTCCAGACGGATTTCCTGTTCTGCTTCTTTTTGAGAAAGATTTCCAGATTCCATCAGTCCCTTTACTCTTGTTTCAAAAGAACTGCCTAAAAATACCCGAAGGCAGTGAGGGTGATCTTTCAGAACATAGTCAGAACATCTGCCGATAATCACGCAGTTTTCTTCCTCTGCCAGTTTTTGAATCGCCTGGGATTCCGCCTGGAAGATTTCGTCCTTTGGGGCAGGGGTATCCGGAGAATAGGCGTACATCTGATTAACCAGATCATAGAGGAGACTGTTTGTCATTTTTTCCTCCCGGTCTTTAATAAATTTTCTGGAATAGCCGGTAGTACCGGCGATCATTTCAATAATTTCCCCGTCATAAAACTTATATCCCAGTTTTTCAGCCAGTTTTTGTCCAATTTCATGTCCGCCGCAGCCATACTGACGGCCAATGGCGATGGTCCAGTGATTTTCCGGTTCCTGGAGGCTTTCTGCTTCTTTTTTCTCAAATAATTCCGGATAGAGGATGGCAGGCAGAAAGGCAAGAAGCCGTCCAAAAAGTCTGGCAATAAAGCCTACTAAAAGAGCTGCGATAATAGTGCCTTCCCGGACACCCTGAAGCCTGTGAAAAAAGAACAGGGACAGGATTCCTGCGATAATGGTCATGGAAGCGTCAAAGGCTACTTTTGTGTTGCCGAAATTTGTTTTCCAGGTAAGAACGATGGCACGGACAAAGGACTCTCCGGGAAGCATGACCACATCTGCCAGCACCTCCATATAGACTCCAAATCCCAGGATTACACATCCGATGAGCAGAGAAACAAGTTTTACCGGATACAGTTCCGGATTCATGGCTCCTAACATGAAAGTGGTGAGGTCGATAAAGTACCCGAAAATAATAGATACCGGTATCTGCAGAAAATGCTCCAGCTTAAAATTTTTCCGCAGTATGATAAGCTGGAGAAAAATCAGCAGAAGACTGAAAAATATGGTAAATTCTCCAAGAGTAAAAGGAAAATTCAGGCTAAGTACATAAGGGATCGAAGAAATGGGGGAGGTTCCCAGATCTGCCTTTGTGATAAAACTTACCCCGAAAGAATTGATAAATAATCCGATAAGGAAAATAATATAGCGCTTAATTTTTTCTGTCATGTGTGTTTCCCTCCAATGTTTCCATATTCTGATAGATCTTTTCAAACGTTTTCAAAAAGCTTCTCCGTTCTTCTCCGGAAATTCCGGCGAATGCCTGAGCTTCCAGCTCTTCGAATCTTTTTTCTGTAGCTGCCGCCATTTCTTTTCCACGATCCGTGAGAAAAATGTGCCAGGAACGCCGGTTGCCGTTCAGATTTTTTCGCTGGATCATCCCTTTTTCTTCCATGCCGTTGAGGATTGTTGTAAGCGAAGCCGGTTCGATGTGACAGGCTGCGGCGATTTCTTTCTGGGCCGCCCCGTCTTTTTCACGTAGAAAATCCAGAACTTTAGGCTGTCCTAAAGTCAGGCCGGTATCTTTCAGAGAAAGAAACAATTTTTTCTGCAGGATCACATGATTGACCATCAGCATGTAATGATAAGAAAGATTCATACACAAACTCCTTTCACAATAGTTAGAATGCTAAATATTAGTAAGCTAATAATATATCTTAGAAGGAAATTACAGATTTGTCAATGGAAAAGGTAAAAAAGTAAAATCCGGATATCCTATTGAAAAGCAAGGCGGTTCAGGTTATGCTATATAATAAAGAATTTACCCAATGCATTTTATCAGAGGAGGAATCCATTTTATGAAAGATTTAAGTTTGACTCAGAAATTTTTTATCTGCACAGTAAATGAAAAAGGGAACTTTTCCAGTTATGACCAGGTGCCGGTAGCATGTCTTATAGCCGCAGGGGTGCTGGAGATGTATATGGGAAAATGCATTACTATAGAAAGGAAGAGATTGTCTATTACAGAAAAATTGCCGGAATCTATGCGTTATTTAAAATCTCTTTACGATATGATCGAACAGGAAACAGCCAATCGGGGAAAACCGGTAAAAGCAGAAAAGATCGTAGAAAAGTATACAGGAGCTTTTACGGACAAAAAACTTCGGGAACTTACGGATTCCCTTGTCCAGTCTATGGATGAGGACACCCGTTCATTGGAAAAAATGGGGAAAGGCAAGTACAGGCCCAAGAGAGAACTCCTTTTTGATGTGGCAGATAACCTTCGCACAGAACTGCTGAGAAATGACCTGCCTTCCAAAGACGCCATTGTTTTCGCTGATCTTCTGGATCGGGCCGGCCATTTAAAAGAATACCTTTCTAAGTATGAAATGAAAGAATTAAAAAAACGTCTCCATGAAATCCGTAAAAATAAAGAGGAGTCTGCTGTTAAGAAAACCATACGTCAGATCGATGAGCTGGTGGATACTCTGGTATCCGCAGGCAGTGTTTTTTCAGATGTTTGATCTGCGAGAAGCATTAAAAGTTAAATTAACAGCCTCGGAGGAATATAACCTATGAAAATCGGTATTATATGTGCAGGAGATGAGGAGCTTTCCCCCTTTCTGCCATTGATAAAAGATTGTAAAACAGTGGATAAAGCCATGTTGAAATTTCATATCGGGCGAATTGCCGGAATGGAAGTCGTTGCTTTGTTTTCCGGAGTGTGTAAGGTAAACGCTGCCATAGGATCACAGCTTTTAATAGATGTGTTTGGTGTGGATATGATTATCAATTCAGGAACAGCAGGGGGAATGGAACCGGACCTTGAAATATTCGATACCGTAATTTCTACAGAAGTTTGTTATCACGATGTGGCACAGGACATTTTGACAGAATTTCATCCATGGATGGAATCTGTGTTTTTTGCAGCAGATTCTAAACTGATAAGTTTGTCCAGAACTGCTGTTGAAAAAATTAAACCAGCCGGGAAAGTGATTTGGGGGCGGATGGCAACAGGAGAGTCTTTTATAACCGACGAAGGGCGGCTAAGCATCAATCAAGAATTTTCACCTTTGACAGTTGATATGGAAACCGCAAGTATTGCTCATGTGTGCTATGTAAATCGTATCCCCTTTCTCTCAATCCGCTGCATCACAGATACTCCAGAACACAGAGGCTTGGATAACTTTGATGAGAACTGTGCCAAAGCCTCAGTTATCGCAAAGGACATCACAGTTGCTTTGTTAACGGAAATCAAAAACGTATATTGCGAGTAAATGATATTCGCCACATAAGAATGCTAAAACACCTGCGGTCGGCGGAAATGCCTGTACAGCAGTGTCAATGACCGCAGGATGCTTATCCATACTCTTCGATCCGCTTCTACGGCTTCTGCCTTTTCAGGATCGCTGATCAAGATTTTCTTCATATCTAAAATTTCCCTTGTAACCTTTTAGGGCTGTTCCCTGTCTAACAGTTAAACAGACATATAAATGTCTATGAGAAGGAGGCAGAAATGGATGAAAGATTAAACCTGGTCCGAAGGGCTGTCCGGAGAAAACCGGGAGCTTTTGAAACGTTGATGGAACAGGAAAAAGAGTATCTTTATAAAATGGCTTTTCTTTATTGCAGGGAAGAGCAGATGGCCCTGGATACAGTAGCAGAAACTGTTGCAAAAGCCTATGTAGGTATCGGCAAACTTAAAAAGCCGGAATATTTCCGGACCTGGCTGACCAGGATCCTGATCAATGAGGCTTTAAGAGCAAAGGAAAAATCCGGAAACTGGCTGCCCTGGGAGGCGGCCGAACTGCAAAAAGAGAATTCTATGGCTCCGATCAGAGAGTATTCCAGGGAAGAAATCATGGATCTGAGAGGTGCATTGCAAAGACTCCCTGAGGATTTCAGGGAACTGGTCCTGATGAAATATTTTTATGAATTCTCTATTAAAGAAATTTCCCAGATTACAGGCAGCAGCGAGGGAGCAGTCCGGACACGTTTATGCCGAATACGGAAGTTGCTGAAAAAAGATTTAGAAGGTCCGGTCCGGCAGGAATCAGCGCCTATGTCCGGACCGCTGCCCGGGAAGATGAAATGAAAAGGAAAGGAAAAAAGAAATGAAGAAAATCGAATTAGATTCTATAGCGATTCCCCAGGCCCTTGATCTGGCCGTGGAAAAAGGAATCCAAAAGGGAAAAGAAGAGTTGAAGAGAAAAAAAAGAAGAAAAATCCTTTTCAATACTTCTGCCGCCGCTGCGGTACTTCTTGTCTTTGCCGGATATTGCAGGGCCAACCCGGCGTTTGCAAAAGAGCTTCCTCTGATAGGCGGGATTTTTCAGGAGCTTCAGGATAAAAGCCGGATTACCGGAGACTGGTCCCAAAATGGGGAAAATCTCAGTGAGCATTTGGAAACACCGGAAAAAAGTGAAGAAGAAATCCTTCAGGAAATGTATGAGAAATATGGGGATGAAGCCGGAAATATTCGTATCCTTCCTGTAGAAGTATATTGTGACGGAACCAGCCTGTATCTGACCTTAAGACTGGAAAATCTGGAAGAAAAAGGCTTTGGAGAACTGCTGAAGCAGGAAGATACCGGAGAATATGCAGACATGCAGATAAACGGAAACCTTCAATATAAGGATATGGAGCAGAACTTTTCTGTCTGGATGACTGTAACCCAAAAGGACAGCCGTCTGGTAGAAGGCATGGTCCAGATACCATTTGACCAGCCTGTGGAAACCAAAGAAGACAGTAGCTTCCAGATGGAGATCCGCCTCCTGGCCTGGAACGATTCCTCCAGAACAGCCCAGCCGGAAGCATTTGCAGATATGCAGGACGCCCGGTACTGTCTGATCGGTCAGCAGGTATGGAATCTGGAAATTCCTGTTTCTATAGATGGAACCAGAACTCAGAGATATACGGTGGAGCAGACAGGAGAGAAAGGCTTTGGCCTGGAAGAAATCCTGGTAAGTCCTTATGACATCAAAGTAAAGCAGATCCGTCCTCAGATGGACGGCCAGGAAAAAGATACCTTTTATCTGGAATGTCTGAAAAACCTGAAGGAAGTTACCGGTATTGACGGATATGCCACTTATGAGGAAGATAAGCACCTTGGTCTGAAGCTCCCTCTGGACAGTACATTGCTGGCCTTTGACCAGGATGGGGTCCCCCTGGAATGGACGGCTTCTTCTGGTATGGAAGGATATGATGTGTTCAGTACAAAGCAGAAAAAGATTACCAGGCTGTATCTGTATCAGCTTCCGGCTTTCGGCGGATATACGGTAATGAAGGATCAGGAAAATGCCAGGAAGCTGGCCCTGTTCAGCTATGAGCTGGAAATCCGGGAGGAGCCTTAAATGGCGTTGACATTTGAAGTGACAGCTTGAAAAAATTTTCATTCTGATATAGTATATTCTTTAGATGAATTTACGGAGGCGAATGAAAATGAATACAAAATTTAACCATGACAGCGCTTTAGAGCTGCTGAGGGAATATAATAAGGAGCCTTTTCATATTCTTCACGGCCTGACGGTAGGAGCCTGTATGAAATGGTTTGCCGGGGAGCTGGGCTATGGAGATGATCAGGATTTCTGGGAAATCTGCGGGATCCTTCACGACATTGATTTTGAAATGTATCCGGAAGAACACTGCAAGAAAGCAGTAGAGCTTCTGGAAAAGGCCGGGGCGGAGCCGGAAGTGATCCATGCAGTATGCAGCCACGGCTATGGAGAATGTTCTGATGTAAAGCCGGAGCATGAGATGGAAAAAGTGCTCTTTGCCTGTGACGAGCTTACCGGACTGATCGGAGCAGCAGTGAAAATGCGTCCTTCCAAAAGCGTTATGGATCTGGAAGTGAAAAGCCTGAAGAAAAAATTCAAGGATAAACGTTTTGCAGCAGGATGCTCCAGGGAGATCATTACAAAAGGGGCAGAACAGTTAGGGTGGAGCCTGGAAGAACTGATGGAGAAGACCATCCTGGCTATGCGTTCCTGTGAGGAAAATATAAACTGTGAATTGGATAATTTAGGCTTATGAGTAATGTACTGACCCAGACCATTGTTTATGTGGTGCTTTTATTTGCCGGATATGGTTTTAAAAAAGCCGGTATCTTTAAGGTGGAGGATACGGATTTTCTGAAAAAAGTGATTCTCTATCTTACCATGCCGGCTATGGCGGTAAACGGGCTGAAGGATCTGGAACTTCAGCCCTCTTTTCTGTGGTGTTTTCTGGTAGGCTTCGGCACCAGCACCATACTTATGCTGGTAGGAATGGCGGCAACAAGAAAGAAAGCTCCGGAAGAAAAAGTGATGTATCTTTTTAACTTGAACACTTATAATATCGGAAACTTTGCCATCCCTTTTCTTACCGGTCTGCTCTCTACAGATGGGTTTGCTGCCCTCTGCCTTTTTGATATCGGCGTTGCAATCTATCTTTACGGAATTGACTACAGCCTGGCAGAGGCTGTGAAAGGGGGAAAGAGCAGATTTTCTCTGAAATTTCTTTTGAAAAAGATTTTTACTTCTCCTATTACGGATATGTATCTGCTGATGATCCTGCTGGCGGCTCTCCATCTGCGGCTGCCGGAACCTGTGCTGAAGCTGGCTTCTGTTATGGGAAATGCCAACGCTTTTCTGGCTATGCTCAGTATCGGTATCCTTTTTGAACTGAAACTGGACAGAAAAAACCTCCGTGAGATGGTGAAGTTTTTTGCCCTGCGGTATGGGACCATACTTGTTATTATGGCTGGCGTTATTCTCTTTATCCCATTTTCGCCGGATATACGTCAGGCCATCTGCGTACTTCTGGCGGCTCCTGTGGCCAGTATTGCACCTCTTCTTACCCAGAATGCAGGAGGGGACGGAGCCAAAGCGGCTCAGATCAATTCCATCAGTATCCTTTTGGGGATTGCAGGGATGATGATTGTTTACGCTCTGGTGTAAAAAGCGCTTGCCCTGGAGTGTACTCAAAGTGATATAAAAAAAAGAGAATATTTACAAAGGAGCAGAAAACATGGATAAAAAAGATTTGCAGAACCTTCTGGAACAGGTTGCCCGGGGCAGCGTTAAACCGGAAGAAGCCCTGTTACAGATAAAAGTAGAACCATATAAAGACCTGGGATTTGCAAAAGTGGACACTCACAGAGGAATTCGTCAGGGGATGGCAGAGGTCATTTATGGAGCTGGAAAGACCAAGGAACAGATTTTAAAAATCGCCCAGACTATGGTTCTGGATCATGAAAAAACGGTTCTGATTACCAGAATGAGCCAGGAGGCGGCAGATTATGTAGGAAAAGAAATGGATCTTCACTATGACAGCCATTCCAGGACCGGAGTTATCGGAGAAATGCCAACACCAGATGGAGTAGGGAGAATCGTGGTAGCTACGGGAGGTACCAGCGATATTCCTGTAGCAGAGGAAGCTGCCCTTACAGCTGAAATTTACGGCAATGAAGTTCTCCGTCTTTATGATGTGGGAGTTGCGGGAATGCACCGTCTGATGGATCATGTAGAAGATATTATGAGCGCCAGAGTGATCATCGCCATCGCAGGTATGGAAGGCGCTCTTGCCAGCGTCATCGGCGGTATGGCGGACTGCCCGGTAATTGCAGTGCCTACCAGCGTAGGATATGGAGCAAACTTCGGAGGACTTTCCGCGCTTCTTTCTATGCTGAATTCCTGTGCCAGCGGGATCAGCGTAGTAAATATTGATAATGGCTTCGGTGCCGGATATCTGGCAAGTATGATCAATCACCTGGAGGGAAAGAGAAAAGAATGAAAACTCTATATATAGACTGTCAGATGGGAGCAGCAGGAGATATGCTTATGGGCGCCCTTCTGGAGCTGGTTCCTGACAGAGAAAAATTTCTTAAAAAATTCAATCAGGCAGGAATCCCGGGAGTCCGCATCGAGGCTCAGAAGTCTGTAAAATGCGGGATCACCGGCACCCATATGGAAGTCCTGATAAATGGGGAAGAAGAGGAAAGCCTGGATCTGTCCAGTGAAGAGGGCAATGCTCACAGCGGACACAGCCACGTACATTTTCACGGCCATGATCATCATGATCATCATACACATCAAGAACACACACATCATCATACGCACCAGAAAGAAGCCATGGATGGAGAGAAGCCTGTCCATGAGCATCATGAGCACGTTCACGGACATCACAGCCATTTTCCCATGGAAGATATTACCGGGATCATTGATGGACTTCATGTAGACAATAAGGTAAAAGAAGATGTGAAAAACATTTATCAGATCATTGCCCAGGCAGAGAGCCAGGTCCACGGGCGGCCGGTCGCAGAGGTTCATTTCCATGAGGTAGGGGCCATGGACGCAGTGGCGGATATTACCGGCTGTGCCATGCTCTTTCATGAGCTGGGAGCTGAGCAGATCATCGTATCCCCTGTTACCACCGGTTACGGACAGGTATGGTGCGCGCATGGGATCCTTCCTGTTCCTGCTCCGGCTACAGCCCTGATCCTTCAGGGAATTCCTTGCCAGGCAGGCAAGATCGAAGGGGAGCTTTGCACCCCTACAGGAGGAGCTTTGCTGAAATACTTTGCCACAGAATACGGCCGTATGCCTCAGATGGTTATGGAAAAGATCGGATACGGCATGGGAAAGAAAGACTTTCAAGCCGCCAACTGTATCCGGGCCATTCTGGGAGAAGCCTAGAAAAAAGTATAAAAGGAGAAGCCTATGTGCGGACGGTATCACATGGATGAAGAAATGACAGAGGAAATCCGGCGGATGGTAAAGATCCTGGAATCCCGGCTGAATACCGGCTCCAGGGACATTTATCCTTCTATGGAAGCCCCTGTAATATTGAAAAATGAGGGCGGAGGGCTGAAAGCCGCTTCCATGGCCTGGGGATTCCCCGGAAGAGATAAAAAACAGCTTCTTATCAATGCCAGGTCAGAGACTGCTTTGGAGCGACCCTCTTTTTCAAGGGCTGTTTCTCACAGAAGATGTGTGCTCCCTGCCAGATGGTTCTATGAGTGGAATCCGGAGAAAGAAAAGGCCGAATTTTTCAGGAAGGACGGATCCCTTCTGTATATGGCAGGATTTTATGAACTGTTTCAAGAAGTTCCAAGATTTATCATTCTTACGACTCAGGCAAATCCGTCTGTCCGTCCGGTCCACCATCGCATGCCTCTGATCCTAGAGAAAGAGGAGCTGGAAGAATGGATATGGGAAAATTGTTCAATGGAAAAATTCCTGAAAAAAACTCCCGGACTTCTGGAGTGCAGACAGGAATACCGTCAGGAGAGACTGTTTTTTTTATAAGAGAACCTCTAAAAGGGAGAAGCTTCGTATATGGAAGCTGCTCCTTTTTTTATGATCTGCCGGGAGTATCTGGGATGGATAAGGCTTTACAAGGATTTAATTTGACAAAGAAATATCGCAATGCTACATTAAATTTGATATACAGGCCGTGCTTGTGATTATAGCATGACAACCCGGATATACCATTACAGAAAGTATATGGAGGAGAAAAGGGATTATGGGTAAAGGTGAAAACGACTTCGACAAACGGTATAGATTCTGGATGAAATTCGGGCCTATTGTTCTTTTTGGTCCTATTTTCCTGTTTATTTTCGGTGCTGCTATATTTTTTACTATCTTGAATACTAAAGTGATTGCCATGGGCAATGCAGGCTTTATAAGAACTGCAGGCTTTCGGATCATAATAGGGATTTTGGCCATAGCCACAGTGATTTTCTGTGTCAGAGGACTATTCAAACCTGGGAAAAAAAGCATAAAAGGAATCCTCGGACGGATTTCAGGCATCGTTATCTGTCCGTTGGCGGCTTTCTTTTTTGTCCGACCAGTGATTCTGGATATCCCTTATTTAGACCACCCGAAAATTACATATTTAGACGGCCTTAAATTTGATAATGATTATACCGGAGATGGTCCTGCCAGATATTATCTGAGAGGCAGAGGGATTGACGGGGGCACACATAATTTTTCTCTGGGTGAAGGAGCATATGATGAGGGAACCGAACTGTGGTCTGAAAATTATGAATTGCGGGCGAAGGTTACATATCTTCCTTATACGGAAACGGTTATAGCCCTCCAGTATCTTCCTGGTCTGGACGAAGAGGCTGAATATCGGTTTCCTCCTTCCGCCAACCTTCCAGATGATTGGGAGAGTTTTTCTATTCAGATTAATGATAACGTCTATTCCTTACCTGCGCCTTTATCCGATTTTTTGAAGAATGGTTGGATGATATCCGATGAGGATGCCGGACTGCAGCTGCCCGGAAGGGACGACTACAAAGGATATGATAGTTCATGGATTACATTGACCAATACAAAAGAACAGAGTATAGATGTTATTGTCTACAATACCCAAGAGCAGACGATAGACATTACGCAAGGCATTGTGGGCAGAGTATCTGTGATTTATGGAAATTATGAGTTTGCCGGAACAGAGCTGCGGATTCCAGGAGGGCTGATGCTGGGATGGTCTACAAGGGATGATGTTCTGCAGCTGTACGGCATGCCAGATGAAAGCTACGAAACGAGAAATTTAACTTACAGAAAAGAGGATGTTACCTCGCCTTATTGGACGCTAAGTTTTAATGAAGCCGGTTTTTTGGATAAGATTATGGTAAAGAATCAGATAGATGATTAGCAGACTCTAAACATAAGAACACCTTTACAGGAATACCGGCAACCAAGGATAAATTTCCAGAATAACCCTGTTGCTTACACAAACATATGTTCTTATAATAAACTCAGAAGGAGGTGGAACATATGTTTGAAAACAGGGTTATTTTTCATGTAGACGTAAATGCCGCTTATCTCAGCTGGGAGGCAGTATACAGACTCCGGCACCTGGGCGCAAAAGAAGATCTTCGCAGCCAGGCAGCTGGGGTGGCGGGAGATACGGCTATGCGCCATGGGATTATTCTGGCAAAATCCATTCCCACAAAAAAATACGGGATCCGCACAGGAGAAAGTATTTTAGAAGCCAAAAGAAAATGCCCTTCTCTGATCCTTGTGCAGCCCCATTATCAGCTTTATGAAAAAGCTTCAAAAGCATTTATAGAAATACTGAAAGAATTTTCTCCGGCAGTGGAGCAGTACAGTATAGATGAAGCTTTTATGGATATGACCGGAACTCAGACTTTATGGCACAGTCCCGAAGCAGCGGCAGAGACAGTCCGAAAAAGAATTCGGGACGAGCTGGGATTTACAGTAAATATCGGAATCTCCTCCAATAAAGTCCTTGCAAAAATGGCCTCAGATTTTGAAAAGCCTGATAAAGTCCATACACTGTTTCCAGGAGAAATAGGAACCAAACTCTGGCCTTTGCCTGTATCGGATCTGTTTTTTGCAGGATCAAAAACTGTAGGAAAACTGGAAAGCCTGGGAATTTATACCATCCGTGAACTGGCCCGCACGGATCCTGAAATATTGAAGTCTCACTTAAAAAAGTATGGAGAAATTCTCTGGGCTTTTGCCAACGGAATAGACACTTCTCCGGTAGAGCCAGAGCCGGAAGCCAACAAAGGCTATGGAAACAGCCTGACCCTTCCTTTTGATGTGACAGATATTCGGCAGGCCCGTCTGGCTCTTCTTGGACTTTCAGAAACTCTGGGAGCCCGTATGAAGAAAGATCAGGTCATGGCTCAGGTGTTTACCCTCTCCATAAAAACCTGGGATTTTCACTGTTATTCCCATCAGAAGAAATTTTCTGATCCTACGGATCTTACAGAAGAAATTTATAAAAGGGCAGTTCTGCTGTTCCGGCAGATATGGAAGGGAGAACCTATTCGCCATCTGGGAATCCGGGGCAGTTGTCTTACGAGAAAAGATATGCCGGTACAGGAAAGCCTTTTTCAGGGAGAAGCCTATGAAAAAAGACGGAGGGCAGAGATGACCGTAGACCGTATCCGCCAGCGGTATGGGGCAGACGCAGTCAAAAGGGCTGCCTTTCTGGATACTCCCATAGACCATATGTCCGGCGGTATTTCCAGAGAAAAAAGAACAGTTCTGTATAAGCTGCCAGCAGAAAGGTATGATAGATGAATTTTGGAACAGGCGGAAAAGTCTATGAAAAAGACGAGGGAGTTCTTTTGGATTCGGAACTTCTTCCGGCAGCGGTAAAATGCTGGTTTACAGTTCAGGGGAAAGGAATGCCTCTATCTATGAAAATTCAAAATGAAGATGGACAGATCCAGACTATCGGCCCCATTTTTACAGATACCTTTCAAAAGCTCCGGTATGGAGGCATTCCACTTTGGAAATACCAGTGCCGGGTCTGTCAAAAAGGAAGAGAAAAATCCTTCTGTCTGTATTTTTATCCGGAAGAGGGGAAGTGGAGAGTGGGGAAATAAAACTTTTCCACTTAACCTGTCAAAATCTGAGGCCGCAGTTGCTGTTTATTCTCGCCTTATAATTGGATTTATGATACAATTCTGTCAGTGAAGCATCTAACAGAGCAGGAAAAAAGCAGTTTACATAGAACAGGAACCGTTCTGAAAACGATGGCTTTCAGAGAATACAGGAGGCAGAAATTATGAGTAATAAATGGTATAAAAAAGGCAGTGAACTTCTCAGGGAGATCGTAGAAACCAGTCTTCCTAAAGAGCTGTGCAGTCTATGGTATATCGGACAGATGGGAATGATCCTGAAGTGGAAGGGAATTGTCCTGTGCATAGATCCGGTGCTGGGAGCAATGCCGGGAGAAGACGGAGAGGACCGGAGAAATTATCCGATTCCTTTTCTGCCGGAAGAGCTTCGGGCAGACTATGTGTTCTGCACCCATGACCATGGGGATCATATGCACCAGGAAACCCTGGTAAAACTGGCTAAGAGAAATCCACAGATGAAGATTGTCCTTCCGCTGCCTTTGGTGGAGCAGGCTCTTTCTTTTGGGATTTCTAAAGACCAGCTTTTAGGCTTATGTCAGGATCAAAAGATTACTCTGGAAGAGGGAATCCAGGTGAATCCGGCGGCTACTGCTCATGAATCCTATCAGTTTGACCAGGAAGGACACAGTCTGACTCTGGGATATGAGATCCGTCTTGGAGACCGTGGGTTTTTCCACAGCGGGGATACGATCGTAACCCGGGAGCTGATAGACAAACTTCAGAAATCCCATGGCATAGACGCAGCCATGATCCCCATAAACGGCAGAGATCTGGAAAGAAATGAACGGGATATTGTAGGAAACATGAACAGCCGGGAAGCCTGCTGGTTTGCCAGTGCTATCGGAGCTGATCTGACCATTCCTCTTCACTATGACATGATTGGAGGAAATGAAGAAAATCCTCTGATCTTTGCTGACTATATGGAGCGGCATTATCCGAAGAAGAAGTATCATATTTTCCGTCTGGGAGAGAGGTATATCCTGTAACAGCTGCGGACCGGAGACATAGCATATATACCGAATAATACCGCCTGCGAAAAACCTGGCAGATTTCCACTGCCAGTTGCGAAAAAAGTTTTTTCGTATACTTACATATAGAAAACTCACAACGGAAGGATGTATATAAAATGACAAAGGAAGAACTTGCTCTGGAAGTAATTGAACGTTTAAAGAAAGAATATCCTCTGGCCCAGTGTACTTTGGACTATGATCAGGCCTGGAAGCTGCTGGTAAGTGTACGGCTGGCCGCTCAGTGTACAGACGCAAGAGTAAATGTGGTGGTTGAGGATCTTTATGCAAAATATCCGGATGTGGCAGCTCTGGCAGAAGCTCCGGTGGAAGAGATTGAAAAGATCGTCCGGCCCTGCGGCCTGGGTAAGAGCAAGGCCAGGGATATCAGCGCCTGTATGAAGATTCTCCGGAATCAGTATCAGGGAAAAGTGCCGGATGATTTTAATGCTTTATTGAAGCTTCCGGGGGTTGGAAGAAAAAGTGCCAATCTGATCATGGGAGATGTGTTTGGAAAGCCGGCAATTGTTACCGATACCCATTGTATCCGTCTGGTCAACCGGATCGGGCTTGTAGACGGGATCAGAGAGCCGAAAAAAGTGGAAATGGCTCTATGGAAGATCATTCCTCCGGAAGAGGGCAGTGATTTCTGCCACCGTCTGGTTTACCATGGAAGAGATGTCTGCACAGCCAGAACATCACCATTTTGCGAGAAGTGCTGCCTGAAAGATATCTGCCAGAAAAACGGAGTGGAGAGTAAGAAGTAACGACAGGCAGAAAAGGCCTTCTATCATACATATCAGGAATAGTTCATGATAAAAGACAGGTATTAGACAGGGTAAAAAAATTATAGGATAATGAAGAAAAGAGAAGAAGGCAGACTGATGCCGAAAGCAAGCAGGAAAAGATGAACAGGAGGCAGCGCTATGATAGAGAAAATAAAATTAAATAACGGAATTGAAATGCCTATGGAAGGTTTCGGAGTTTTTCAGATACCGGAAGAAGACTGTGAACCGGTGGTCAGGAATGCTATTGCAGAAGGATACCGGCTGATCGATACGGCAAGCTCGTATCAGAATGAAGAAGCAGTGGGCAGAGGGATCAGAAACAGCGGTATACCAAGGGAAGAACTGTTTATTACTACAAAAGCATATATCCAGCAGATGGGATACGATAATACAAGGACTGCTTTTGAAGAATCTTTGAAAAAACTGGGGCTGGAATATCTGGATCTTTATCTTATCCACATGCCCTTTGGAGATTATTACGGCTCCTGGCGTGCTATGGAGGAACTATATAAGGAGGGAAAGATCCGGGCTATTGGTGTTTGCAATTTCTATCCGGATCGTTTGCTGGATCTATGCTATAATGTGGAAATCAAGCTGCAGATCAATCAGATCGAGAGGCATCCTCATTATCAGAGAAAAGAAGATCTTGAGATCATGGGTGAACTGGGGATACAGGCTCAGGCATGGGCACCTTTTGCAGAAGGTATGAAAGGGATGTTCGACGAACCGATCCTGAAAGAAATCGCAGAAAAATACGGAAAGACTCCGGCACAGATCATCCTGCGGTGGAATGTACAGCAGGGAGTGATCGCTATCCCGAAATCTGTGCATAAGGAGCGCATGAGAGAAAATCTGAATATCTGGGATTTTAAACTGGAGGAAGCGGACATGATGCGGATTGCCCAGCTGGACAAAGATTGCCCGTCCATGCTGGATACACGGAAAATAAGCGAAGTCAAACAGGTATACGACTATTTAAACAACCCTGTATTGACAAGTTTGTAAATAAAATTTGCAAAAGTACAGAACAAATTACAGATGAAAAAAAGGAGGAAGCAGCAGATGAAAATTGTAATTTTACAGGGAAGTCCGAATAAAAAGGGATCCACAAATATTTTAGTGGAGAATTTCAGCCAGGGGGCGGAAGCAGCCGGCCATAGCATCAGAAGATTTGATCTTGCAGATATGGATATCCGTCCATGTACCGGATGCGTTTCATGCGGATATGAGGGCCCCTGCATCTTGCATGACGAGAATCAGAAAATAAAGAAGGCGGTCCTGGACGCTGATATGATCGTCTTTGCGACCCCGCTTTATTATTATGGAATGTCAGCACAGCTTAAAATCGTGATCGACCGTTTCTGTTCCTATAACAGCAGTATTACAAGGAAACATATGAAATCGGCCCTTCTTACTGTTGCATGGAACAGCGATAACTGGACATTTGATGCACTGGAAAGTCATTACCAAACACTGGTCAGATATCTGGATTTCCAGGACCAGGGTATGGTCCTTGGACGAGGGTGCGGGACTCCATCAATGACCAGGCACAGCCAGTATCCGGAAATGGCGTATAAACTGGGAAACCGGCTATGATTATTGTTTATTAAAGATCGGCTGACAATTAGTCCTGGCAATATCAAAAACTTTCTGGAGGAGTTTCGTCGCTGTTCCCCGATTCTCTATAAGACTGTCCAGTGAAATGATCTCGCAGGTATGATCCGGTTTTATGCGATAGGTGAGGAGGGCTGTGATTTCTCCATGAGAGAATACAGCCAAGCCATCTGATTTTGTCATATCAATTTTCTCACCGCATACCACCATATCCGTAGAATACCAATGCTTCATTAAAAACTCATTAATTACAGACCGATTCTCCAATGTAATTGGAGTAATCTCCATATTCCTCACCCAAACTTTCACTCTGTATTTTATCTGGTGTCTTTATGGATATATTTATATAAAGGCTCCAGATACTTCTCATCTACCCAGGAGCATTTCTTCCCCATTGCCTCTTTCAGAGCCAGTTCCCAGGGCTCGCATTGTTCCGCAGGTTTCTTGGACACTACTTTCATCAGCATAGAACAGAGAAATTTATCTTTTACGGTCATGATCTCTTCGTTCCATGCACCCCGGCCGTAGAAGAGAGGGATTCCCTCCAATGCCCCAGAAAGGTGCCTTTTCTTCAACTCCTCAAGAGTCTTCTGGTCATAGGGAGACGCCCCTACTGCAAAGACCGCCGTCTTTTTTCCACTGAGAAGAGCGGCGTTTTTCTTCAGAAAAGAGAGACCGGCAATGGAAGAGGCATAGATTCCTCCGCAGAGAATAATCGTATCTGCAGAAGTGACCATCTGAGATTTGGCCTGGTCAACGGAAACAGGGGCAGTGTCCAGGGCTTTTCCCAGAAGCTGGGCATATTCCCTGGCTGCGCCATACTTTGATTTGTAAATGATCAGAATATTTTCCATAGGTTTTTCTCCTTTTGATGGTCCGGAAAGCTATAGAATACCGGATAATTATACTGTTCTATATAGACAGTTTACCGGGAAGCCCCCTGAAAAGTCAATACAATTTCCAATATATCCTCATGAAGTCTGGCTTCAATTTTCCCTCCCATTGCCTGGGTCAGTTCTCTGGCTATGGAAAGTCCAAGTCCGGCATGAGAACTTTTTGAAGCATTTCTGGAAGGATCGCCTCTGTAAAAACGGACAAACATCTGATCCGGATCAATAGATCCCGGATCTTTTACTTTATTGGAAAAGGTCAGCGTATTTCCCTTTTGAACAATAAAAAGGGTGCCAAGGCCGTAAGAAAGGGAATTGGAAACGAGATTTCCCAGAACCCGCTTCAGCTGGCTGCTGTCTCCCTGGATCTGAATGGCCTCTTCCTGAAAATCCAGGGAAGGCTCCCGGTTCTGTTCCTGAAATTTTCCGTAAAATCCTGTAAGAACCTCACAGACAAGAGGAAACAGGGAAACCGGCTCCATTTGGAGAGAAATTTCCTGGCTTGTCAATTTTGTATAAAGGAAAAGCTGGTCTAAAAGCTGTTCCAGATCTTTCAGTCTGCCCCGGACAATCCGGCAGTATTCTTTTCTTTTATCCGGGTCTTCTGTTTTTTCCGCCATCTGCATATAGCCGGAGGCTCCGGTGAGGGGTGTCCGGATATCGTGGGAAACACTGGCAATGGTATATTTTAGTTCTTCCTCCGCTTCCCGGGCCTGAAGCACCAGTTTCTGCTGAGAATCGATATAAGTATTTACCAGGCGGCAAAGGAACAGAATATTTCTGTCCCTGACAGAGCAGGTAAGCCTTTGATTGCTTCCCGGCTCCAGATCTTTTAATTGTTCGGATAGTCCCCTCACCTGCCGTCTGTAGAGGAGAAGCGCGGTGATAGAAAGGAAAAATAATATGGCAAATAGGATGATCAATGCTGTTTTTAACATAGGCATATTCCTCTTAACAGATATCTTTTTTGCTCAGTACCTTTTTGGAGAGCCAGATGTAGATCAGGGTCCATAAAAGACTGGCAAACACAGACAAAAGCAGGTTTGTACCCAGACCGTTCTGGCTCACTGCAAGGGACAACAGGGATCCTGTGCCGGAGCTGCCGCTGATATAAGGGGACATCATCACCAGATAAGGCGGGAAAAACTGCGCCACATGGATTCCGAAGAGTCCGGCAATGGTTTCTAAAACACCTGCCACGGCTCCAAGACCGCAGAGGATAGAAAGAATACTGGCTACTGCAGCATTCCGGATAAGCATGCACAAAAGCATGTTCTGAGCGGTCAGAGGGATCAGCGCCACCCAGCCGATCAACAGCATAAGAGCCATTTTCAAAGGGTCTCCCAGAGGATTGGGAAATCCGAAGATCATAAACAGGATTATGCTGGCAGCCGTAAGAGCCAGTATAAACATAGCGTTAATGGCGCAGTGGGTAACAATTTTGCTCACGATATAGTATCCCCTGTCCGGATAGTAGGAAAAGATATTTTTTCCAAAGCCGGAAGCAAAGTCGTCACAGGTACTGAGGGAGCAGAAGATTGCGCTGAAGCAGACCATAAGACCTCCGGAAAAAAGAAGATTGCTGACAAAATCTGCTATGGTGGAACTGAGAAAAGAAGCTGCGTCAGCCTGATCTTCCGCAGTGAATTCAAATCCGTTTTCCGTTGCAAAAGACAGAAGATTCTGATCGGTTACCAGTTTCATTGTGATCAGAGCGATCAGAATAAATCCTAAAAATGAAGCTAGAGTAATATAAACACTTTTATCTCTGAATAGTCTGCGGAATTCCATACGTGTAAGATTAAGCATGGCGTCTGCCCCCTTTCTTTGAAGAACCGGTTTTACTTTCTTTTCCCATCAGATCCAGAAAATATCCTTCCAGATCCTGCTGATGGCCATAGATGGCAAATACCGAAATGCCTGCGGAGGTCATAACTGTGGTGATCTGGCCGGAGTCCGCTTTCTGATAGATACGGATCTCCCCTTCCGGACGTACTTCATAATTCCGGATTCTCAGTTTTTCTTCCAGAAGTACAGCGGCCATTTTACTGTCCGAAGTTTTCAGATAGAGATAATCCTTACACTCCGCAGACAGTTCTTCTTTGGAAATTTCTTTCACCAGACAGCCGTCTTTAATAATCCCATAGCGGGTGGCCATTTTGGAAAGCTCTCCTAAAATATGGGAGCTGACCAGAATGGTCACTCCTTTCTTCTGGTTCAGATCTACCAGCAGAGAGCGGAGCTGGTTCATTCCTTCCGGATCAAGACCGTTAATAGGTTCATCCAGGATCAGAAGATCCGGGCCTCCCAGAAGTGCCATGGCGATTCCCAGCCGCTGCTTCATTCCCATAGAATAGCGTTTTACCAGCTTTTTATTATCCGGGTTTAATCCAGTGAGAGTGAGAAGTTCCCGGATTTCTTTATCCGGATCGACAATGCCCATAAGGCTGGCCTTTAAATACATATTTTCATAGGCGCTTCTGCCAGGCTCCAGTCCCGGAGACTCAATGAGAACGCCTATACGTTTCCGAACGCTTTCCTGGCTCAGAGACTGGCCGAATACTCGGATACTTCCCTGGGTAGGAAAAGCCAGTCCACAGAGCATTTTTAATGTGGTGGACTTGCCGGAACCGTTCCTTCCGATAAAGCCGTAAATATCTCCCTGTTTCACATGCATATCCATAGAAGAGACAGCGGCTTTATCGCCATACATCTTTGTGAGATTCTGTGTGACAATCAAATCTTTCATCATTTATCCTCCTGTCAGCTTTTGAAAAGCCTCTTGTTCTTTTCTGAGTCCAGTATCTCACAGAGAATTTCAAAAAGCGCAAAGAAAAGTTTAAGAAAAGTTTAAGATTAAAGAACAGAAAAAAGGATATTCTAAAATCAGTCTTTTAATTTGAACCCGATTCCCCATACTGTTTGAATATAGGCGTCTGTAGCTGTATCTTTCAGCTTGGAACGGATATTGCTGATGTGGACGTTAATGGTTTTATCCTCAACAAAATAATCCTGGTTCCACACAGATTCAAAGATTTCCTGTTTTGTAAAAACTTTTTTGGGATATTTCATCAGAAGGGTTATAATGCCCAGTTCATGAGCGGTGAGATCAATCCTTTCTCCCTTAACCAGGAAATTTCTGGCCTGCTCATCCAGCTCCCAGTCTTTATATCGGAGGGAAGAAGGAGCAGGAGAGGGAGCTGCGGCCTTATGCCTCAGTTGTACCTGTATCCTGGCCAGGAGCTCTTCCAGTTCAAAGGGCTTTGTCAGATAATCGTCTGCTCCTGTGGAAAGAAGATTTACTTTATCTTCCAGCGCAGTCTTTGCAGATAGCACGATAACTGGGACCTGAGAAGAAGAACGGATATAGGCAATAAGTTCTTCCCCGCTTAGCCCCGGTATCATAAGATCCAAAAGAATCAGGTCGAATTTTTCCATGTCGAAAAGCAGCCGGCCTTCGGTTCCGGAAAAGGCCTGGCGGCAGTCGAAGTCTTTTTCGGTAAGATATTCATAGATCAGGCTGTTGATGGTAGCGTCATCTTCTACAATTAAAACACGTGTCATATGTACAGTCTCCAATTCTGCCGCAAAAGCGGCGGGATAAAGCCATTATAGCATATAGGGAAGGTGAGAGAAATGTATCCACCATATTTTTCTTTCAGAAAAGTTGCAGGGGCAGGTACGACTGGATTGCATCATACCTGCCCCTGCTGGGAGTATCTATTAAACTTTACTGTTCTTTACCTCTTCTTTAATCCTGCCAAGTTCCTCCGGAGAAAGATTGCCAGCTTTCATAATATCTTCATCGCTGACAGTCCCCAGTTTAAGTAAATTAACGACCACATTTTGAATGCCCTTCTGAATACCCTGTTCTTCTACATAATCTGATAAGTTGCACATTAATCCCACCTCCTTCGCCAGATCACTGTGCATTTGAATATGATAGTCCTTCTCCAGCCTTTTTTTCTTAATATGATAAGGAATTTCTGTTGAAAGCAAAGTATTTATCATACCGATAAATAAGTCTTCAGAAGATATTTTTTCATTTAGAGCTATGATAATCACAGAAATTTTGTCATAGGCCTGGGGATGATCCGGCAGACCGGGCAGAAGGTCCCTTTTTCGGAAGGAATACTCGGAAATAGCATTCCCAATCTTTTTAGGAGCATTCATACAAAGCCAGATAGAATAGACCTTTCGGATACTGTCATAATCAGAAGCGGTAAAATCAACGCTAGACTGTGCGGAAATCATTCTGGCACTGTAAAAAATTCCTCTTGTTACGATTTCATAGCCGGGATAAAAAGACTTCTGAGCTTCCACATTAATAATCATTTGTACCTTGTTTCCCTGAGGAACAGATACCCGAAAACGGATATCAAAGTAAACAGTTCCTTCTTCGGGAATTTTGTCTTCGTTAGGCATGCCGGAAATTTTTTCAGCCCTATTGTAGGCTGGTTCAGAATCTTCGAGAGATTCTTTACTATTACCGGGGTATACCGATATAGAAGAAATCTCCGGTGTTCCCTCAATATGCGGGATAATCTGCCTTATAGATAAATCCGTAAATTCTTTTACAGTACGCTTTAGTATCCAGGCAAGAATCTGCTTCTGGCTCAGTACACGTTTGCACTGGGTATCGTACTGTATTTTTTCTTTTGCATACGATAATTCCTTGGACAATTCATTATTCATATGCATTTTCTCCTTTATGAAACAATTATAAAGGGTTCGGAAGAGACTTGCAATGAAGAATTGGCAGAAAATGATCCTTCTTTCTTCTATTGAGTTTGTGACAGCTCTTTATCTGACAGTCTTTCTTCTCGCTGTTATACGCAGCACAAAGCTGGATTTCAGCTATCTCGGTCTGAATTTTTTCCTTCTGTCAGGAAGCATGCATGTGTGATTCTGGAGTCTGCTCCTGATTCTTGGAAAGATCAGGATAGAAGAAAGTGTCCTGCTGCCACCGAAGCATTTTGCTGTTATCATGGCGATTCCAGGCATCAGTTTCCTGGTCCTGGTTTTCTTTCTGCTCAGGATCAATTCCTATCCTGACACTTTATTTTATCTGGAGTTTTCTCTGATCACCGCCTTTATTTTCATTAATATGGCAACGGCTTTTATTTACAGCCAGTTTTGCAACCTGCTCCAACGGAATACAGACATTCTTCTTCAACAGCAGATAAAGCTTTCAGAACAGTATTATGAAGATCTGTCTCTTTCTCAGCAGCGGCTGAAAGGCATACGCCATGATATGAAAAATCATCTCCAGTCTCTTAGCTGGATAGCTGCAAGGATCACTCCTAAGTCCAGGGAAACTGAAGAGCTGCAGGAATATCTGGGACAGCTGATACAGGATATCGGAGAAGCGTCTCAGATCCTGTCTACAGGAAATATGGGAATGGACGCCATTTTATCTCTGAAAATCGGTCAGGCAAAAGAGCAGAAGATAACCGTCCACAGCAAAATTTCTGTTCCAAAAGAAATGAGTTTGGCAACAGAAGACAGTATCATTATATTGGGAAATCTTCTGGACAACGCCATAAAAGCATGCAGGGAAAATCCGGAAGAAAAAAGATGGATCTGTCTGGATATCCATTACATTCCCCATTCTCTTTTTATACGGGTAACAAATCCTTTGCCTTTATTGCCGGAAACATCAGAAGGCCATGAAAAAAACAGTGGATTCGGCTTGAAAAATGTCCGCACTGCAGTAAAAAACTATCATGGCGTACTTGAGATCCAGGAGGAAAAAGAGTGTTTTACAGTTAAGATCCTTTTATATGATTTGTAATTTTCTTGACAGGCATTGTATAATAAATTAGAAATTGAATGATCGAGGAGGAATGAATGATGAAAGTATTGCTGATTAACGGAAGCCCCAATGCAAAGGGCTGTACTTATACTGCTTTAACGGAAGTGGCCTCTACTCTCGAAGCAGAGGGTATTGAAACAGAACTGATTCATGTGGGACATAAGGATATACGGGGCTGCATCGGCTGCAGAAAATGTCATACCACGGGAAAATGTGTCTTTGACGACCTGGTAAATGAGACTGCTTCAAAATTTGAGGAAAGCGACGGGATCGTCATCGGCTCTCCCGTTTATTATGCCTCTGCCAATGGTACTCTGATTTCCTTTCTGGACCGCCTTTTCTACAGCACAAGCTTTGACAAGAGCATGAAAGTCGGCGCATCTGTAGTATCTGCCAGAAGAGGGGGATGTACCGCAACCTTCGACGAGCTGAATAAATATTTTACAATTTCCAATATGCCCATTGCCTCCAGCCAGTACTGGAACCAGGTGCATGGCAACACTTCGGAAGAAGTTAAGCAAGATATTGAGGGATGTCAGATCATGCGGACATTGGGAAGAAATATGGCTTTTCTTATTAAGAGCATTGCTCTTGGAAAAGAAAAATATGGTCTTCCTGAGAAAGAACCCTTTACACCTACCAACTTTATCCGGTAAGTCAGCTGTCAACTGTAAAAACAGCCCTCTGTGTGCAGGTTATGATACCTGGGTCCGCAGAGGGCTTTGTTATTATTTTCAGATTTTCTTTTCAATAATACTGCTTGCAATGATTAGGACCAATGGCTGTATCAGGATAATTACTCCTACAATTATGGCAGAAACCATATAATTTAAAGTAATAAATATCAACATAGCAATGCCCAGAAGCATTAAGGTGATCATATTGGTGATATTTCCGGCTTTTTCCTTTATGGCAATATTACGCTCATCTAACACATTAATCCGATAAGAAGAATCCGTATGGAGCATTCTGCGGTGGAGAAGCTGTGTATGGGTAACCGAAAATACACATGTAAAAAGGATTGCCAAAGCCATATCTGCTCCAGGTGGAAATTCCGTAAATGCCATCAGCAGAATAAGCAGTAATGCAACAATATAGCCGAAATACCAGAACTTTTCTTTCATGACTCTTCCTCCTCATAAATAAAGATGTCTTCTATGCTCATATGAAAATATCTGGCAATTTTAAAGGCCAGCAAAATGGAGGGGTTATATCGCCCATTTTCTAAAGATCCTATGGTTTGACGAGATACTTCAAGAGCAGAAGCTAACTCTTCTTGTTTGATTCCTCTTTGTTTTCGTAATTCTTCCAGCCGGTTTTTCACGGGATTTTCTCCTTTATGGAAAGCTAACTTTCCTTTCTTGATTCTATCTTATGGTATCTTGAAGAAAATGACAAGTATACTTTCCATAAAAGCAATAGAAGGGCAATAGAAGGAGAGATTTGTGAAGCAGGTGAAATTGACAATCCCGACTATATGAGATAAAATTGTGAAAACATAAAACCTGTCTGGCACTTAAATAAAATCTTTATCAGAAAATATGAGAATTAAGGCATTAGACATAGGAAATGTAAGGCTAAACTGTAGGCCCGAATTTGGGCGGTACGGTTAAAAAGGGAGAAATATAGAATTCAACTGTATTATTTCAGTGTGAAGTACGGTTGAAAATGAGAAAATGTAAAATACAACCGTATAGCAGTCATACAATGTACGGTTGTATAAAGGAAATGCGAAATATAACCGTACAACGACCATTTAGAGTACGGTTACAAAAAGAAAATGCGAAATACAGCCGTACAACGATCATTCAATGTACGGTTACAAAATAAGAAATGTGAAATAGAACCGTATACTCTGTCTCAGACATATATGGTTAGAAAGGACTTTTTTATGTATCTAAATTATTATATCCAGCAGCTCCGTCTGCTGATCTACACGGTGCCGGTTATGCTCATTGCCATAACGGTTCACGAGTTTGCTCATGGCTGGGTGTCTTACAAGCTGGGAGATCCAACTCCCAAGTATGAAGGACGGTTAAGTCTCAATCCCCTCAGACATCTGGATCTTATCGGAACTTTGTGTCTTTTATTCTTTCATATGGGCTGGGCAAAGCCTGTAAGGATCAATACCGCCTATTACCGGAATAAGCGGCAGGGAATTATATGGGTTTCTCTTGCAGGACCTGTTGCCAACTTTCTCACGGCTTTTCTTTCTCTGCTGATCTGCGGCGCTCTTATACGCTTCGGAAATTCAGGGAACAGTGCTGTGACTATAGGGGTTATGCTGTGTTATTATTCTGCAGTGATCAATATTGGCCTGGGCGTTTTTAACCTGATTCCAATCCCTCCTCTGGATGGTTCTAATGTGGTAGAGCAAATGTATCCGAGAGTTCTGTATTTTTACCAGAGGATCCGCCCATACTGTACATTGATCCTCCTTATTCTTTTAGCTACAGGAGCGCTGTCAAGGCCGCTGAATACGGCGAATAACGGAATTTTTGCAGCTATGTGGAATATTGTCAGTGCGCTTTTTTCTTTGGGGACAGGAGGAAGTTCCGGCGGAGGTGTACCTCAGAGCGGAGGATATATTTAACATTGCCCTACATACAGAGAGGGAACCATTTTATCCAGGACAGAGATGAGCTTTTTGTCCTGGATTTTCTTTTATTCCTTAAAGGGGCTTGACGAGGGTGTAGTTTGTGAGAAAGACTTTGGAAAGATGAAGAAACCTTAAGGTTTATACTGAAAAACTTTCTGGCTATTCTGAATAAACTGCAGATATTTTAAAATAAGATTATATAATGAAAAAAGAAGGATAGAAAGCAATGGTGAAGATCTATGAAAAAGAGATATTTGCTTATGGCTGGAACAGCAGCTGCTGCATTATGGTGCGGACTGAGAAATAAAAAGTATCCTCTGGCGGTGGGGTATCCACTTATCAATAAATTTATTGTACCAGGATTTTTCCTTTCTCCTTATATATTAAATATAGCAAACCGACGGTTAGCTTCTATGGAGCTGCCGGCTTCTCCACGAGGAATAGAGAAGATGACAAAATGGATTGAATCGGGAGATGGCGGGAAGATACGGCTTACTATTTACAGACCGGAGGCAATGGAAAATAACATGCCCTGTCTGGTCTATTTTCACGGAGGAGGTTTCTGTCTGGAAGATGCTCCATATATCCATGAGCATATGGGAAAATATGCGGCAAAAGCAGAATGTACAGTTATTTTTGTCCATTACAGGACATCAGAGAAATATCCTTTTCCGATTCCTTTTACAGACTGCTGGGAGGGCCTTGAATATGTTCGCCAAAATTCCGGGAATCTGCATATTGACAGGAGACGGATTGCAGTGGGCGGCGACAGTGCAGGCGGTGCTCTTGCGGCTGCCTGTACACTCAGAAGCAGGGATGAAGGGAAGCTTAACATTTGCTTTCAGATGCTGATCTATCCTGTGCTTGATGCACGTATGAAGACAGAGTCTATGAAAAAATATACGGACAGTCCAGTCTGGAACGCCCCTTTGTCGAGAAAAATGTGGGAACTGTATTTAAAAAACGGAACTTTCGGAAAGAGGTATTATGCATTTCCCGCTGAGGCAGAGGACTTTCACGATCTTCCGCCGGCATATATCGAGGTGGAGCAGTATGACTGCCTCCATGATGAAGGCGTTGATTATTGGAGGAATCTGAAAAAAACTGGAATCACTGCGGAATTACAGGATGTGAAAGGCACGTTCCACGGTTTTGACGTATTTACGGAAACAGAAATCACAAAAAAGATGCTGGAGATTCGGTGCAGAGCTTTGCACAGAGCATTACGAAATACAATGAAAGGAAAGGGCGAATGATTTACAAAGACTTTAAAGAACTCAGCCTTTCACGTCTGGGAATGGGAAATATGAGACTGCCTACGAAGCTGGGCCAGATCAATCAGAAAAAGGCACAGGAAATCATAGATTACGCTATGGAGCAATGTCACCATGATCTTAAGCGGTATGAGTACGATGGACCAGATCCGTGATAATGTGGCGACAGGATATCAGTCAAAACTGGCAGTACCATGTACAGCATGCCGTTATAGCTGCGACGGATGTCCGGTGAAAATTGATATTCCAGCCTGGCTGAACCTTTATAATGAACGGTCTCTTAGAAAGGATAAGAAGCGTTGGGAGGAGGCAGTGAAAGCTCAGAATGGACCGGATACTTGTATTGGATGCGGTCAATGCACTTCTCACTGCCCACAGAATATTGACGTACCTGGGTATATGAAAAAACTGGCAGCAGGAAAGTATTGAAACAAATTAAAATAATAACAGGTTCCGTTTTCAGGAAGTGAGATAGGAAATAAATCAGGAGAATATCAGCGAATCAATTTTGCTGCTCCCTCAAACTCCCGTACCAGTTCCAGAAATCTATCTTTATTTTCCGGAAGCCATTCTTCAAAACTTTTATGGCTTTTTTGAATATCTCTTCCCAGTTCCACTAAGAATTCCGGGATTACTTCTTCCGGCAGAATACCGGCCTCTTCCCCAATCCTGGAACCGGGCTTCTTTGCCTGTCCATTGATAAACAGGCGGAAGGCCGGAAGAGTTTCTCCCTCCACTTTTTTTCGGCATCCCATGAATCCAAGAGAGGAAGCCTGATGAGTCCCGCAGCCGGAAGGGCAGCCGGAGATATGGATTCTGGGAAGCAGACCGTCGGGGAAGTTTTCTTTTCTCACTCTTTCGATGCAATGAGCCAAAAGCCACTGAGAGCAGCCTATCCCCCGCTGGCAGATAGGGACTCCTATACAGCTTGTGCTGGTTTCAAAGAGATTTTCACCGCCGCTGCCTGTGGCTTCAAGGATTCTGGGAACCTCCTTTGCCGTAAGGTGGAGAATGTATATGGTGCCATCGGGAGAAAGCCGGAGCTCCGTATCCGGAATATTTCTCAGCACTTCACAGAGCACCATAAGGTTCTTCTGGGTAAGGCAGCCGCCTATGGGGTGATAGGATACAGCATAAAGTCCAGGCTGTTTTTGAGGAAAGATCCTGGAGCCTTCGATTTCTCCATCCCCGGATTTTAATGTCGAATGGGAATAGAAGACCGGCCAGGGAATTTCTTCTTTTCTCGCCTCTTCCAGACAGCATAGATACTCTTTTTTGATTCCTTCTTCGCCAAGTGTGTCCTGGAGATAGCGACTTCTGGATTTTCCACGATTCTTATAATCTCCATACTTTGTAAACAGGCGGATCATGGCGCTGACATAAAGACTCACCTCTTGAGGTTTTCCATTTTTTTCCACCAGAACGCCCATTTTCGGATTGGGTCCCAAACCTCCGGCGCAGTACACAGAAAAAGTTCCCTCTGGGTTTGCCGTAAAGCCCAGATCTCTCATGTTGGCATGAGTGGTATTCTCCTCTGTATTTGAAAAGGCCACTTTTAATTTCCTGGGAAGATGAAGTTCCGTCATGCGGCTGATAAGGTAATCACTGACAGTCTCTGCATAAGGCAGCACGTCAAAAGCCTCCCGGCTGTCTGCACCGGATAGGGGGCTGGACATTACGTTTCTGGGATTGTCCCCGCCTCCTCCAATAGTAATGATTCCCTTCTGCAGAGCTTCCCGCATTAGAGAGACCACCTGGGAAGCAGACAGATTGTGTACCTGTATAGTCTGGCAGGTAGTGATCTTCATAAGTTCAAGAGGATATTCCCTTGTTTTTTCTCCCAGAAAGGCCAGATGCTCTTTGGAAATCCTGCCGCCGGGAAACCGGAGGCGGAGCATGTAGTTTTTCTCCCTCTGAGCATAGCAGCCAAACCTTCCGGAAATTCCCTTAAAGGTTTTCCGGTCAATTTCTCCGGCCTCAAAGGCCCGGAGCCTTTCTTCAAACAGTTCTGTTTCCTTTATAAATTGCTGAATCAATTCTTCACTGATCATAACCAATCGCTCCTTTAATGCTATTTCTAGTTTTCACAGATTTTCCCAGATTATACATTTACAGGAGAAGGGGTCCTGTACTTCTTTTAAAAGACGTGATAAAATTATGGACAGTACGAAAATTCTTTTCTATAAAACATTTGATAAACAGCATTTTTCAGAAATTCAGCCAGAAGCAGGACATATCCCAGAAAGGAGAGGCCAGATGGCAAAAAAGAACAAACCTCAAAACAGGATTTCTCAGAGATTGATTCCTCAGAAAGAATATCTACTGCTGGAAGATTTTGCCGGTATTGAGATTGAATCCGGTGAAAATATAAAGCCCATTGACCAGGTCAATGGTTTTCAGATACGTCCGGGATTTTATGAGATCAATGGGGCTTCTGCCCTGCCTGACGGTGTCAACTTTACACTTATTACCTATTCCGGAACCTCCTGTGAGCTTCTCCTGTTTCACAGAAAGGCCCAGGTTCCCTATGCCCGGATACCATTTCCGGATAATTACCGGGTAGGAAATGTATATTCTATGTTTGTTTTTGGCTTAAAGGCCGATGAGTTTGAATATGCATATTCCATAGAGGGCCCCTATGACCCTTCGAAGGGACTGCTTTTTGACAAAGAGAAATATCTTCTGGATCCCTATGCAAAGGCAGTCACCGGTCAGAGTGAATGGGGAAAACAGCTTGCAGGCGGAGCTTTTTATAAAGCAAGAGTAGTCCATAACAACTTCCATTGGGAGATTCCCAAGAGAAAGAACACGGTATCAAAACTTCAGGACTGTATTATTTATGAAATGCATGTCCGTGGCTTTACCCGCCATGAAAGTTCTGGAGTAAAGCACCCGGAGACCTTTGAAGGCATTCGGGAAAAAATACCCTATCTGTTGGATCTGGGAATCAATGCAGTAGAGCTCATGCCGGTATTTGAATTTGATGAAACCCGGAATATGCGTACTGTGAATGGCCGTCAGCTCCTGGACTACTGGGGCTATAATCCGGTATGTTTTTTTGCCCCCAATACCAGCTATGCTTCAGAGCAGGAGTATAACCGGGAAGGTACAGAGCTGAAAAATCTTATCAAAGATCTTCATAAAAACGGGATCAAGGTAATCCTGGATGTGGTATTCAATCATACGGCAGAGGGGAATGAAGAAGGACCTTTCTTTTCCTTTAAGGGGTTTGACAATAACATTTACTATATGCTTACCCCTGACGGAAAATACTATAATTTCAGCGGCTGCGGCAATACCCTGAACTGCAATCACCCTATGGTAAGAGACATGATCCTGAACTGTCTCCGCTACTGGACCACCAGCTATCATATCGACGGCTTTCGGTTCGATCTGGCTTCTATACTTGGAAGAAGCGAGGACTCTTCTCCTATGAGCCGTCCTCCTCTTCTGGAAAGACTGGCCTATGATCCAATCCTGTACAGTACAGATCTGATCGCTGAGGCCTGGGATGCAGGAGGTCTCTATCAGGTGGGAAGTTTCCCCTCCTGGAACCGTTGGGCAGAGTGGAACGGAAAATACCGGGATGATCTCAGAAGCTTTCTTAAAGGAGACGAAGGACTGGCAGGAGCGGCGGCCATGCGGATCCTGGGTTCCCCGGATCTCTATCCCAGAGAAAAGCGAGGAGATAATGCCTCGGTAAACTTTATCACCTGCCATGACGGCTTTACTTTGTATGACCTGTATTCTTACAATCAAAAGCATAATGAGGATAATGGCTGGGATAACACCGACGGAGCCAATGACAACAGGAGCTGGAACTGCGGAGAAGAGGGGGAGACAGAAAATCCTGAAATTCTCCGGCTACGCCGGCAGCTTATTAAAAATGCCTGTGCAGTGCTGATGTGCAGCAGAGGCACGCCTATGTTTCTGGCAGGAGATGAATTTGGCAATACGCAGTTTGGAAACAATAATCCATACTGTCAGGACAACGAAATTTCCTGGCTGAACTGGGAGCAGTTAAGGGAAAATCAGGAGATTTTTGAATTCTTTAAATTTATGATACATTTTCGGAAAGATCATACTATCCTGAGGAAAGATACCCGTCCAAGCTCTGCAGGCTTTCCCTTTTTCAGTCTTCACGGCACCGCTCCCTGGCAGAAAGAATACGATGGGGATACCAGGACCATAGGCGTGATGTTTGCAGGCCGGGAAGAGGATGGAAGAGAAGATATCCTGTACCTGGGAGTCAATGCTTACTGGGAGCAGGTAACGTTGGAACTGCCCAGGCTTCCTCAGGGGTTCTGCTGGATGCCGGTTCTGGATACTTCCAGAGGCAAAGCAGCCCTGATACAGGGAGATGAGATGCTGGATCAGAATATCTATGTTATGAATCCCCGAAGCGTATGTATTTACATCGGGAAAAAATTATAAATGTTGCTTCTATAGGGCAGTCTGGAGGACTTTCCTGATAAAAAAAGAATGGAATATGTTGTGCAGGAATGGGGAGCCAAAATCCGGTGCAAAATATTCCATTCTTTCTTTTATTCCTGCGAGCAGTCAGCCAATCGGACATGCTCGCATCAGGGGCTTTGACTAATTCTCCAGTGCCGTATAGGGGGCCAGCTCCAGCCGGACAAAGTATCCTCTGTCATGGCCGCATACCGGACACTTTTCAGGCACTGCCGTACCATTGTAAATATGCCCGCATTTTAGACACATCCAGGAAGTCTTTACATCAGACACAAAAAGCTTATTCTGTTCCAGAAGTTCTGCAAACAGGCCGAAGCGGTCTCCATGGGTTTTTTCTACAGCACCCACCATATGGAAAGAAGCGGCAATTTCAGGAAACCCTTCTTCTCTGGCCTTTTCTTCAAAAGCTTTATAGACGTCCTCATGTTCTTCAAATTCATTATGCTGGGCAAAACGAAGGAGCCTGGCCACATCTCTGGAAATATCCACCGGGTAAGAACCATCAATAGATATACTGGTTTCTGCTGCCTGGGAGAGATGGTTATAGAAAATTTCTGCATGTTCCCTTTCCTGATTGGCGGTAAAAGTAAAGACTGCTTCAATAACTCCAAGGCCTTCTTTTTTCGCCTGAGAAGCAGCCATAGTATAACGATTCCGGGCCTGGCTTTCTCCGGCAAAAGCCCGCATGAGATTTTCTTTGGTCATACTGTTTTCAAATGAAATAGACATGATAGATTCCTCCTTTTCACCTAGTCTGTCCCTGCATTAGAAAATTTATCCATGAAATCTCACTTTTCCTGTTTTTCCACATAGGATAAACAAAAAAGGATTTTATCACATGGACTATAGTTCTTATCAGCAGGTTACAGGAGTTATCCAGGAGATCCGGCGGGGAAATTCCTGCTGCGATCTGCTTATTTCTATCAGGACAGATAACGAGACCGTAAATTTTATGGTGTCCGGCGACACGAAGATCGTAGATAATACAAGGCTGCGGAGAGGGATACGGGTGGCTGCTTTTTATGACGCCAATCTGCCCGCCCCAGACCACACCCCAGAGGATCGTTGTCCTGTGTCCTTTTGCATAAGTGCCGGTCAGGACACAGAAAAAAACAGTCCATAGAACTGCAGCTGCCGGATTCCCTGTCCGCTGATAAAATGGAGGAGAGGAATCCGGATCAGCAGAGCTCCTATGGAAAATTCTTTTTCCCTATTGACCTGTAGTGAACTCTAAGAACTATAATAGCAGAGACACGAAAAGTGTGGACAATGGTTACAAAGAAAAGTGTGTAAAGGAGAGAAGAGATTATGGAATATAGAAAACTTCCCCATGGGAAGGAAATGATCAGTGTTCTGGGACTGGGCAGCAGTTCTATCGGCGGAGCAGGAGAAAAAGAAATTGCCCAGGCAGCGGAAATGGCCGTAGAAAATGGCATTAACTATTTTGACCTGGCTTCCGGAGATGACAAACCTTTTCCAGTTTATGGACAGGTCTTTTCCGGCTTAAGGGACAAGGTTTATTATCAGATCCATTTTGGTGCTGATTACACCACGGGAGAATATGGCTGGACTACCAGCCTGGATAAGATTAAAAAATCCATTGACTGGCAATTAAAATCTTTAAAAACCGATTACATTGATTTTGGATTTATTCATTGTATAGATGAAGAAGCAGATTTGAACAAATACATAAAAAGCGGAGTGCTGGACTACCTAAAAGAGTTAAAAGACCAGGGAACGGTCCGTCATATCGGTCTTTCCTCCCATACGCCTCCTGTGGCAGAAAAAATCCTGGATATGGGGCTGGCAGATATGATGATGTTCAGTATCAATCCTGCTTATGATTATCAGAAAGGGGATTATGGCATTGGAGAGGTAGACCAGCGGATGGAACTGTACCGCAGGTGTGAAAAAGAAGGCATCGGAATTTCAGTAATGAAAGCCTTTGCCGGAGGTCAGCTCCTGAGCGATAAAACTTCTCCTTTCGGTAAGGCACTGACTGAATATCAATGTATCCAGTATGCTCTGGACAGACCGGGAGTCCTTACAGTTCTTCCCGGAATCCGAAACTGTGAGGATTTAAAAAGGATCCTGGGATTTTTCCAGGCCTCTCCTGAGGAAAAGGACTATGCTGTAATCGGCAGCTTTGCTCCCCAGGCAGCAGAGGGCGTCTGCGTATACTGCAACCACTGCCAGCCCTGTCCAAAAGGTCTGAATGTAGGACTGATCAATAAGTATTATGATCTGGCAAAAGCCGGGGATACCCTGGCAGCAAATCACTATGAAAAGCTGGAGGTAAAAGCTTCCGTCTGTATCCAGTGCGGCCACTGTGATTCCAGATGTCCTTTCCATGTAAAACAGGGAGCACGGATGAAAGAAATCGTCCAGTATTTTGGTGCATAGTTTTTAGCTATATATTCCCATTCATTTTGAGTATTGGATAATTTTTATTTATAGTGATAGAGTTTAAACAGAAGAAAATATTGCTGAATAAGGAGAAATGTAAAAATGGAACGAATTGAAAATCAAACCTTTGATATGGAAAGAGCCCTCTATGGAAGTCATGAGATATCTGTAAAAAATTGCTCCTTTGACGGCCCGGCAGATGGAGAAAGCGCATTAAAGGAGAGTAGTGATATAAATGTGGAACACTGTTTCTGCAATCTGCGCTATCCCTTCTGGCATGACCACCGGCTGAAGATCACAGATTCAGAAATGACCCCCCTGTGCCGGGCAGCTCTGTGGTATTCAGACCATATAGAAATCACCGGCACAAAACTTCATGGCATCAAGGCTTTAAGAGAATGCAGCGATATTATCATGAAAGATTGCCACATTGTTTCACCGGAGTTTGGCTGGTCCGTAAAGAATCTGAAAATGGAGGACTGCAGTGCGGAAAGTGAATATTTCATGATGCGGTCTCAAAATCTTCAGTTTTGCAGGCTGAAAATGACAGGAAAGTATTCTTTCCAATATATCGAAGACGCTGTATTTGAAGACTGTGAACTGGACACCAAGGACGCCTTCTGGCATGCCAAAAATGTGCTTGTGAAAAACAGTGTGGTGAAAGGAGAATATCTGGCCTGGTACAGCGATGGTCTGACCCTGGAAAACTGCAAGATCATCGGTACACAGCCTTTGTGCTACTGCAAAAATCTGAAACTGATCAACTGTGAAATGGTGGATACAGACTTGAGTTTTGAAAAGTCTCAGGTGGATGCAGTTATCACCACTCCTGTGATCAGCATTAAAAACCCTCTTTCCGGATGCATTCAGGTTCCGGAGGTTGGAGAGATCATTCGGGATGACGAAAACTCCAAATGTGAGATTATCCTCACAAAATAATTGACTTGAAGTTTACTCCAGGGATTATAATAATACCGGGCTGTTTATTTTATGAGACAGTCCTAAGAATATGAAAAACAGAAAAAGGAGGCAAAATTATGATTTACAAAGAGTTTCAGGATCTGAAATTATCTGCTCTTGGAATGGGCGCTATGCGTCTCCCGGTGATGGACGGAGATGATTCCAAAATCGATGAGGCAGCGGCAAAAGAAATGGTTGCCTATGCCATGGAGCAGGGGGTAAATTATTACGATACTGCATGGGGCTATCATGACGGAAATTCCGAGCTGGTAATGGGAAGAGCTTTAAAAGAATACCCAAGAGACAGCTTTTATCTGGCTACCAAATTCCCCGGCTATGATCTTGCCAATATGGATAAGGTGGAAGAAATCTTTGAGAAACAGCTGGAAAAATGTCAGGTAGAATACTTTGACTTCTATCTGTTCCACAATGTATGTGAGATGAACATTGACGCATATCTGGATGAAAGCCATGGAATTTATGCGTATCTGATGAAACAGAAAGAGAATGGAAGGATCCGTCATCTGGGATTTTCTGCCCATGGCAGCTATGACGTTATGAAGCGTTTTCTGGATAAATACGGAAAGAGCATGGAATTCTGCCAGATTCAGTTAAATTACTTAGACTGGAGCTTCCAGGATGCCAAGGCAAAAATAGAGCTGCTAAAAAAACATAACATTCCTGTATGGGTTATGGAGCCTTTAAGAGGCGGACGACTGGCTAATCTCACCAAGGAAGAAGAGGCCAAACTGAAAGCTATGCGTCCTGAAGAGGGAACCCCTGCCTGGGCTTTCCGTTTCCTGCAGTCCATTCCAGAGGTTACTGTAGTCCTGTCCGGTATGTCCAACATGGAGCAGATGAAAGACAATATACATACTTTCCAGGAAGAGAAACCTCTGTCAGAGGAAGAAATGAAAAATCTCCTGGCTATGGCAGATGAAATGGTGCAGAAGATTGTCCTTCCATGTACTGCCTGTCATTACTGTGTCAGCCACTGTCCTCAGGAGTTGGATATCCCGACTCTGCTGGCCCTTTATAATGAGCACTGCTTTACCAAAGGCGGATTTATTGCGCCTATGGCTCTGTCTTCCTATCCGGAAGATAAACTGCCAAGTGCCTGTGTAGGCTGCAGAAGCTGTGAAGAAGTCTGTCCGCAGCAGATCAAAGTATCAGAAGCCATGGCAGACTTTGCAGAAAAACTGAATATGTAAAAAATAGAAAATCAGGAAGGCGGCACTGGCTGCCGGCTAGTTGAAATTTTTTTAAATAAGGATTCATGTCAACGGATTTTGGAGGAAATTCTTCCAGAATCCGTTTTTTTTTCCAACTGGTTCATAAGGAAATCTTCCATCCGCCCTGTTACACTGTAGCCGTAACGAAAAAGCAGCAGGGGTTTCCCCTGACAGAAAGGAGCGGAATAAAATGACACATAAGGTTTTGATCGTTACTACAGTCAGCGGATTTTTATGGCAGTTTGAAAAAAACACCGTAGAGATTTTAAAAAGCCAGAATGCAGAGATCCATTATGCGTCAAACTTTGAAAATCCGGCTTATGCTTTTGATCAGAAATACTTTGAAGAGAATAGAATCCAGATCCATCCGATATCCATCCAGAAGTCTCCATACCGTCTTAAAGATAATTTCAGCGCATGGAAAAGTCTTATGGAAATCATTGAGAAAGAAGAAATCGATACCCTCCACTGCCATACCCCTGTAGGAGCAGTGCTGGGAAGACTGGCGGCCAGGTTTTCCAAAAGACAGGTAAAGGTGATTTATACCGCCCACGGATTTCATTTTTATAAAGGAGCAGGCCTGAAAAACTGGCTGCTCTATTATCAGGCAGAGCGGTTTCTCGCCAGGTATACGGATATCCTTGTGACCATTAACCGGGAAGATGAAAAACGGGCCAGAGGTTTCTCTCTGAAAGATTCGGGCTGGGTAATGAAAATCCCCGGCGTAGGGGTTGACCGTGATAAATTCCGGGTACGATTTGAAAAAAGACAGGAGGCCAGAGCAGCTCTTGGTGTAAAAGGGGAGGAACTGTGTCTGCTTACCGCCGCCCTGTTAGACAAAGAGAAAAATTATCAGACAGTATTGCATGCTTTAGCACAGATAAAAGACATGGCTTTTCGGTATTATATCTGCGGGGAAGGACCTTACCGGAAAGCTTTAGAAGAACAGACTGCCAGTCTGGGGCTGAAGGAAAAAGTAGTTTTTCTGGGATTCCGCCGGGACCTGGATTTTCTCCTTCAGGGAGTAGATATCTTCCTTTTCCCTTCTCTCCGGGAGGGCCTTGGCATGGCGGCTTTGGAGGCTATGGCCTGCGGCGTACCTGTCGTAGGCGCAGACAACCGGGGAACCAGGGAATATATCCGCCACGGAGAAAACGGCCTTCTGTGCCAGCCCAGAAATGCCGGGGATTTTGCAGCAGCTATCCGTATTCTGGCCCAAAATCCTTCTCTGAGAAATAAAATGGCTGTCCGGGCAAGAAAGGACAGCTGGAGATTTGGAGCAGAAGAGAGCCGGCTCTATATGGAGCAGGTATACCGTATTGCATGGAAAGGAGAGGATCATCCTGGATACAAAAGTAAAAATCAGCGTAATCATGAGCCTTTACAATCCCCGGCCTTTCCCCTGGCTGAAAGCAGCGGTGGATTCCGTTTTGAATCAGAGTTTTGAAAATTTTGAGTTTCTTATCTACGATGACGGTTCCGATGAAGAGTGCCGAAAGGCCATTCAGGAAATCGGGAAGCAGGATGCCCGGATCCATATCCTGAGAGGAGAAGAAAACCGGGGAATCGCCTATGGTCTGAACCAGTGTATCCTAAGAGCAAAAGGCCAGTATCTGGCCCGCATGGATGGAGATGATCTTTCCCTTCTCAGGCGTCTGGAGGTTCAGGCAGCCTTTCTGGACGCCAATCCTGCTTATGATTATGTGGGAGCAGCGGCAGCCCTTCTGGAAGGAGAAAAGCTGTGGGGCACCCGGCAGATGGCTGCTGCTCCTCAAAAAGAAGACTTTCTTTCCTTTTCCCCCTATATCCATCCTTCGGTGATGTTCCGGAGAGAGGTCTTTGAAAAATATGGCCTTTATGATACCTCAGACCTCTGCCGCAGATGCGAAGACTATGAGCTGTTTATGCGGCTTCACTCCAGAGGAAGCTATGGATATAATCTGAAGGAAATCCTCCTTCATTATCGGGAAGAAAAAGAAAGTTATAAAAAAAGAACCTTCATAAGCCGCCGAAAAGAGGCCAGGCTGCGCAGGCAGAAATTTCCTGCGCTGGGCCTGACCGGACTTCGGGCGGAATGCTATAAATACAAGCCCTATGGAACAGCCGTAATCCCTAAAAGTATTTATTGGCAGTTAAAAAGAGGCAAAGCATCTGCCTTTTTATGAAGCAAGCGTTATTACAAGGTCCTGGAATCTTTCTGATTTTGTCCTTATATCCTCTTCTGTAACACCGTAGTAGGACTTGATGTCTTTCACGATATTCATTAAATGGGGCATTTCTTCCGGATCCCCCGTAACTGAGCAGCCGAGACATTCCCAGTGTTTTTCTATGTCGATCTGAATCTGCCCTTGAGGGAGGTTTATTTCGTAAATATGATAATCCATCGGAAAAAGTGCTTCCGGAATCTCATTTATCTTTTTCTGCCGCAGCTCCAGTTTTTCCCCAAAAGCTTTCTGTAAAGCCGGATCCTGGTAATCAGAAGGCAGAATACTGTCCAGAGAGGGGAGGTCTGCCTCTTCCAGGAGCCTGGGGCAGTGTTTCATGATCAGGGCCTCTTTTAAGTTCCCTTTCTGCTGGTGACAGATGCGGTTCTCTTTAGAAAGCTCTATGCCATGATATTTTTCCATGATATATGCGATAACCTGGTCCAAAGTATGAGGATTGGCAGTGATGCTGTTTTCTATTTCTTCTTTTCTTTTTTTAAAAAAGGCCCGCCCTTCAAGTTCCTGGGGAGAAACGTCCCTGTCCGTTACTCCTTTGATGTAAATACTTGTAGGACCATCTGCTCTGATCGTACTGCTGCCGGCAGCAGCTTTTACAAAATCCTGAAATATTTTCCGGCTGTTCTCATCCACTTTATGGGAAAATTCCGGATGCCACTGAACCGCCCACAGGAATCTGGATCCCGGCTTCCATACTGCCTCTACAAGACCGTCAGGGGCATAAGCCATTGGCTGAAGGCCAGGGGCAAGATTTCGGATTCCCTGGTGATGACAGCTGTTTACCGGAAGTGAGTCTTTCTTCAGAAGTCTCTGTAAAGGCGTGCCCTTTATCAGATCTACAAGATGCGCAGGCTGGTCATAGGGCGCCGGCTGGCGGTGGCACACAGAAGAGGGGAATTGCGCTGGAAGATCCTGATAGAGATTTCCTCCCAGCAAGGCATTGAACAATTGTAACCCCCGGCAGATTCCCAGGGCAGGCTTATCCTCTTCAAGAATTATCGGCAGCAGTGCAGCCTCCATTTCGTCCCGCTCCGGACAGCATTCCCCGCATTTTTCAAAAACTGCTTCCCGGTAAACAGCAGGAGACACATCATGACCTCCGGTAAAAAGGAAGCCGTCAAAATAATTTACAAGTTTCTCTAGAGCTTCCCTGTCCGAGGTAAGAGGCAGCATAACAGGAATCCCTCCTGCCTCCTCAATCCCCTTCATATAGCCGGGAAGCATCCAGTAGCTTTCTCTTTCTCTATCCACCAGCGGGATAATACCGATCAATGGTTTTTTCATTTTACTTTTTCTCCTTCCTATCGAATAAGCCTGTATCTTTCATGACTGGTATGATCTGTAAAAGCGAATTTCTTTTTGACTTATTGTAACACAGTCGAAAAAGCAGGTGAATACTTATGCTCAGATCAATAGAAAAACTTTTAACTCTTTCACAAAATCAGCACCTCACACATTGGATCAACAGTACAGCAATCTCAGCAGCCAGCAGGATAATCAGCGCAAAAAGGGACCTTGGCAAGGTCCCAACTATGCCTGCCAGTAAAAGCATGATCCCATTTCGAATGGGGTAAAACCATTCCAGGAGAACAGAAAAAAACTGCGCTTTGCATGGCGAAGAAAACCGCAGCCACAATGGTCTGAAGGGTAATGCCTCCGTAAAGTTCACAATTCACACATTCTGCCGTGTTTCTGTTTTTTCAGGTATCATTTCGCCCTTTCTGGAAAAAGTAAAAGAAAAGCCAGAATGGAGCAGAAGTACATGAAACAGACCTTATTTGTAATACAGGAACTGGTATCCAGAGAAATGAAGCGAAAATACAGCCGGTCCAAGCTGGGGATTTTGTGGAGCGTTTTAAACCCCTTATTATCAATGGCCGTTCTTTCTCTGGTATTTTCTACCATGTTCCGAAAATCCATTGAAAATTATCCGGTATATTATCTCACAGGTTTTCTGATCTGGAGCTTTTTTACCACAGCTACCAACACAGCTATGACTTCTCTGGCTGACAACCAGGCTTTGCTCCTTCAGATCCGCCTTCCCAGAGAAATTTTTCCTTTCTCCCGGGTATGTACGGCCTTTATGAATTTTCTCTATTCCCTGGGGGCCTATGTGATGATCCTTGCTGTTTTTCGGATCTCACTGGGCATTTCTGTCCTTTTCTTCCCTCTGGTCATGGTCCTGTTATTTTTCTTCTCTCTGGGTGTTGGGTATATTCTGTCGGTCCTCTATGTGTTTTTTGGGGATATCCGTCATCTTTACTCTGTATTTCTCACTCTGCTTATGTATCTCTCCGCTCTTTTTTATCCTCTGGAGCTGCTGCCTGAGGGAGTGCAGGCTTTTATCCGGTTAAATCCCATTTATCAGTTTATCTATGCCGCCAGGTCCTGCGTCATGTACCGGGAAATTCCCTCCGCCTGTCTCTGGGTGAAAATGAGCCTATGGAGTTTTTTGTTCTATCTTGCAGGAATATATATCTTCCGAAAAGCAAAGACTAAAATCACATTGAAACTTTGAAACTCCAGGAGGAAACATATGGAAAAGGGCAGACCGGTAATCTCTGTAAAAAATGTCAGTATGGAATTCCAGGTACCTTTGGAGGGCAGTTCCAGTCTGAAAGAATATCTTATTAAAGTCTTTACAGGGAAAAACTCCAGCCGCACCCTAAAGGCTCTGAAAAATATCTGGCTGGACGTTTATGAAGGAGAAATCCTGGGGGTCATAGGCACCAATGGCTCCGGGAAAAGCACTTTGCTGAAGATTATTTCAGGAGCCATTACCCCTACCAGAGGCAGGGTGGAAACAGTGGAAGAGAACATTCAGCTTCTCACTTTAGGCACTGGTTTTGACCGGGAGCTGACGGCCAGGGAAAATGTATATCTAAACGGCGCACTCCTTGGATACAGCCGCAGTTTTCTGAAAGAAAAGTATCCGGATATTGTCCGTTTTGCTGAGCTGGAAGGCTTTATGGAACAGAAAGTAAAAAATTTCTCTTCAGGCATGGTATCAAGGCTGGGATTTGCAATCGCCACGGCTTCCGATAAACCGGGAATTCTGATTTTAGATGAAGTCCTCAGTGTAGGAGATGTATTTTTCAAGGAAAAAAGTACCGCCAGGATCCGGGAACTGATGGAAAAAGGACGGGCAGTCCTCATTGTTTCTCATTCTACAGATACTATTCTCCAAAACTGCACCAGAGCTCTCTGGATCGAAAAAGGGATACAGAAGCTTACCGGAAATCCTAAAGAGGTCTGCCAGGCCTATCTGGACTATGGGAGGAAACGAGGTGAAAGGAAATGAAAGCCCGTATTTACAAGGTTCTTGTAAACCGTGTGCCTGCTATCCGCAGAAAATATCAGGAAGCCAGAAAAGAAGCGGTTACCAGAGGCGCCAGGCTCCTTCTCTTTGGGAAGCTTCTTTGGTGGAATCTGGAATATTATCTTTCAGGGGGAAGGACACAGAAGACAGAAATCTGCTTTACAGAAAAGAAAAAACTGCTCTTTGAAGAATCGAAAAACTTTACTGGCATGTCCGGGGAACAGCTTGTAAAAGAGCTGTCTGGGTATGACGTGATTTCTTTTGATGTCTTTGACACCCTTCTCCTCCGACCCTTTTCCGCTCCTGAAGACCTGTTCTATCTGATAGGAACAGAACTCCATTATCCAGATTTTCCGGTACTCCGGGTATTGGCAGAAGATCAGGCCCGGAAACGAAAAGCAGAAAAAACAGGGACCGGGGAAGTCACCTTAAAAGAAATCTGGGAATGTCTGGAACCCCTTACAGGAATCCCTGTGGAGACAGGAATGGCTGTGGAAATGAGCACTGAGGAAAAGTATTGTCAGGGGAATCTATACTTTCTGCCTGTCCTGGATAGTTTGAAAAAAGTTCAGAAAGTCCTTCTGGCAGTCAGTGACATGTATCTGGAGAAAAGCTTTATCCAAAAGCTTCTGGAGAAATATTATGGTCCTGTCTTCCATAGGGTTTTGATTTCCCAGGAGGAAGGCTGTTCCAAGGCAAATGGAAAGCTTTATGAAAAAGTCCGGGAAACTGCTAAAGAAATTTGGGCTGAACAAACAGGCTCTGCTGAAGGCTGCTGGCGGCTGGCTCATGTGGGCGATAACCCTCACTCCGATATCTTCATGGCTAAGAAACGGCAGATAGATGCCTTTCTCTATCCAAATCCTCAGGACACTGGAAATCCTTACCGGCCCTTTGACATGTCCAGGATTACGGGGGGCATCTACCGGGGACTGGTAAATATCCGGTTTCATACAGGGGCAGGGAAGTATTCCGTCTTCTATGAACTTGGCTATACTTACGGAGGCCTGGCGGCTTTAGGTTTCTGTCAGTTTATCCACAGGAAAGTACAGGAGTGGGAAAGATGCCGGATCTGTTTTCTGGCCAGGGATGGAGACGTCTTAAAACAGGTCTATGACCAACTTTATCCCGGATCCTCCACCTGTTACCTGCTCTGGTCCAGAAATGTCTCCGCAAGGCTGGGGGCAGAGCGATTTCCTTTTGATTTTTTTCAACGCTTTCTCTTTCAGAAAATCAATCAGGGATATTCTCTGGAAAGGATTTTCGCCAGCATGAGACTTTCTGTGCTAAGGGAGGATGCCTGCCGTTATCTGCACTGCTCAAAGGACAGCGTCCTTACGGAAAAGAAAGCCCTTGGCTGCCGGGATTTCCTTCTAAAACAGTGGAAGAGGGTGCTGGAGGTTTATAAAGAAGAACAGGCTCTGGCAGGAGAGTATCTGAGGACACTGCTCCTTTCTCCAGAAGAATATGTACAAAATTATGGGCTGGAGCAGAGAAAAATTATCCTGGCAGATATCGGCTGGGCCGGCAGCGGCCCTCTGGGACTGGAATATGTCCTTCACAAAACCTGTGGCCCTTCCTGGAAAGTCCACACCCTTTTAGCAGGCAGCAGCGGTGCTCCCAGTCCGGACAGGGACAGCTCCCAGGGCTTTTTCTTTGAAAATCAGATGGACAGTTATTTTTTCTCCCAGAGCCACAACCGGGACCTTTGGAAATTCCACGACCTGCATAAGAAGCACAACCTGTATCTGGAACTTTTGTTTACCTCACCTTCTCCCAGTTTCCAGGGATTTGAAAAAACAGAGAACGGCAATATAAATTTTCTATTTGCCCCAAAGGAAAGCCATGAAAAGGAAGTTCGTGAAATCCAGAAGGGCATTCTGGACTTTGTTGCAGATTACCAGAAATATTTCGGAGATTTTACTGCAAAGGGCCAGGGAAACATTTCCGGAAGGGACGCCTATGCTCCTCTTGTTCTTTTCCTGAAAGATACAGCTTTCCAGAAAAAACTGGAAAAAGCTTTTTTGTGGGATATCCGTGAAAATGTAGAATGAAACAGCAAAGGGCAGGTATGAAGAAATGAGAAAAGGACACACTATCTTAAAAGCAGTCAGCTTTATCTCCAGGCTGCTTCTGGTATTTCTCTATTTTTGCGCCGCCGCCCAGGTAATGAAAGAAATCTGGAGAGAACGGTTTCTGGCCATTACACTTCTGTATGTGGCGGTACTGGAGATTTTCCAGGCTCTTATGGAAGCTGGAAACGTAAGCCAGAGAAGGATCCTGGATCTGGTATATGGACAATTTTTCGCAGCCCTCTGCACGAATATCCTTTTCGGCACTCTGTTGTGGACTATTTCCGCCCAGCCTGGGATCAGTCTTTTCTGGGAATTTTCTATTCTTACCCTGCTGGAAGCTTTTACCGGGATTTTATGGGCGGCCTTCTCCTTTACCCTGTATCTGAGAAAACAGACCCGGAACCAGGCTCTCTATGTCTACGGAGATGGAGAAGACTGGCAGAGAACGGTAAAAGAAAACAACAGCAGAAACGGCTATTTCTGTATCAGCAAAGCAGTTTCTTACCGGAAAGGACTGGACTTCATCGAGCATATCCTTCCCGAATACCAGGCTCTTTTTCTGGGAAAGCTTCCCGACAGTGACCGGAACCGGCTCCTGAAGCTGGGAATCTGTACAGACCGGGAATGTTTTGCGGTTCCCGGAATCCCGGACATCTATTTACAGAACTCCCGGATCATCCGTCTTCATGACAAGGTGCTGTTCCGAAGCGGGAGAGGACATCTCACAAAGGAACAGGAACGGGTGAAGCGGGCAGAAGATATTATCTGCGTCCTTCTGCTGTTAATCCCGGCGCTTCCTTTAATGGGACTGATCAGCCTGTGCATTAAAGCAGAAGACGGAGGACCGGTATTCTATCGGCAGGAGAGAGTGACCAGGAATGGAAAATCATTCTTCATGCTAAAATTCCGCAGCATGGTCCCGGAAGCGGAAAAAGAGGGCCCCAGGCTGGCTGCCAGAAATGACGCCAGGGTCACCAGAACGGGGAAGATCCTCAGGAATCTTCATCTGGATGAACTGCCTCAGCTTTTTAACGTACTGGCCGGAGATATGTCCATGGTAGGTCCCAGGCCGGAGAGGAGGGAATTTATTGAAGACTATTCCCGTATCCTTCCTGAATTTAAGGAGCGCCTCCGGGTAAAAGGCGGACTGACAGGATACGCCCAGATTTACGGGAAATACAGTACCGGGCCGGAAGACAAGCTGAAGTATGATCTCATCTACATTTATAATTATTCCCTCCGCCTGGATATCCGACTGCTGTTTCTTACCATCCGCATCTTTTTTCAGAAAGAAAACGCCCAGGGAGTGGAGGAATCAAATTTGTAAAGGAGCGTATGTTCTATGGAAAATATCAGATTACTGGACTGTACCCTCAGGGATGGAGGATACATCAACCAATGGGGGTTTGGAGAAAAGACTATCCGAAGCATTGCATCCCGGCTTACAGAGGCAGGGACCGATATCATAGAAGTGGGATTTTTACGGAACTGTACCTGGGACAAAGACAAAACTCTGTTTCCATCTATAAAGAAATTGAAGAAAATCCTTCCTGCCAATTCAGGCAGCACCAGATTTGCGGCCATGGCGCTCCATAATCAGTACGATGTAGAAAAACTGGAGCCCTGTGACGGAAGTATTGATATCATTCGGGTGACCTTTCATGATTATGATATCGAAGAGGGACTTGTTTTCTGTGAAAAGGTTAAGGAGAAAGGCTATCAGCTTTTTGTGAATCCCATCAATATCATGGGATATTCAGACCGGCAGCTTCTAAAGCTGCTGGAAAAGGTAAACCGGCTTCATCCCTACGGCTTTTCCATTGTGGATACCTTCGGCTCCATGACCGGAAGGGAACTGACCAGGATCTATTCTCTCTGTGAAAACAATCTGGAAAAAGACATTGTCCTTGGCCTCCATCTCCACGAAAATATGGCCCAGTCCTTCTCTCTGGCTCAGTCTTTTCTGAAAATGCGGGAGCAGGCAAGAAGCTGCGTCCTGGACGCCTCTTTAAACGGCATGGGGCGGGTTCCCGGAAATCTTTGTATAGAACTGATCATGGACTATCTGAACAAACATTTCGGGAAGTCCTATGACATAGACCCGGTGCTGGACGCCATTGAAGAATATATCTCTCCTATCAAAAAACAGGAACCCTGGGGATATATGGCAGAATATTTTCTTTCTGCCAAGTACAATCTCCATCGGAATTATGCAGAATATCTCCTTACGAAAGGTGCTCTTTCCTCCCGGGATATGCACCGTATCCTTCAGATGATACCGGAAGAGAAAAAAAGCGCCTTTGACCAGAACTATATAGAATACCTGTACCACCAGTATGAAAACCACACCGTTTCTGATGAAAAGACCCTGGATGCTCTGCGGAAAGCTTTCCGAGATAAAAAAGCACTTCTTCTGGCCCCTGGCCCCGGCCTTAAAGAATACCGGAAGCAGGTGGAAGATTATCAAAGAGCCCATAGGCCTGTTCCTATCTCTGTAAATTTCTTTTACGACCATCAGGAAGAAGGATATGCCTTTTTCAGTAATTCCAAACGGTTTCAGGAATATCGTTCTCTGAGAAAACCAGGGGTTCAGGTAATCCTTACTTCCAACATTACCACAGGTATCCGGCCAGACGACCATGTGATCAATCTCTACCGTCTGTCCCAGGAAGAAACAGAACGGGGAAACAGTGGTATCCTGCTTCTTCGGCTTCTTCTCCTTCTGGGGGTAAGAGAGGGGGCTCTGGCGGGCTTTGACGGCTATATTGAAGGAGAAGAAAACTATCTGGAAGGATACTTCGGCAGGTTTGCCAGCGCCCCTCTGGGTGATAACCGGAAGATTGCCCGGGAACTGAAAAAGCTTGGCGGAAAGATGCGGCTTACTTTTGTAACTCCTTCCGCTTATGAGGAGGAAATGTAGATGAGGGCAGAGTTTATTGACTGGACTAAAATCCGGTATCTGATCCTGGATGTAGACGGTACCATGACTGACGGAGGCGTCTATCTGGACAGCCAGGGCAATGAAACGAAAAAATTTTCCATTAAAGATGGAGCCGGGATCCTTTTGGCCCGGCAGGGAGGCATTCAGCCAGTGATCCTTACCGGCAGGGAAAGCCTCTGTGTAACCCAAAGGGCCCGGGAGCTTCAGATTCCCTATGTCTTCCAAAATGTAAAAAAGAAGAAGGAGTTTCTCCGGGAATTTTTCCGGGAGAGGCAGGTCAGCCGGGAAGAAGCTGCCTATATAGGTGACGACTTAAATGATCTGGGCGCCATGAGCCTTACTGCAGTCACCGCCTGTCCCCGGGATGCTGTAAAAGAAGTCCAGGACTCCTGTACCTGTGTTTTAAACAGCAGAGGCGGAGAAGGGGCTGTAAGAGAGTTTGCGGAGCTGCTCCTGAAGAAAAAAGGGAACCTGGAAGAATGTAAGGAAGCCCTCTGGGGACAGGAGGCGAGAACAGAATGAAAGACTGGTTCTATGAAAAATTTGTAAGAAAAAATCCCAGGGTGCAAAGGGCCTATGAAACCTATGTTCAGGGACACCTGGAAGAACACCAGAGAAGCCGGTTTAAACACTGGCTGATACTCCTTGCCCTGTCCTGGAAATACCGGAGAAGCCAGATAAACAGACTCCATACTCTGACCCTGGCAAAACTGAAAGATAACAAAGCAAAAATCCGGATGGAGTGGATCCCCGGAGCCTGCTGCTACAATCTCTATGTCTCTCAGGACGGCCTTCACTACAGGTTCCAGGAAAAGACACGAAATCATCTTTGTGAAGTAGAAAATCTGAAGCAGGACCAGATGTATTTTTTTAAGTTCAAGGTCTCTATGGACGGCAGCAGGTACAGCGATTTTTCCCAGGTTCTCACCGTATCCACAGTGCAGAACCAAGAACTCTTTTTCATGAAAAAACTGGCCTTAAAAGGAGAAGGGATTTTCTCTGATGCTTCTGGAAAACACTCGAAAAAATCCAGAAAAGCCGGAACTTTGGAGGGCAGCAGGGATTTCCGGGGAAGCTTTCCCCAAGAGGGAATCGCGGAGATTTCCTGGACCCCAGTTTCCGGGGCCCTCCATTATAATCTCTATCGATCAGAAGAGGGCGGGAGCTACCGGTTCCTCATACAGACCAGGGAGACTGGTTATGCGGATAAAGAGCTTAAAAGCGGAACCGCCTATTCTTATCTGCTGAAATATACAAAAAACGGAAAAACCTATCAGGAATTTCCCAGAAGACTGAAACTTACGGCACCAGGTGAAAAGTTCACGAAGAAAAACAGCGGGAGGCTTTTTGAAAAGGGGGCGGAATCCCAGGCTTCCAACCGGGTTTCTGTAATGAACTTTGCCAAAGGCCTGATGCCTTATGATGTAATCTCCTTTGATGTCTTTGATACTCTGCTTTTCCGTCCCTTCTCTAATCCCTCAGATCTGTTCATGCTTGTGGGAGAGAAGCTGGACATTATGAATTTTACAGAAATCCGCATACGGGCAGAAGAAGAGGCCAGGAGGAAAAATCAGCTTCTCCGGGGCAACCGTGAAGTTACCCTCAAAGAAATCTATGAACTGGTGGCCCAGGAGACCGGCATAGATCCAAAGGCAGGAGCGGATCTGGAATTTTCTCTGGAACACGAGCTCTGCTATCCCAACTCTTATATGCAGGAAGTTTTTTATATCCTGGCCGCTCAAGGAAAGACCCTGGTGGCCCTGTCCGATATGTATCTGCCCAGGGAACTCCTTTCTCGTCTCCTTTCCGCCAAAGGCTATGAAGATTTTGACCGTGTTATGGTGTCTTGTGACTATAACTGTTCCAAAGGAAACGGCGGCCTGTATGAGGTGCTAAAAGAACAGTATCCGGGAAAGATGGTCCATATAGGGGACAACCGGCTTTCCGATATAGAAAGGGCAAAGGAAAAAGGACTGGATACCCGATTCTACCAGAATGTAAATGAAGCAGGCAATATTTTCCGGGCCAGGGACATGTCACGGCTGACAGGTTCTGCCTACCGAGGGATCGTCAATGCAAAGCTGCACAGCGGCGCCAGACAGTACAGTCCTTATTATGAAGTAGGATTTGTCTATACGGGAATCTACGTTATGGGATTCTGTCAGTGGATCTTTCGCTATATCCAGGAGCACAAAATCGAAAAAGTATTGTTTCTGGCCCGGGAGGGGGACCTGTATCAGAAGGTCTTTCAGTCCATGTATCCGGAGATTCCCACGGAATATGTCCTCTGGTCCAGGATTGGAGTGGTAAAGACCATTGTAGGAAAAAACCGGCATCCTTACCTTCTTCAGATCATTCACCACAAGGCCAATGCCCTTTACAAGTCAAAAATCGGAACTCTTTTTGAACAGACTGGCATTGGTGTGCTGAAAAAATACCTTTCCGATTACCGGATAAAAGAGGAGGAGTTTCTGACTCCTGAAAATGAAAAGATCGTCCGACAGCTTCTGATAGACCATTGGGAAGAGCTTGAGAACTGTTATGTCCGGGATCAAGAGCGGATCCGGCAGTATCTCACCAGAAAAACCGGCTCCGCCCGGTCTGTAGCTGTAGTAGATGTAGGCTGGTCAGGAAATAATGTCCTACAGGTAAAATATCTTCTGGAACAAGTATATAAGCTGGACTGTCAGGTTCACTGTCTCCTGGCTGCCGCCAGAAATGTAAACGACACTTATATGGCGGCTATGATCCAGAAAGAAGAAGTAAAGACCTATATCTTTTCCAATATGTATAATAAAGGCCTTCATGACGCTCACCAGGAAGAGAATAACCGGCTGAACTCCTTTTTCTTTGAAATCCTCACCCAATCCTGTACTCCTACCTTTCTGGGATTTGATAGGGAGGGACGGTTCCTCTATGACATTCCTGAAGTAGAGAATTATAAGAAAAATCAGGAAATCCATCAGGGGGCTCTGGATTTTGTAAAGGAATATCAGCAGCACTTCCGAAACTTCCCCTATATGCTGGATATTTCCGGCCATGACGCCTATATGCCCTTCCAGTATTTTTCCAGAAATCTCCTCTGGATAAAGAAGTATTTCAGCGGCTATATCTTTGGGCGGGATCTTTTCGCCACCCAGGAAAAGGCAGTTATGGAATCTGTGGAAGAAGTTATGAAAAAAGCCGGAATTTGGGAGGGAAGATCATGATTTTATATCAGGCGCTGTCATCTTATCAGATTTTAGAATGTATCATCCACCGCCAGGTCTTTTACCGGGATAAAAAAGCGGTGCTGCTCCTGGGCAATTATATCACCGAACGGATGCCCTGGTACCAGGAGCTGGAAAGCCGGGGATTTTTTGACCAGATATTTCTTTTCCGTTTTGGAGGGTACAAAGGTACAGAAGAGGAGATCCTCGGCCAGATAGAAAAAGAATACCAGAAGACTATCCCCTATGCTCCGGAAGAATTTGAAAAACTTTTGATCGCAGGAATCCACACTTACCTTCAGGTCTGGCTGATTTCCAAAGAGATTTCTTTTGAGATGTTTGAGGACGGAAGCGGAGCCTTAAGCCGCCCCTGGGTCTTGGCAGATATCCACAAGAAATCTTCTCCTGCCAGATATGGGCTTATAGAGAAATATCATCTCTATGACCATAAAAGTCCCTGGATCACCAGAAAATATTATGATGAAAAAGCACAGCTTCCGGGATTTCAGGACGAAAAAGCACAAGATTTTCAGGTCCTGGAAAACTTTCTGAGGCTGTCCCCGGAAATCCAGGAAAATATCCGCAGGCTTTTTCGTCTGCCCTCCAAAAAAGGAGATTGTGCCCAGGTGCTTCTTCTGACTCAGCAGTTTGCCAATCTGGGCCAGCTAACTTTAGGTGAGCAGAAGGGCATCTACCAGCATGTATTTGACTATTATTTACGGGGGAAGCAGGTGCTCATAAAGCCCCATCCCGATGATATCCTCTATTATCCCAGGCTCTTTCCCCATTGTGAGGTCCTGAAGGAGCCTTTTCCCTCGGAGCTTTTGCCATTTGTTTTTGAAAAGCTTCCGGAAATATTGTCCACAGTCAGCTCCACAGGGGTAAACCAGATCCGCCGGGAATTTTCAGATACCCTGATTTTTAATGGGCTCTATGAACAGACCTTTCACTGGGACGGCTCTTACTATACTGCCCTTGGGCTGGGAGCGTATCTGGGTGCAGAGGGAATCCTGTGCCGGGGAGCCAATAAGGTCCAGCTTGAAAATCTGGCAAAAATCCACTGGCCCGAAAATAAAAAGCTGAAAATCTCCCAAAACCGGGAAGAGCTTACAGGAAAAGTCCTTTGTATACAAGATGATTTTGAAGAATGCCAAGAAAGCAGGAAGGAACCGGAAAACGGCGAGGATATCTGGAAACTGGAGGTTGAACTACTGGGAGTCCTCTATCTGAACTCCCGAAAAAATTACCAGATGTACCAGCCGGGAGAAAAAGAAAAGTTTTTCCAGATGGTACCTGTCTCCATTCGGGAAGGCAGCAGCGCACACACCCTATATTTTTATCCAGCCAGGGAAGAGGTGAGAAAAATGGCAGAGAGATTTATAAGCTCCCAGAGTCAGGAAGATACTTCCGTACCGGTTTCCATAGAAGAGCTTACGGACAGCCAGATACAGATCCGTATGCTGGAAGGTATCCTGGCAGCTACGGAAAAAAGACTGACAGAATATATAAAAACAGAAAAAGAACTGCGAAGAGAGCTGGAGCTGGTAACACAGGGAAAACAGTTCCAATAGGACCGGACATCTTGTTAAACTATGATCCAGAAAGGGGAAATACCATGGAGACAGTAGGAATCATTCCTGCCAGATACGGCTCTTCCAGGCTTCCGGGGAAGCCATTAATGGACATTAATGGAAAACCTATGATCCAGCATGTTTATGAGCGGGCGAGAAAAGCGGAAAATCTGCAGAAAATATGGGTGGCCACAGACAGTATGGAAATTCTCCGGGTCTGTGAAAAACGGCAGATTCCTGTAATCCTCACAAAGGATACCCACCGGTGCGCCGCCCATCGGCTTGGGGAAGCTGCAGAACAGATAAAGGCTGATTTTTATGTACAGATCAACGGGGACGAACCTTTGATATCCTGGGAAAATATTGCTGCGGCAGTACCGGAAAGATTTCCAGACGAGGCAGAGTTCGGCACCAACATCATTATGCCGGTGACCAGTCCCCAAGAGGTTCTGGATTCTTCCAATATCAAAGTCGTCTTTGACAGCAGCTACAAGGCGCTGTATATGTCCAGAACACCTATTCCCTGTCCCTTCGGCACTCTGGACTGCATCTACTACAAACATGTGGGAATCATCGGATACAGCCGGCAGATGCTGGATTTTTATAAAAACTCTTCTCCCGGTCAGCTGGAACGGACAGAGGGCATTGATACCCTCCGGTTTCTGGATTACGGAAAGCCTCTTTATCTGATACCGGTAGCCAAAGGAGAAAGTCTCTCTGTAGATACCTTAAAGGACCTGGAAGAGGTGCGGAAAAGGTCGAAAAACCGGGAACTCAGTTGAATTTTCTCCCGTTATGTGCTAAATTATCCTTCATAGGAATTGGGAAATTATGGAAATTTAGCACAGGGGGAATACATAAATGGTACGTGAATATCTGGAACAGAATGTGTATGAAGCTCTGATGGACCGTTTTAAACTTCTCTTTGAAGAATTTGACAACATCTATGTTTCCTTTTCCGGAGGAAAGGACAGCGGTCTGCTTTTAAATCTGGTACTGGACTATCGGAATAAATACTATCCCGAAAAATCCATTGGCGTTTTTCATCAGGACTTTGAAGCCCAGTATACAGTGACTACAGAGTATATCGAAAGAACCTTTGAAAAGATCAAAGATCAGGTAGAACCTTATTGGGTCTGCCTTCCCATGGCTACCCGGACGGCTCTCAGCAGTTATGAAATGTTCTGGTATCCCTGGGATGACAAAAAGCAGGAGCTCTGGGTGCGGGAAATGCCCAAACATGATTATGTGATCAATCTGGAAAACAACCCTATCCGGACCTACCGCTATAAAATGCACCAGGAAGATCTCGACTATAACTGTTTTCTGAATTGGGTAGGGGACACTCCTGTAATGCTTTTAAAAACCCGATTAAAGTGCGTGATATTCGAAAATCCTGTTTCCCTGCTGATCTGGGTGATACTTTGGTTAGTCTCCATGAGCTTCCGCTGAGCATTCATGATCCGGGTCACGTTCAGGTACTGGACAATAGTGGTGTTCGTATGCTTTTTAAATTCCCTGCAGAGATAATAGGGGCTGAGATAAAAAGTCCGGGAAAGCTGTTCCAGACTGATCTCTTTATCAAAATTCGTGTGGATAAAATGGAGCACTTCTCCGATCCTGTCCAGTTTTTTTACCCGTTCCGGCTTTTCCAGCTTCCTGGCAATCTGCAGGAGAAGTCCGTTTAGCTGGGTTGCCATATATTCATCAGAAAAAACCTCTGGCTTTTGCTGTTCCTCCAGAATATTTCCCAGTATTCTGTGTATGAAGGTTTCTTCCTGCCTGTCTGGTCTGTAAACACCTACTCCCGCTTCAACAGTTTTTCTCAGTTCTTCGGACAGAACCTCTCCACTTTGAAAATACAGCACCAGTCTTTTAAAGGGCATATTTTGATCTCCAAAGGAGCGATGCATGATATATGGTGCAAAAATCATAAACTGGCCTGGATACATCTCATACATTTCATCCTGGACCATATGAAATCGCCGTCCGCTTTCCAGATAATAAAGTTCAAAATATTCGTGATAGTGGGACTTGGCCATATTATCATTCACTCCCTGTATCCGTTCACAGGCAATCTTTTTCCCCTGGGCCATCATAATCCCTGCCTGGTCGATCATCTTTTTCCTCCCATATAAAGCAAGAAATGTAAAAAAGAGAAAGAAAATACGCAATTTTTGTATAGTTTCCTGGGTGTTAATTCAATATTATATTATCATAAAACCAGTTTTAAAGCAAAAAGAAGGAGGAAAACTCTATGAAAGTGTGTTTGAAGGCAGCTTCCGTAACACAGCAGGATTCTTATTTTACGGTACAGACCGACAGTGTACCTATCCGTATCTGGTTTGTTACTGACCAGATACTGCGTATCCGGGCAGGGTTTGACGGTGATTTTTCAGAAGAATCCTATAGTCTGGTTACTACCGCCTGGGAAGACCGTATGGATGATTTTATGAAAGGATACAGAAAGCGTATCACTGCGGCTCAGGCTGTTTTGACTGAAGAGGAAAATCAGGCAGTGCTCCAGGGGAAAGAGCTGAAAGTTATCGTGGAAAAAGAACCTTTCCGTATCTGTGTTTATGATAAGGAAGGCACTCAGCTTCACGCAGATATTGTAGATCTGGCCTATATGGAGGACAGCAATCACCGGAGGATACATACCTGCGAGATCAGCCCTGAAGATTGTTTCTATGGCTTTGGCGAGAAGAGCGGGGAATTTAACAAGGCACAGAAATTCATGGGGATGAGTCCCAAGGACGCCATGGGCTATAATCCCAAAGAGACAGACTCACTGTATAAGCATATTCCATTTTACATCAAGCTGAACCGGAATACCCAAAAGGCCGTAGGCTATTTCTATCACAACACCTATGAATGTGACTTTGATATGGGAAGGGAAAAGAGCAATTACTGGAAGATGCACAGCCGTTACCGGACAGACGGAGGAGATATCGATCTGTTCCTGATCACCGGTCCTTCCATACGGCAGGTTGTTGAAAGGTACACAGACCTTACAGGAAAATCTGCAATGCTCCCAAAATCTGCCCTGGGATATCTGGGCTCTTCCATGTATTATCCGGAGTTAGAAGCAGACTGTGATGATGCCATTACAGAATTTATCGATACAACTAAGGAAGAAGGAATTCCTGTAGACGGATTCCAGCTTTCCTCAGGATACTGTGCCGTTGACACGGAAGAAGGGATCAAGCGCTGCACATTTACCTGGAATAAAAAGCGTTTTAAAGACCCCAAGGACTTTTTTGCCCAGATGAAGAAAAGAGGGGTATGTGTATCCCCCAATGTGAAACCGGGAATGCTTCTGGTCCATCCGAAACTGGAAGAGATGAAAGAAAAAGATATGTTCATCAAGGCCAGTGAAAGCGATGAGCCGGGAATCGGAACCTGGTGGGGCGGCAAAGGCATGTTCGTAGATTTTACAAAGGCTTCCACAAGAGAAAACTGGAAAGCTCTTTTGAAAGAAAATGTTCTGGAATACGGCACCAGCTCTGTATGGAATGATAACTGCGAGTATGACAGCCTCATTGATAAGGACTGCCGCTGCAGCTTTGAAGGAAAGGGCGGCACTATCGGCCAGCTGAAATCTGTAATGTCCAATATCATGTGTCATATTACCGGGGAAGCAATCCATGAGACTTTTGGAAATACACGGCCTTACATTGTATGCCGTTCCGGACACTGCGGCATCCAGCGCTATGCCCAGACCTGGGCAGGGGACAACCTTACCTGCTGGGACTCTCTGAAATATAATATAGCCACTATTCTGGGTATGAGCTTAAGCGGTGTAGCCAACCAGGGCTGCGACATCGGCGGATTCTATGGTCCGGCGCCAGAGGCAGAACTTCTGGTAAGGTGGATCCAGAACGGAATCTTTCAGCCCAGATTTTCTATTCACTCAACTAATACAGACAATACAGTCACAGAACCCTGGATGTACAGTGACTGTACGGACTATATCCGTGAGGCCATCCGTTTTCGATATTGTCTCTTCCCCTATCTCTATTCCCTTATGGAGAGGGCCCATGAGACAGGTCTTCCTATTATGGAGCCAATGTGCAGCGCCTTCCAGAATGACCCGGCCTGCTATGAGGAAGGAGTAGACTTTATGCTGGGAGACTCTCTTCTGGTAGCCAACGTGGTAGAAAAAGGCGCCAAAACCAGAAAAGTCTATTTCCCTAAAGAAAACCGTTTCTTTGATTTCTACACAAGAATGCCTTACGAAGGCGGAGAGACCGCAGAACTGGATGTGGACCTTAGCAGTATTCCTCTGTTTGTCAGAAGCGGAGCCATTATCCCTATGGCTCTGAATCAAATGGATAATTTCGCTACTCAGAGGGTTACAGGCCTTTCCATCCTCTGTGAGGCAGGACGTGACGGAGCCTTTACTTTATATGAAGACGACGGCGTTACTATGGAATATGAAAAGGGCGCATTCCTGAAGACTTTTATTACCATGAAAGCAGGAGAGCAGACCACCCTTTCCTTCCGCAACGAAGGGGCTTATCAGACTGCTGTAGAGGATATGCAGATTGATATGATTCACAGAGAAAAATCTCCTTACTGGGTAACCGTAAACGGAAAAGAAGTTCCTCATTTCCTTCACAGGCAAAAATTCGAAGGAGCTGATTTTGGCTGGTATTACAGCCAGAGACTGAAATCTGTTCAGATCAAATACCCCAATCCCAAAAAGGATTATGAGGTAGTAGTTTCCTTTGAACAGTTTGACCTGATCGGAATGTAAACTCCTTCCATAAAGGGCATAGGGCCTGCAGGAACCGCCATATTTCTGATATGAGCCGGTCCGGCAGGCCCTAATTGACTTCTAGTTGGTTTTTTCTCTCAGTACCACTGCCTTGGAAGCAGAGCGCCTTCTGGCGTCGCTTAATTTGGCATAGTGTTTTTTCGTTGTATTTACGTCTGCATGGCCCAAAACATCGGCTACCAGATAAATATCCCCGGTCTCTCTGTAAAGAGCCGTTCCGTAGGTGCTGCGGAGCTTGTGAGGGGTGATAGTCTTAGCAGAGACTGCAGAAGCATATTTCTTTACCATTTTTTCTACAGCATCTACACTGATCCTTTTTCTCTGTCCGGAGAGGAAGAGAGCATCCTCATGGCCGGAGAGGGGAGTAATGGCATTTCTGGAAATCTCCAGATAGTCTTTCAGCGCCTTTTCAACCTCTTCCCCGAAATAGACGATCATTTCATTTCCTCCCTTTCGGAGTATCCGTATTCCATTATTTTTAAAATCAATGTCAGAAATGTTCAGACCTACCAGTTCAGAAACACGAACACCCGTTCCCAGCAGGAGAGTGACAATGGCAATGTCCCGATACTTTTGTTTATTATAGTGATAAAGTTTCACCCCTGTAAGCTGATTTCCATAATTTTCTATATAATCCAGAAGACTGGCCACCTCATCAGGGTCCAGCTGGATAATGGCTTTTTCCTTAATTTTAGGCATGTCTACAAGTCGGACCGGGTTAGACCGTATTAACTGCCTTTTGCACAGATAATCGTAAAAGCTTCGCAGACAAGACATTTTTCTGGCAATCCCGGTGCGGGAATTGGTTTCCAGCTTGTTGTCAGGAGCCTTATAGGCCTTAAGGTATTCCTGAAATTCTTCAAAATCCACAGGCTGAAGACTGGAAAGATCCTGGATGGAAATATCAGCCATAGGTTTGGACATTAAAGCCGGATTTGTTTCCTGAAGAAACCGGAAGAAAACACGCAGGTCATAAGCATAGGACAAACGGGTTTTGTCTGAAGTGGTCGGTTCCTTGGCCCGGAAATAATCCTTGACATAAGGAGGAAGTTCCTGAAGAAATTCCCGAAGTTTTACTGTATTTTCAATTTTTTCCTGTTCCCGATAGGTCATTGGCTTTGCCATAAAATCCCTCCAAAAATCCTTGTTTTGAGAGTAGTTTATCACAGATTCCGGAAAAAAGCCATACTTTTTCGGATAAATCTGTATTTGTCCGCTAAACTAATCTTTAAATACAAATGGCCTTTTCCAGTCCTCCTTCTCTTGTTCCGGCAAGTCCAGACTGGAAAAAACCATATTTTTCATAAGTCAAATTATTGTAAAGCTATATACGGTCCTTTTTATGCTTAAAGGTATTCTCATCAAGTATAATTGTAAATGGACCCTCGTTTACAAGAGACACGCTCATTTTTGCTCCGAAAACGCCGGTCTGGACCACTGGCACAGTCTCCTGTATCTTTTTGATCATATATTCATAGAGTTCCTGGGCCATCTGAGGCTCCCCTGCCTCTACAAAACTAGGTCGATTTCCTTTTCTGCAGTTGGCGTACAGCGTAAACTGTGAAACCAGCAGAACCTCCCCCTTTACATCCGCCAGGGAAAGGTTTGTCTTCCCATCGCTGTCTTCAAATATCCTGAGGTTTACCATCTTTTTAATGTATTGATCTGCGATTTCCCGGGTATCCTCCTGGCCGATGCCTGCAAGAACCAGAAATCCTTTTCCGATCTTTCCCACACATGTTCCATCTACTTCCACAGAAGCGCTGCTGACTTTCTGGATCACCAGTTTCATTTTTTATCCCCTTTTCTTCGTCGTATTTTCCAGGGCCGGTCCAGTCACGACTTATCTCCTCGGGAGAAATTCATGCCGCTTTCCCTGATATCTCCATAGTATACCACAAAGCAACGAACCAAGGGAATATTTATATTTATTTGGCCACCGCCGGCAATAAAATGATTTCTTTTTTTCAGCATCTGTGGTATGATGCTTAAGGCTTCACAAAACCTGCATCTGAAAGGAACTGAAATTTTATGAAATTACAGAAATTATTAAGCCTTACCAGAAAGGCTGTTGATGAATTTAATCTGATTGATTCCGGCGATAAAATCGCTGTAGGGGTTTCCGGAGGCAAAGACAGTCTTACCATGCTCTATGCCCTTCACGGACTGATGCGCTTCTACCCCAATCCTTTTACCATAGAGGTGATCACTGTGGACCTGGGGCATCCAGGTTTTCAGGCAGATAAAATCGAAAATCTCTGCCGGGAGCTGAATGTACCCTTTCATCTGGTAAAGACAGAGATTGCACCTATCATTTTTCAGGAGAGAAAAGAAAGCAATCCCTGCTCTCTATGCGCAAAAATGAGAAAAGGAGCTCTCAATGCCAAAGCCAAAGAACTGGGCTGCAACAAAGTAGCCTATGCTCACCACAAGGACGATGTAGTAGAGACTATGCTGCTCTCTCTCATCTATGAGGGCAGGTTTCATACTTTTTCACCTAAAACCTATCTGGACCGGATGGACCTTACAGTTATCCGTCCTCTCCTCTTTGTAGACGAAGCAGATGTAATCGGCTTTAAAAACAAATATGGCATTGAAATCGAAAAAAGCCCCTGTCCCGTAGATGGCTATACGAAAAGACAGTATGCCAAGGAGCTTCTCCATGATATTTCAAAAGAGAATCCCGGAACCAAGGAACGGATGTTTACTGCGATCCTTAACAGTAATATTAACGGATGGCATTCCCTGGGAAATGGCTGAGCCCCTATTTTTTATAGAAGACAAAAACTGTGCCCCGGAAGAATCCTCTTCCGGGGCCTTTGAATATCGTGACTAATTTTTACTTTCCTGAATTTTTTGCTTATCTTTCACTTCAATAGCCTTCAGGATCATCTCTACGCAGCCTTCGATTCCCAGGATACCGCTGTCCAGACAAAGGTGATAGCTGTCTGCATCTCCCCATTTTTTACTGGTGTAGTAATTATAGTAGCTGCCTCTCTGTTTGTCGGTTTTCTGTATCCGGTCTTTAGCTGTAGCCGCTGAGAGCTCGTACTTTCTGGAAATCCTGTCAATCCTCTTATCCAGATCTGCATGGATATACACACTGATCGCATTGGGATTATCCGCCAGAGCATAGTCTGCACATCTTCCTACCATAACGCAGGATTCCTCACTGGCAATTTTCTTAATAGCATCAAACTGGGCTAAAAACACCTTATGATTAATAGGCATATCTGTAAAAGCCGCCGAGGAATAACCAAAGGAATAGGTATCCATAACCAGTGAATACAGAAAACTGTTGGTGGGTTTTTCATCATGGTGTTCAAATAATTCCTGGCATATTCCGCTGTCCTTGGCCGCACGATCCAGCAGCTCCTTATCGTAGCATTTGACACCCATTTTTTCAGCCAGCCGAAGCCCTATTTCCCGTCCGCCGCTGCCATACTGGCGGGCAATTGTAACTATTGTATTTGCTGCCATACCATACACTCCTCTCCTAATGCTTTTTCTATATTATAATCCATTTTGAGTAAAATGTATAGATAATTTAAAAATTTTACATAGTAAATCTAACAGTTTCAAATTTTAAAGAGTTCCCCTTAATTTTACTAATAATTTTTCAAAATATTCCGGTAAAGGAGCAGTAAATTCCATATATTCTGATGTAGTAGGATGCACAAAACCTAAGACCATAGCATGAAGCGTCTGCCCCTGTAGAAAGGGGAAGGGACATTTTTTTGGTCCATAGAGCTGGTCTCCTAAGAGAGGATGGCCGATGCTGGAAAGATGTACCCGGATCTGATGAGTCCGCCCAGTTTCCAGCTGACATTCAATATAAGTATAACTGCCGAACCGCTCAAGAACCTTAAAGTGAGTCACCGCCTCCTTGCCTCCCCGGACATGAACAGCCATTTTCTTCCGTTCCACCGGATGACGCCCAATGGCTCCTTCTACAGTTCCATTGTCTTTTTTGATATTTCCATGGACAATCGCTCTGTATTTTCGGGTAATGCTGTGAACCCTCAGCTGCTCTGCCAGGCTCTGATGTGCCGTGTCAGTCTTGCAGACTACTAAAGCCCCTGTAGTATCCATATCGATTCTGTGGACAATTCCAGGCCTGAGCACGCCGTTAATCCCTGAAAGATTATCTTTGCAGTGGTACATCAGGGCATTTACAAGGGTCCCGCTGTAGTGACCGGCACTGGGATGTACGACCATCCCTTTTGGTTTATTTACCACCAGAAGCTGCTGATCTTCATAGAGAATATCCAGTGGAATATTCTCCGGTTCAATATCCGGTTCCTGATTCTCCGGAAGAAAAACCACGATTTCATCATCTTCTGTTACTTTCTGGCTGGCTTTTGCCGGCTTTCCATTAACCGTAATATTCCCTTCTTTGAATTGTTTTTGTAAAAAAGAGCGGGAGTAATCCTCCATTACTTCCGCCAGAAATTTATCGACTCTTTCCCCTGTCCAGGAAAGGTCTGCCTGTAAACAAAGCCTTTTCATTTTTCTCTCTTCCATTTTAAAAACTGAAAATCCTCATCTTTATAGTAAAAAAATACAAGAATCAGGAGCAGGATCATACTGGTGGTCACATAAATATCTGCCACGTTGAATACTGGAAAATCAATCAGTGAAAAATAAATAAAATCCACCACATAATTCAGACGAACCCGGTCAATAAGGTTCCCAATACCACCTGCAGTAATCATACCGCACAGAATCTTTAGTGGGATATATTTTTTTTCTCCAGGAATCTTCCATAGCACATAGCAGACACAGAGTAGGATAATCGTTGTCAGCAGCAGGAGAAAAATTCTCTGGTCCTGGAATATTCCAAAAGCTGCACCCGTATTTTCCAGATAATGAAGACATAAAACTCCGGAAATCAGCTGGATATCTGCCTGGTCCTTTAGATTTGCAACGGCCAAAGCCTTAGTCCACTGATCAAAAGCCACTAATATCCCTGTGGAAATAAGGAAAATCCCAAAGTCCAGCAGTCGTTTTTTTCCTGTATTCATGGTCATAGTACCTCCCGGTTTTCCAGCCGGATGCTTTCAATGGCCTCCAGCAGTTCTTCATCTGTCACTCCGGTATCCACCACAGCATATCCCGGTTTTTCCATGAGAACAAATTTAATATGTCCTTTTTCCATCTTTTTATCAGATTTCGTAGTATCAAGGATATCCTTTGCAGACAGTCCTTCAACTGCCAGAGGAAGGCCAAATAATTTCATCTGCTCTGCTGTCTCAAGGTACTCTTCATTGGAGAGCAGTCCCTTTTTTCTGGAAAGCCAGGCAGAAGCCATACATCCCACAGCTACACACTGACCATGAGGCATAGTAAAGTCTTTCAGTTTTTCTACTGCATGTCCCACTGTATGTCCCATATTCAGCACTGCCCGCTCCCCTTTTTCCGTAGGGTCATTTTCCACCACAGTTTTTTTGATCACACAGCTCTGATAAATCATCTCCTGACAGGTCTTATCCTCTCTGGAAAGGATTTCCCCACTGTGTTCTGTAAGCCAGCTGCTGTACTCCCGGCTGCGGATCAGACCATGTTTAATAACCTCACCCATGCCGCAGGCAAATTCTCTGTCAGAAAGAGTCTTTAATGTGGCAACATTCATATACACCAGCAGTGGCTGATGAAAAGCACCTACCATATTTTTATACTGTTTGAAATCAACTCCTGTTTTCCCGCCTATGCTGCTGTCTACCTGGGCCAAAAGGGTGGTTGGAATCTGAATAAAATCAATCCCACGAAGATAGGTGGCAGCGCTGAAACCAGTCATATCGCCTACAACGCCTCCTCCCAGAGCAGCCAGAAGATCTTTCCTGTCAAAATGATTATTTATAAGAAACTCATAGATTCCCTGTATTTCTTCCAGGTTTTTATTTTCTTCTCCGGCAGGAAGGATATAAGAGTAAATCTCTCTCCCTGTTTTTTCCAGCTCTTTCTTTACCGTCTCCAGGTAGAGTGGAGCCACATGACTGTCTGTCACGATACAGAGCCTTTTTCCACGGTTCTCCAGGCTTTCAACTTCTCTGCTCAGACCAGAAAAGTCACTATAAAAGGTAATCGGATAAGTAAAATCTCCCTCTCTTTTTACCAGCAGTCTCTGTTCTGTCATATCCTGTTCCTCCCATTCAGACATAACGGTATAAAATTACATGATACCGGTTCTTCTTTGTTTTATTGGTCACAGACCCAAATTGAAATTTTCCTTTTCCCCGGACGGATACAATATCTCCGTCCTTGATCCCATAGCCGTTAGAAACCACGCTCTTCCCATTTACAAAAACCTTTCCTCCTTCTATCAGTCCCAGAATGCTGCTTCTGGAACTGCCAAAAGCCAGAGCAATTACACTGTCCAGCCGTGGAGAAGCTACGGTTCCTGAGATTTCTTCTCTTTTAGGTGAAGGAAGAGGCTCTTCCTGGGAAAGTCTCCTGGCCTGCACAGAAGTATGACGGATACGCACAAGCTCCTCTGTGAGAAAGTCCGCCATAGATTCGCAGCAGAAAATATAACCGCAGCTGTCGTCCAGAAGGATATCTCCTGTTTTGCTCCTCTCAATGCCCAGATTCAAAATAGCCCCCAAATAGTCCCTGTGAGTCAGCTCCTCAGAAAATTTCCTGTTCAGAGGCTGGACCTTTATACATGCAATAGGATATGCCTGCTCATAAGAAAGAGCATCAGGGACGAATGCCGCCATCTGACGCTCCGCTGACTCATAGCCTCCGAAGGTTTTTACCTGGACTCCTGTATCTCGAAAGGAAAGGCTGTGAAGTATATTCTGCTGGTTCAGGTCGAGAAAATCGGAAAAGGTAAGAATGCCTCTGTAATAGGCCTTCTTACCCAGTTCCATCATACGTTTTTCAAATAATTGGTCCTTTTCCATAGCTGTTTTTTAAAATCCTTCATACATAGATGCTGACCCGGCTATATCATTTAAGATTTCCTGAGAGTCTCCGGTTATGTCCACACCTTCTGGAGTTAGAATAAAGATATAAGAAGACACTTTCTTGATATTTCCTTCAATAGCGTAGCTTGCTCCGGCAGTGAAATCAATAATATGCTGAGCCAATGTAATATCCAAACCCTCCAGGTTCAGGATAACTGTGCAGTTATCAAGAAGGGCATCTACAATCTCTGTAGACTCGTCAAATTTCTTTGGTTTGATCACACATACTTCATTAGAAGAACCTGCCGATGAACCGGATGTTTTCTTCTTAACACTATACATAGGCGTCACCTTACTTGAAGAATTCTGGGTTTTTGGCTGCTTTACGGTTTTTGTTGCTGCTGATGTTTTCTTCTCTTTCTTTTCTTTTTTAGTATTCTTTACAGGCGGAAGATCATCGTCCAGATCATCATCATAATCATCTTCCAGTTTTTTAAAGAATCTTTTCTTTGGCTTTTCGTCTTCGAAATCGTCATCTGCTTCATCTAAGAAATCGTCATCATCATAATCATCATTCACCTTAACTGCATCCAAAAATTTATCTAAAAAACTCATATTCCAATCTCCATTTCCTATTCTTCTATATTATAATTTCTTTCTCCGAAAATGCCTGTTCCTCTTTCTCCGAAAATGCCTGTTCCTACACGTACGTGGGTGGCACCTTCTTCGATGGCGACTTCATAATCACCAGTCATGCCCATGCTGAGGACATTCATAGTAACATTATCAAAGTTTTTCTCTCCAATGTCAACACTTAATTTTCTTAAATTTCTGAAAACGCCCCGGTTTTCCTCTGGATCATCCACGTAAGGAGCAATTGTCATAAGCCCCTTTACTTTTATTCCGGGAAGTTTTGCGACTTCCTGAACAAGGGAAGGGGTCTCCTCTACAGAGACACCGAACTTGCTCTCTTCACCGGCTACATTAACCTCGATAAGTATATCTGCAGTAATCCCATGTTTTACAGCCTCTTTGCTGATTTCTGAGGCCAGCCTGAGACTGTCTACAGAATGGATCATACAGGCTTTATCTATCACATATTTTACCTTATTTCTCTGCAGATGGCCGATCATATGCCAACGGATATCTTTCGGCAAAACTTCCTCCTTGGCCGTCAGCTCCTGGACCTTATTCTCACCGAAATCGCGAACTCCTATGGGGAGCAGTTCTTCGATCATTGACACCGGCTTAGTCTTACTCACTGCGATCAGTGTTACCTCATCTCGGTTTCTGCCGGCTCTTCTGCAGGCAGCTTCTACTTTTTCTTCTACAGTTCTGTAATTATCACAGACGCTCATTTTCTCTACTTCCTTTCTCTGTCAGTACATTAATTAGAACCGGAATACAAAATTTCTTCCTCGCTCACAGTGCTTCCGTCACGGGCGATATAATCAAAAGCTCTCAGCCCATAGGAAGTACCTTCTTCCACTATGCAATATTCCTCATTCTGATCCAGTATTTTAATCTGCCGGAAAACGGCATATCCCTGGTTGATATTATAAGCACCCTGAAGATTATCTACCTGTCCTACAGTAAAGGTTTCCCCGGAGTCTGGCTTGATCAGTATGTCTCCCTCATTCAGGGTATCCTTATCTACATAGCACAGGCCACCGGAGGTATCTTGGGTATTTTCAGTTATCTCATTTCCCTGAGCATCCACCTGTCTGTATATGGTAGCATCTATAAATTCTGAAGAAGAAGAGTCTCCTGAGCCTATCTGTTTTAAAAATCCCTGGGTGTCTCCATTATCTCCCTGGGTCAGGAAATCCAGTGGAACCGTATAAAATTCTTTTTCCACAATAGAGCTTACCGGAATTTTCAATCCGCTCTGAGTATTAATAACCAGCTCTACTTCCAAAAAACGGTCTCCTGCATAGCGGGTCATTCCATTTATCAGTTCAATTTTTGCCACCTTCTGGCTGCCAATATTCACAATAGATAGAGAACCGTTCTGGCTCTCCCCGTCTTTGACAAATTTTACCTGTATGGATTCCCTTCCTGCCAGAGCAGCAGCCATCTGGTCTGTAAGAGGTACCATCAATGTCCAGTTTTCGCTGGTAATCAGCTTATAAACCGAATCTCCAGTCTGTATCTCATTGCCAGTAATCAGGTTTTCCTTCTGATAAGCCATCTGATTAAAGTCTTCCTCCACCAGACTATCCGCGGTTTTATTCTCATATCCGTCTGTTGAATATACCACAATTCCCGCCTCTGGCGCCGTATATACATCCTGATTTCCAATCGAAATGCTGTTTCCTGTAACTGCACTTCCGGCTACAGAATCCGTGTTTTCCCCTTCCTCTGAAGAAGCAGTCTGGCTGTCTTCGGATGTCTGTGTAGCTTGGGAAGTTTCCGCCTTTGCGGCCTGAAGTATCGTTCCCCTTACCTGATATTTATAACTGTAAGTATCGTAAAAATTATTACTGTTGTAAGCATAGGAAAACTGCTCCGCACTGGAACGAACCTCTTCCATTTGTTCGTCCGAAAGGGCCACAGCTGTATTTTCCTGCTGTTCATTTGAAATACTGTATACGGAGCCGTCCTTACGTACCTGCATGCCTTCGGTAGCATAATATTCGATATATCCGGAATTTTCTGCAGTAATCACCTCTTCGCTGCGCAGTGCCAGAGCAGTGCAGACAGGATTCTTAGTCAGCGGGCCTGTAGTAACCTGATAAGTAGTTACATGGCTGGATGTAGCATAAAGTACCACAGTAATGATCATGTATAAAAGCAGAGCTCCAAACATGATAGTGCTAATATTAAACGTCAGCAATTTTCCAATAGATGTAAAAAAATTTTTGACAGTTCCTGAGAACTTTTTCTTGCCTGACAATAGAATTCTCCTTTTTTATTCTCTAGATGTTCTATAGACTATCTTACATTTTACCATTTTCAATAAAGAATCACAATAGAATTTTTTCGTATAAAACCATGGTCTGTGGAAATAATACACAGTGATAAAGGAGGCAGCAAAATATGAACAGTAAATTTTTAGACTATACCGCTCTGATCATAACAATTATTGGTGCGGTTAACTGGGGGCTTATCGGCTTCTTCCGATTCAATTTGGTAACTTTTTTATTTGGCGATATGACCTGGATTTCCAGGATCATTTATGCGCTGGTAGGAATCTGCGGTCTGTATCTCCTTAGCCTTTTTGGAAGGATTTCATCATTTTCTGAAAATAATTAAGACCGCAACAAAGCCGCCCCAAACGGGGCGGCTTTCAACCGTGTTTACATATGAAATCGAAGCGGTTTATAAGGAAATCAAAACCATGTTCTGTGCACTTTCCGGTAAGTCCTCTTTATTCTTTGAAAGACTTACAATAAAGGAAACTCCGTATTTCTTTCCCATTGTATCCAGACGATCCAGAACCTCTCCAAGTTCCCCATCCTCAGCTTTTGAAATCTTTAAAAAGCTGTCCAGAAACATCTTTTCAAGGTCATTATCCTGAGACACTACACCGGATATGAACCCGAGAAACTCGCTGCTATTCTGGATGTCATATTCTGACATATCAATGAGACGTACCTTATTATTCAACTCATACATGTGCTTTCTGCTTTTATCCAGATAAACAAATGTACCGCTTGCTTCCTTTACCTCTTTATTTACTTTGTCCAGAAGTTCTTTTGTTTTTCCTTTACCTTTTTCTCCTACAATTAACTGAACCATCGCAATTTCCTCCTTAGCCGCACGTAATATGTATTTTTACTAAAAACGTGGTTATCGTTGAGATAATTATAGTGCATATCATTCAAAAATACAATGGTAAAATCAAAATTTCCAGCATTTTTTCTTATAGCAGGAAATTAGCGGGTACCTAGTCTCTGTACAGATATTCAGCCACCCAGTTTTTCCATCATCTGTTCCATTCTTTCATAGAGATTCACCTGACTGTCTGTATTCAGCACAATGACTACATATGGATTGCCATAATTGTCCTGGACCAGAAGAGCTGCATAGTTGTTTTCCGCCGCTGCATTCATCTTTCCCCCCAAAACAGTTACTCCTCTGGGAGATGAAGCAGTACCTGTCACATAAAGGTTGTCTGAACTCAGCCATTGCTGTTTTTGCTCACCATCTGCCCGGCTGTAGTCCAGGGTATAACTGGACAATCCAAGAGTGTTTGTAAGGTCAGGATGTTCCAGTATTGCGTTGAGAAGAAGATAGGTATCATAAACTGTGGTATATTGCCCTTCCTCATCGGTTCCCGCAGGATCTGTATAACTGGTGTTTGTCATACCCAGTTCTTTTGCCTTATTATTCATGCTCTCTACAAAAGCAGACGCACTTCCCGACGCAGCTCTCGCCAAGGCCAGGCAAGCATCTTCTGCTGAATATACAGCAGCCGCATTTAGCAGCTGTCGCCCACTGATTACATTCCCTACAGACAGGCCACAGGTACGGTCAGCTCCATAGGAGATATCCTCCTGCTCAATCGTAACGCTGGAGTCCATGTCAAGTGTTTCGTAGGCTATCAGGACTGTCATAAGCTGGGCCAGTCTTCCTGCTGACTTCTGTTGATAAATATTCTGAGAAAAAGGAATCTCGCCATTTCGTATATCAAAAAGGCCTGCCATCTCTCCCTCCTGGGCATCTACTCCATCCAGAGCATTATTACTGGCTCCTACACATAGATTCTCAGCTATGCCTTCTGCCACCGTGGAAGATTCCTGTACAGAAGTTCCGAATATACGGGCGCTTCTGGAATAGGGCAGAGGCTCGTTAATCTGTCCTCCACGGGTAAAGAGCACAAGGGCAATGATTCCCACAAGGAAGAAACCTGCAAGGACTCCTATCAGAATAAGAGTTTTCCTGACCTTTTTATTATTTATACATTTCACGCCAGTCCATCTCTCCTCTTCCCAAAGAGCGAATCATCATCTCGGCAGTTGCCAGATTTGTTGCCAGGGGAATGTTATGGGTATCACACAAATGAAAAATCCTTTTTACATCGGGATCATGCTTCTGAGGCGCCAGAGGTTCTCTCAGATAAATGACCAAGTCCATCTCATTTTGTTCGATCAATGCTCCCAGCTGCTGTTCTCCTCCCAGATGTCCTGCCAGAAATTTATGGACCGTCAGATTAGAGGCCTCCTCTATCAGCCTGCCGGTGGTTCCCGTAGCATAAAGTGTATTTCTGGATAAAATATTCCTGTAGGCAATGCAAAAATTCTGCATCAATTTCTTCTTTGAATTGTGTGCGATCAATCCGATGTTCATGATTCATCAACCTCCCTGTATTTTTTATATCTTTGAAGCCCCACATTAAGCACCAGTCCCATTCCGATATACAGACTGACCATGGAGGTCAGTCCATAGCTGACAAAGGGAAGAGGAGTACCTGTGTTAGGCAGGATATTTGTGACAACTCCTATATTGATAAAGCTCTGTATTCCGATAAGGGCTCCCATGCCGCAGCATATAAGCTTTCCCGACAGGTCCTTTGCTCTTAAACTTATCCTTATGCATTCAAAAATAATGAACAGCAGAAGCAGGATAATAGCCGCACAGCCAATAAAGCCAAGCTCCTCCCCTGCCACAGAAAAGATAAAGTCTGTCTGGTTCTCAGATACAAAATTTCCATTATTTGCAGAGGAGACCTCATTGTTATTCAGGCCCTTTCCTGTAAGCTGTCCGGAACCAATAGCCATTACAGAGTTTTCCTGCTGAAGGACGGAATCTGAATATTCATCTTCTTCAGAATTCAGAAAGGACATGATCCTGTTTCTCTGATAGTCCGGTATCAGTGACTGATTGGGCTGCATAATAATAAACAGAAACACGATCACAAGCGGAATGACCACCAAAAGCCCTCCTCCGATGATCTTATAACTCAGTCCCGCCATATAAATAATCATACAAAACAGTATAACAATTGTAAGTGTATTTTTCAAGTCTGGCTGGATGTAGATCAGGGCCAGAGGAACTGCCAGAAGGATAATAGATTTTACAATTGTCCTCAGTGTATTTAAATCCTCCTCATGCTCCATAAAAAATCGGGCAAAGAACAGGATAATGACGATCTTTGCCAGCTCTGTAGGCTGGAAGGTGAAGCCTCCGATGCTGATCCAGCGGGTAGCTCCGTTTGCATCGTTTCCGAAAAGCCGGACTGCAAGAAGAAGTAAAATATTCAGGAAATAGATCACCCAGGAAAAATTAAGTATCCAGCTGAAGTCCATCAAAGAAACGACCACCATAGCTGCCAGTCCCAGGATCAATCCCATGAGCTGTCGGTTCTGAAGGGATGCATCTGCACTTCCTACGAGGAGTACGCCTATGGTACTCAAAACAACAAGAGCGATTACCAATCTGAAATCATAGTCACGTAATTTATATAGTCTAATCATGAAAACACCTTTTTCTTATGGTTGCTTATCGATTTATTGCTTAGTTATTATCTCCAGAAGGACATTCCCGGAGAGGATTTTTCTATATCACTCTGGAGAGGGATCTTTATCAGAAGCGTACTGCGGTCTTTTACATAACGGATTTCTACCTTTTTATCCTGAACAGTAAAATACTTATCCACAGCTCTTATCATATCGTTTTTCAGCATGGTCATCATTTGCGGCGTACAGTCAAGCCTTTCTGATGTAAGAAGAAGCCTGAGGCGGTCTTTTGCAATAAGGCCGGAACGTCTGCCTGGAAATCTCATAATACCCATGCCTCCCTCTTATGATCTTCTGAAAATTTGAGACAGTCTTTTCATAACTCCTGTTTTTCCCTGAAAATCTATGAGAGGCACTGCCTCTCCGGAAATCCTTCGGCAGATATTTTCAAAGGCCTGTCCTGAAGGAGAATTTTTTCCGCACAGAGGTTCTCCCTGATTGGTGGCTACCACTACTGCCTCATCATCTGGTATGGCTCCCAGAAGGTCTACAGCAAGGATTTCTGTCACATCTTCTACGGACATCATTTCTCCCCGTTTCACCATATCCATACGCAGACGATTGATGATCAGCTGTATCTTTGGCATTTCATTTGCCTGAAGAAGGCCGATGATCCTGTCAGCGTCCCGGATAGCAGAAACTTCAGGTGTTGTAACTACAATAGCGCTGTTGGCCCCGGCAATGGCATTTTTAAATCCCTGTTCAATTCCTGCAGGGCAGTCCAGCAGGATATAGTCAAATTCTTCCGAAAGGTCCTCTGTAAGTTTTACCATCTGTTCCGGGGTAATGGCAGTCTTGTCTTTTGTCTGGGCTGAAGGAAGAAGATACAGGGTATCACACTGCTTATCTCTTATCAGGGCCTGCTTCATCCGGCAGCTGCCTTCGATCACATCGATCAGATTATAGACAATCCTGTTTTCCAGCCCCAGGACCACATCTAAGTTTCTAAGGCCGATGTCAGTATCTACTACTACCACTTTTTTATTCATTTTTGCAAGCCCCAGCCCCAGATTTGCCGTTACCGTGGTTTTTCCTACTCCGCCCTTTCCGGACGTTACTACAATAATCTCACTCATACCTCATCCTCCTGATATTTTCCTTTTATGCATCTCTGGTATTTTTTAATCCGTCTGTGCGGTGGATATGTTATCTGTGTTTGCAGTACCGGAAACAATTTCCGATTCATCTTCCAGATTGTACATATAGCTGAAAATATCATTTGCAACAGATATCGCATTTCCGGAACTGTATCCGTAAGAAATACGAACAGCCATGGCAACTTCCGGGTCCTCATAAGGAGCAAATCCGATAAATAAACCATGGGAAGGCCGTGATAAATCTTCCTGCGCAGTACCGGTCTTTCCTGCCACGGCAACATCCAGGGAGCTTAAAATAGGATTTCTTGTAGCCACTCCCCGCATACCTTCATGAACAGTGCTCCAGGTACTGTCTGAAACATCCAGATCACCTTTTATTTCCGGTGAGTAATCTTCCAGAACATTGCCGTCTGCGTCAGTAACTTTATCAAAAAGGGTCAGATCATAACTGGTCCCCCGGCTTGCAATAGTGGTTACATACCTGGCAAGCTGCGATGTGGTATACTGGGCATTACTCTGTCCGATAGCAGAACGGACTACATCTGCATCTGCCAGCTGAGGCTCTGATTCTTCTATTTCCAAACCTGTTTTTTCATTCAGGCGGAACATTTTAGCATATTTGTTCAAAGTTTCCAAACCAAGTGAATCTGAAAATTCACCGTTGGAATCTGTTCCCAGGTCATAAGCAACCTGTCCGAAGAAATCGTTACAGGAGTTTGCGATACCGCTTACAACACTCATATAGCCATGTCCATAAATATTGGCACAGTTCACAAAATCTGATGAATTTGGAAAATGGAAGGCGCCGTCACAGACCACACCATAATTACTGTCAACGATTCCCTCTTCAATACCTGCTATAGCGGTGACAACTTTAAAAGTTGAACCGGGGGCTCTTGTCTCCTGGGTGGCCTTATTATATAAGGGCCGTGACAGGTCTTCCAAAAGATGGTTATAGTAGTCTGAATCCATATTATTGGCCAGACGGTTATTGTCATATCCAGGATAGGTAACACAGGCCAGCGTCTCTCCGGTCTTAGGATCTGTAACCACTGCTGAACCATAACAGGGATCCAGAGCCAGTTGAGCCGGTGTAATTTCCAGACTGGTGATCTTCTGGATCATAAAGTCATATGCTCTCAGAGAACCGGATGCAAGGGAATTGTAGGTATTCTCATCCTGTTCCAGCACTCCCTGATCATAGAGAAGCATACAAAGCTGTGTGCCGGAGATCATGTCGGACTGGAGCATATATTTATAAATAATCTTTGAAAATCCCTCATCATCACTGAGAGATTCTGTCAGATATTCTGACAGGGCCGTATATACTTCTGAAGAAGACAGATACTCTCCTTCCGCAGAAAACCTGGAAATATCAATCCAGTTTTCTCCTGCAGCATAGGTAAGGAACTCTTTTAAACTGATGGTTCCGTTCTGCCATGCCTTATATACAGAGTCAGAAACGTCAATGGCGCCTTCAGATAGAATTCCGGTATCCTGTATTAAAAAATCACTGACGATATACTGCTGGTACTCCTGCATCTCCTCAGACAAGTCCTGGAAAGCAGTCGGATTTTCACTGGTCAGCTCTGAGCTGATCTCCGAAAACACCTGTGACTGTCGCTGCTGGAAGAGGCTGTACACCGTCTGTTCCAGGGTAGTTGCATCTTCTGCAGAAAAATGTCCGATATCCAATACGCTGTTTTCAATCAGCGCATAATATACATCGTAAATGGGGGTTTTGATTTCTGCAGTATCCATTCCCTCTACATATTCAAAAGTCTTTGTATTAACAATATTCTCCACAAGGATTCCGGCGATTTTCTGTTCCAGAACGTCATAGACCACCTTCTGCAGATCCTTGTCAATGGACAGATACACATCATTTCCTGCCACCGGGTCTACTTTGGAATTCTCATTTATATCCAAAATCTTACCCAGCCGGTCTACGACCACTTCCTCTGAGCCATCCTGTCCCCGAAGCTGAGTCTCCATGAGCTGTTCCACCCCGGATTTTCCGATGATCGCATCGGTGGAATAGTCATCATATCCCTCTTCTTCCAACGCCTCCAGCTCTTCTGCAGAAGCTTTTCCGGTATATCCGATGATATTTGCGAAATATTCCGCATCGTCATAAACGCGGATGGAATCCTCTTCAATATCCACACCCTGAAGGCTGTCCTTCCGCTCCATGATCTCTGCCACAGTATCTTCACTGACATTTGTGGCAATGGTCACAGGGATATATTTCTGGTAACTGTTAGTAGATAGAATATAGCGGATTTTTACCACTTCCAGAGTCTCCTCTGGAGTAAAACTTTCAGGGAGCTCATGATCAGAAAGTTCCTGAGCAGTGTAGGGGCTCTTATTGTTTACCAAGGCGAATCTTTCTTCACTGCACATATAATCCATCAGCTCTTGAGCAGTAGCATTGAGCTCATCCTCTTCCAGGCTGTCAATTTCTGCTTCCCCATATACGTCTGCTTTAAATCGGTTTAATGTAAACCCGCTGGCAGTATATACGTATTCTCCGTTATCATCCAGATCGATATAGAAACTGATGTCTGTGCTTTCTTCGTGCTTCTGAAGAATCTGCAGCAGTTCATAGGCCACATGGTTCAGCGTAAGATTTTGCTCTCTGGTAGTATCATAAGTTCCGTTATCTTCCAGAGTGACTGAATAGGAAAGCTGATTATAGGCAAGAAGCTGTCCGTTTCTGTCTCTGATATTCCCTCTTGTACTTTTGATGGTCCTTTCTCTGGTAATACTCAGATTAAAATTATCTGCATATTCCTGTCCATGTATGATCTGGAGAGAAAACAGTCTCTGCAGAAGAATGGCAAAAAGTCCGATGAATAAAAGAGTCAGTACCGTAGTTCTTCTAAGCCCTATACGTTTAATGAATTTTTTTATTTTCTTAACCAAAAGGAATCTCTCTCTTTCATTTCCAGTGCTGTAAGTTTTTTGTTAAGTATAAAAAGCAGTTTGTACAAAATCACTGTGATCAGTACCGTATAGATTGCCTCCGGGATAATGATTCTCCGAATGTAAAAAAACATATCCGTCCTGCCCCGAAGGAGAAATTGGAATCCATATACGGCCAAGCCGTAAAGAACGTCCCCCACTGCCACTAAAAACATGGGAACGCGGATTTCCTCGTCATAAAAAATCTTCATGCAGCATCCGGCACCATATCCTATGCAAAGATAGATCAGTGCATAAAAGCCCAGAAGATTTCCATAAAAGATATCTTTCAGAATTCCGCAGAGGAAACCGGTCCACATCCCGGCAACCTTCCCCCGCATAAATCCGAATGAAATCGTAACTATCAGCAGCAGATTCGGCACGATAGAGCCAATAGCCAGCCCCTGAAAGACAGTTGTCTGTAAAATAAAGCAGACCAGGATCACCAGGAGATAAACAAGTTTTCGCCTAATTCTCATTTACGAATCCCCTTTCTGCTGCTTTAATTCTTTGATTACCAGGACTTCACGAATATGTTCAAAATCCACAACCGGTGTAAGGGTTCCTGTTTTTGTAAGGTTATTCGGGTCTTCTTCTACCTCGCTGACATAACCGATCAGGATACCCGGGAGAAATTTTTCGCTCACGTCAGATGTAACGATCTTTTCGCCCTCCTGTATCCGGTCTTCGTCATCCTTCAGGTGGATAAACTGAAGTTTTCCTTCGTTAATAAGCCTGAGGTCTCCTGCCACGATACATCTGTCTGAGGTACTTACCGTCATTGCACTGACATTGCTGGAATCATCAATAATGGATCTGACCGTAGCCCAGTTATTTCCTACTTCTGTCACAATACCTACTAGTCCGCCTCCTGCGATTACATTACAGTCCACCTGGACTCCATTATCGGTTCCCCGGTTAATAGTAAAGGTAGAAAACCAATTTTCATCGTCCATGGCAATGACCTGAGCCGCTACCTTATCATACTCACTGTACTGCTGATCCAGGGAATAGAGTTCCTGAAGGCGATCCAGTTCATCCAGGTCCTGCGTAAGCTGACTGTTCTGTTCCGTAAGCTGGTTCACCTTCTCCTGGAGCTGCTGATTTTCTTCCACCAGCTGCTGTTTACTCTGTAGGCCTGCAGTAGCTCCGTCAAGAGCCTTTCCAATACTGTTGATCCCGTTCTGGAAAGGTATGATGGCATAGCCTATTACATTCTTTACAGGGCCCACAGGCAGATTTACCGTAGCCGCCAGAGCCATCAGACTGATGCAGATCAGAATCATGATGACCAGAATATGTTTGCTTTTTATCACCCAGTTAAATTTTTTCTTCATTCTCAAAACCTCAGCTTTATACTTGTTATCTCACCCATTTTCTCAATGTACGGTTTCCCATGATCTCTTTCAGTCCACAGACTGTACAAAATTCAAAGTAATCGGAAAGCCGGATTTTCTGCCCTGTCTCCTGTTTCAGAAACCATTCCATATCCGGGATCCTGCTGGTACCTCCAGCCACAAAGATTCCCTGGTCCTCGATATTATGGCGTATCTGAGGAGGTATTCTCTCAAGAAAGAACTGAATCTCTTCACATATCTTTCTTACAGGAGCCAGGATAGTCTCATGAATCACATCGGAAGGAACGATTTCCTCTCTGGGAAGGCCGCTGAGACTGTCTACCCCAACAATCTTTCTGGCTTCCATAATATCCTCGCCAAGATAAGCCAGAGAGAATTTCAGACGGCGGGCTGTCCGGTTTCCAATGTGGAGATTATAACGTCTCCGTACTTCATTGACAATTCCGTCATTAAGCTGTTTTCCTCCGATGTCCAGCATCTTGCTCACCACTACCCGTCCCTGTTCGATTACGGATATTTCCGTACTCTGGGCTCCCATGTTAACGATCATAGTGCCTTTTGTATGAAGGATCGGTATTCCTAAAGCCACTGCATCTGCAATGGTTTTGTCTACCATATAAATTTTATTTTTTCTGTTGGAATTTCCAATGGTATAATAGGCTCTCCTGTCGATTTCAGAAAGATCGGAAGGTATAGCAAGATAGAGGCTGTACCCTAACAGAGCCTGGGCATCTGTCTTTTCCAGCAAAGCCTTTAAGACCATCTCTGTATGATTGATATCTGCGATTTTTCCCCCAAGGACAGGAGAAATCACAGACACATTAGACGGATTCTTCTCAAAAATCTCATATGCGTCATTTCCCACAGCCAGGATCTGGTCCTGATTGCGTATGGCTATCATGTTTTTTTCCGCTATAATAGTATCCTGGTGCTGGGAATATATTTTCACAGCGCTGCTTCCCAGGTCTACTCCAAACGCTTTATGCAACGGCATCTTCATGCTCCCCTTTTTCTATCATTAAAAAATCCCCCGTTGGCGAAAACTCAGGAATCTATGATCACCAATGATAATATGATCGATCAAAGGTATTCCCAGAATATCCCCTGCTCTGGACACCCGTTGTGTAAAATCCAGGTCTGCCCGGCTGGGAGCCGGATCTCCGCTGGGATGATTATGTACCAGCAGGATTCCCACTGCATGGTAGGAAACTGCCGCCAGAAAAATCTCTCTGGGGTTTACCAGAGAACTGTTTACCGTGCCTTTAAAAACCATTTCCTCCCCCAGAAGATGGTTCTTTGTATCCAGCATCATGCAGATCAACATCTCCTGTTCTTCATGACGAAGTCTCTCCATATAATATTCTGCTATCGTCTCAGGCTGATTAAAGGAAAGCCCTTTTCTGGCTGTAGCCGTGGCGATTCTTTTGGACAGTTCCCCGATACATTTAATCTGAACTGCCTTTACTTTTCCCACGCCCTTTACAGACTGGAGCTGAGTCAGACTTAGCTGATACAGTCCCAGAAGGCCTTCTTTGTCTCTGGAAAGATTTAAGATTTCATCTGCCATAGCCACAGAAGGACATCCCTTTGTACCTGTACGCAGCAGCACAGCTAAAAGCTCCCCGTCACTCAGGGAGCCGGCTCCTAAACGCAGGCACTTCTCATAGGGTCTGTCCTCTTTTGCCATATCCATTATTTTCTTCATTTTTTCGCTGCGATACTCTCTTCGGCATATAGTTTTCGCAGGTTCATTGTAGCACAGTTTGAAAATGATGTATATGCCTTAAAATAAATTTCTGATTTTTTTCACAATTGCTTCTCCTGTTTTCAGGCCGTCCATGGCTGCGGAAGTTATGCCTCCTGCATAGCCAGCGCCTTCTCCGCAGGGATAAATGCCTTCCACATTACATTGGAAACTGTCATCTCTTGGAATCCTCACTGGTGAGGAAGTACGGCTCTCCACACCGGTAAGAACCATGTCCTTCCGGTCAAAGCCGGGAATGATCTCTCCGAAAGCCTGAATCCCCTCTATCAGTGTCTCGCTGATCTGATCAGGAAAAAGTTTTCGGAGATTGGAAAAACTCCATGCCCCCTTGGTACAGGGCGTCACCTGACCAAGGACTGAGGAGTCCTGATTCTGGCAGAAGTCTCCGTAAAGCTGAAGAGGAATCTTTCCCTGCCCCAGATTCCAGGCTTTCTCTTCCAGCTCCCGCTGAAACTCCACACCAGCCAAAGGTCCCGAACCGGGAAAGTCTTCCGGAGTTACCGTTACGATCAGAGCGCTGTTGGCATTTCGGCTGCCTCTGTCGTGATAACTCATACCGTTAACTGCCAGTCTTCCCGGCTCTGAGGAAGCATTGACTACATAGCCTCCAGGGCACATGCAGAAACTGTAAATCCCTCGTCCGTTTTTTCCCCGGTGGGTAAGCTTATAGGACGCAGCCCCTAGATTTCCCGGTTCTTCTTTGCCATACTGGTAAAGGTTGATCATGGTCTGGGGATGTTCTGCTCTAAGTCCTACAGCAAAAGCCTTGGGCTCCATATTGATATTTCTTTTTTTCAACAGGGAAAAAGTATCTCTGGCACTGTGGCCTACTGCCAGGACTACGAAAGGCGAAAGGATTTCTTCCTGTCCGTTGACCACTACACCCCGGACTTTTCCTTCTTCTATAAGCAAATCCGTTACTTTGCTCCGGAACCGAACCTCTCCCTGGTGTTCTTCAATATAATTCCGGATATTCTTTACGATTTCTACAAGCTGGTCTGTTCCCAGATGAGGCTTCTGCACATATAAAATCTCTTCCGGGGCACCTGCTCGCACAAAAATATTCAGCACCTCAGTATTCCTTCCCTGGCTGTCCTTTACCAGGGTATTCAACTTTCCGTCAGAAAAAGTTCCTGCTCCTCCTTCTCCAAACTGCACATTACTCTCTGTGTCCAGGTCTCCTTTTTCCCAAAAGCAGCTTACCTTTTCCAGACGTTTATCTGCATCATCTCCCCGTTCCAAAACAATGGGACGCAGCCCTGCGCGTGCAAGATAATAAGCGCAGAAAAGGCCAGCCGGACCGCTGCCTACGATTACTGGCCGGCAGGATTCCAGGTTTTTCATGCTGAGACCTTCCGGTGCTGTCAGATATAAAAATTTTTTCTTTTTAGTTAACATAACGTTATTACTGTTAACTTTTTTCAAAACCTTACTTTCTTTTTTCACTGACGCATCAATCGTGTATACAAAATACAGTTCTGGTTTTTTTCTGGCATCCAGAGACTGCTTCCGGATTTTCCAGGACTGAAGTTCCTGGGGAGATATTTTTAAAGTTTTTAATATTTTTTTCTCCAGATCTTCTCTGGTATGGGAAACAGGCAGTTTTATCTGCTGTAAAGTCAGCATGAGCTCAACTCCTCTCCTGTAAAGTTTTTCTGATATTCCGAGCAGCGCTTCTCCCTGCCAGGGCTCCTGTAGTCCAGGCCCACTGCAGATTGTAGCCTCCACAGATACCGTCTGTATCCAGAATCTCTCCTGCCAGATACAGCCCCGGCACCTTTCTGGATTCCAAAGTGTCCGAATAGACCTCTGAAAGAGGCACGCCTCCAGAACATACCTGAGCCTGCTCATAGGATTTTCCGCCAGTAATCTCTATCGGAAATTCCTTGATTTTTTCCGCCAGCTTTGAGATATCCGGCTTTCCCGTCATCAGCGCCTCTGCCAGTTTCTCCGGCAGAAGACCTATCAGAAGTTGTTTTACAGACTTATAAGGGCATTGTTCCTGTCTGGCTCTGAGGAAAGCCGCCAATCCCTCCCGGTCAAAGTCCGGAAGAAAATCCAGAAGAAGGGTTACCTTAAGCCCCTCTTCTCTCAGACGCACTGCTCTGCCGCTGACCTGAAACACGGGAATGCCTGAAACTCCATAATCCGTAAGCTGGATTTCTCCCTGGGCCTGGTCAAAAATATGGTTCTCCGCCAAAAGAGAAACTCTCCCTTCTGTGCGGACTCCTGCCCATTTAGAAAACCAGTTTCCTTTTCCCTTTAAAGGGACCAACGCCGGCAGAGGCGGTATAAGGCTGTGGCCCAAATTTTTTGCCAGTTCATATCCGCTGCCGTCTGCTCCCTGTATGGCTGAGGCCCGTGAGCCTGCAGCCAGGATTACTTTGTCTGCCGGATAGCTCCAGGTCTCCGTAACCACCAGGAACCCTTCTCCTTCTTTTTTGATATCTTTTACATGCTCTTTGCATTTAATCTTTACCTTTCGGTATCTGGCTTCCATTTCCAGCAGATCCCGCACACTGGATGCCTGCATACTGGCCGGATAGAGATAGCCTTCTCTGTTTTTCGTATAGACGCCGATCTGAGAGAAAAAGCGAATAGTATCCTGGAAAGAAAATCCCTGGAGGATCTCCCAGGCCAGATTCCCTGAAAGGCTGTGATAGCAGGAAGGCTCTTGGCAGGTATTGGTGAGATTACATCTTCCATTTCCTGTAGCTAAAAGTTTCTTTCCTGTTTTTTCATTATGTTCCAGAAGAGTGACCTCTCCTCCTTCTCTGGCCGCCATAATAGCCGCCATCAGTCCGGAAGCGCCTCCTCCGATGATACAGATTTTTTTTCTTTCCATAGAAGCTCCTATTATTCAGGAAGAGTTACCAGTTTCTTATCCACAAGCTTCTGAAGAGACATGAGGATTCCCAGCTTGGCGTGATACCAGGTCAGTCCTCCCTGGAAATATACCGTATAAGGAGGCTTGATCGGGCCGTCTGCCGACAGTTCAATGGAAGAACCTGAAACAAAGGCTCCTGCTGCCATGATCACATCACTATCGTAGCCAGGCATAGCCCAGGGTTCCGGCTCTACATAGCTGTCCACCGGAGCCGCTGCCTGGATTCCCTTACAAAATTCAATAACCCCTTCCGGTGTTCCGAAAGTCACTGCCTGGATAATATCATGACGATCTTCTTTACTGTCCGGAGTCACTGCAAATCCAAGTCTTTCGTATATATTCGCCGCAAAAATAGCTCCCTTTAAAGCTCCGGCAGTCACAGAAGGAGCCAGGAAAAAGCCCTGATAAAAGGCTGAATTCACGCCCAGACTGGCGCCTACTTCCTTGCCAAGGCCTGGACAGGTAAGCCTGTAAGCAGCGTTTTCCACATATTCTTCTTTTCCTGCAATATAGCCTCCAATAGGAGCCAGGCCGCCGCCAGGGTTTTTAATAAGGGAACCCACCACTAAGTCGGCCCCAACGTCGCTGGGTTCCAGCCTTTCTACAAATTCTCCGTAGCAGTTGTCTACCATACAGATCACATCTGATTTGATCCCCTTAATAAAGGAAATCAGCTCTCCAATCTGCTCTACGGAAAAGGTAGGACGGGTCAGATACCCTTTGGATCTCTGGATTTCCACCAGTTTTGTGTTTTCATTAATAGCTGCCCGGATTCCATCATAATCAAAGGTTCCGTCTTCCAGAAGCTCTACCTGACGGTAAGTCACGCCATACTCTGCCAGAGAGCCTTTCGATGGCCGTATACCGATAACCTCCTCCAAAGTATCATAGGGCTTTCCTACTGGAGAGAGAAGCTCGTCTCCAGGACGGAGATTTCCTGCCAGAGCCACTGCCAGAGCATGGGTGCCGCAGGCCAGAAGAGGCCGCACCAAGGCAGACTCTGTGTGAAAAGTATCTGCATATACAGCTTCTAAAGTATCTCTTCCCATATCATTATATCCGTATCCCGTAGAAGGATACAGGCAGGCTTCACTGACTTTATTTTTCTGCATGGCATGGAGTACCTTAAGCTGGTTGTACTCCGCAGTTTTATCAATTTCGTCAAAGCGGCTTTTCAGTTCTTTTTCTATTTTGTCTCCATAAGCCAGCACCTGAGAACTGATGCCCAGTTCCCGGTACATTGCTTCCATTTCACCCATTACAGAATCCCTCTTTTCTTACAGTTTTCCAATATATATTCTAAAATTTTCTTATCATCATAATCAAAATCCGGCTTATTCACCCAGATCACATCCTTCTCCCTGCGGAACCAGGTAAGCTGGCGTTTGGCAAAATGCCGGGTATCTCTTTTCAGCACATAAACGGCTTCTTCCAGAGAATATTCTCCTTCCAGATAAGCCAGGATTTCTTTATAGCCCAGTCCCTGCATGGATACCATATCCCTGGTATATCCCATCTGTGCCAGACGGCGGACTTCTTCTACCAGCCCTTCATCCAGCATCTGGTCCACCCGCCGGTCAATCTTCTCATACAGTCTTTCCCGGTGGTCATTTAAGACAAAGTAGGCCGTATTATAGGGAGAAACCTTTTCTCCTTCTCTTTCATTATGAAGAGAAATCTTTTCCCCGGTCAGTTCGTAATATTCCAGCGCCCGGATAACCCGTTTAATATTATTGGGATGGATTTTTTCGGCAGATTCCGGGTCCCGCTGGGCCAAAAGTTCATGGAGATATTCCCCTCCCTTTTCCTGGGCAAGGTTTTCCAATCTTTCTCTTACAGAGGATTTTTCCGTATCCTGAGAAAAGTCAATATCCTTTACCACTGCCTGAATATAAAATCCCGTTCCTCCTGTAAGGATAGGGATTTTCCCTTTGGAATAGATTTCTTTCATAGCTTCTTGGGCCATTTCCTGAAAACGGACTACATGAAATTCTTCATCCGGCTCCAGGACATCGATAAGATAATGGGGGATACCCTCCATCTCTTCCTTTTTTATCTTGGCGGAACCGATATCCATGTGCTTATATACCTGCATAGAATCTGCAGAAATAATCTCACCCTCCACTGCCCTTGCCAAAGCAATGGAAAGGCTGGTTTTTCCTACTGCTGTAGGGCCTGTGAGAACGATCAAAGGCTTTTTCAAAAAAATCACCTACACAATTCTTTTAAATTTCTTTTCCAACTCGTATTTTGTCATAGATATGATCGTGGGCCTTCCATGGGGACAGTGATAAGGATTTTTCAGTCCCAGCAGCTCGTCTATAAGTCTGTCCGCCTCTTCAAAGGAAAGGGTGTTATTTCCTTTTACCGCCGCTTTGCATGCAGCCGTGGCGATCCTGCCCGCAATAATATCCAAAGGCTGTCTGGTATTTTCATTTTCCAGGCTGTCCAGAATCTCTACGAAAAGTTCCTGAACGGAAATCCCGTATATATTTGCGGGAACTCCGTGAATACTGTACTCTCTGCCGCCAAATTCTTCAATCTCAAATCCGAATCTTCTAAACACCTCCATATGGGTCTTTAAAAGCATATCTTCCTGGAGGTTCAGAGAAATTACCTGAGGAGGAGACACCATCTGGGTAGTCACCTCCCGGCTTTCAAATTCTTTCATAAACCTCTCATAAAGAACCTTTTCATGGGCAGCATGCTGGTCAATAATATAAAACTTGTTGTCAAATTCTACCAGCCAGTAGGTCTCAAAAAGCTGACCGATGATCCTGTGCCGGGTCCTGGCTTTTTTCGATAACAGACGGTCATCGAAAAGCTCCATCTGCTGAGGGGCCGGCTGAGCCTTTTTCAGTTTTTCCTCAGAAGTCAGTAAAGCTTCTTTCAGAGAGGGGGTCGGCTTCTCCAGCGTTTTAGAGATTTCCGGAGCCGAATCAGCAGGAGGAATCGGAGGCACCGTGGCAATCCGGATTCCTGAGCTGGTCCTCTCCTCTTTTGTATTTGGAGAAATTCTTTCTTGTTCCTCTTTATCAGAAGTTCCGTAAGAATTTCTTTCTTCCCTTATCTGCTGGGATAAAGCTGCCTGTTTTTTTCGAAATCCCGTTTCAAAAGGCTCCGGTGCAGGGCTCTTTATCTGGTTCTTTTTTTCTGCTTTCTGAGCCTCTCTCTTCTCCTTCTGGCTTTCCAGCTCCACCTGAGGAATCATTTCTCGTCGGGACAAAGTCTGGGTGATCATATCATAAGTAGCGTTGTACACAGCCCCCTGGTTCTGAAACCGGACTTCCATCTTTGTTGGATGGACGTTTACATCAATCTCCTCTCCGGAAATGGTATATTGAAGACACACAAAGGGATACTTGTGCTGCATCATATAAGGCTTATAAGCCTCTTCAATGGCTTTCATCAGGATTTTGCTCTTTACGTATCTTCCGTTAATATAATAATTTTCAAAATTTCGATTTCCTCTGGAAATCACTGGTTTTCCAATAAATCCCTCTATCAAAATTCCCGGACGTTCAAACCGGACTTCCAGCAGCTCTCTGGTAATATCTCTGCCGTATATCCCATAGATGACGTCTTTCAGGTTGGAATTTCCTGAGCTGTGGAGACGCATCTGTCCATTTACCATATATTTAAAGGAAATGTCCTGATGAGAAAGAGCAAGCTGTTCCATATAGGCACTGACATAACCGGCCTCTGTCATAGCTGTTTTTAAAAATTTGGCTCTGGCAGGGGTATTAAAGAACAGGTTCCGTACCAGCATGGTAGTGCCATTTGGGGCGCCGATCTCTTCCAGAGATTTTTCTCTGCCCCCTTCTATAAGGTACCGAACGCCTGTCATGGCCTCCGAAGTCTTAGTGATCACTTCCATCTGAGACACGGCAGAAATGCTGGAAAGAGCCTCTCCCCGAAATCCCAGAGAAGAAATCTGAAGCAGGTCCTCCACCTTCTGGATTTTACTGGTAGCATGACGAAGAAAAGCCATAGGTACCTGGTCTTTAGGAATACCATTGCCGTTGTCTGTAACACGGATAAAGGAAATACCGCCTTCCTTGATTTCCACAGTTACTGCCGTGGCTCCTGCGTCAATGGCATTTTCCACCAGCTCTTTTACCACGGAAGCTGGCCGCTCAACCACTTCTCCTGCTGCTATTTTATCAATTGTATTCTGGTCTAATACTGCAATTTCTTTCACAATTTATCACCATCTGTTTTTCAGCTTATTCTGGAGCCGGTACAGTACATTTAAAGCATCTACCGGACGCAGCTCATCAATTTTAATAGATTTCAGCTCCTCTAATACATCGTCATCCTTTACCGTATCAAAAAGAGAAATCTGTTCCATGTCTACCTCGTCATAGTGAACCGGCTGTTTGAGCTTCGTTTTCTTTCCCTCCGAGGCAATATCTTTCACCGTAGCGGTGATATCCGCACTGACCAGTTCTTCCACCAATTCCTTGGCTCTGTTAATAACTGAATCTGGAACTCCCGCCAATTTAGCCACCTGGATACCGTAACTTTTATCTGCACCGCCTTTGACGATCTTACGCAGGAACACAATGTCATCTCCCCGCTCTTTCACGGCGATGCAGTAGTTGTTTACTCCCGGCAGCTTTCCTTCCAGTTCCGTCAGCTCATGATAGTGAGTGGCAAAAAGAGTCTTGGCGCCTAAAAGCTTTGGATTGCTGATGTGTTCGATTACAGCCCATGCAATGGACAGACCGTCAAAAGTGCTGGTGCCTCTTCCAATTTCATCCAGGATCAGCAGGCTTTTTGCAGTGGCATTCCGCAGGATATTGGCTACCTCTGTCATCTCCACCATAAAAGTACTCTGACCACTGGCAAGATCATCAGAAGCTCCTACTCTGGTAAAAATCCGGTCTACAATACCGATATTTGCCTTACTGGCCGGTACAAAAGAACCAATCTGCGCCATCAAAACAATCAGTGCCGTCTGACGCATATAAGTGGACTTTCCTGCCATATTGGGGCCTGTAATCACAGATATCCGGTTCTTTCCGTTATCCAGATAAGTGTCATTAGGAATGAACATGTCATTGGTGATCATCTTCTCCACTACCGGGTGGCGTCCGTCCTTTATGTCGATAATGCCTTTCGTATTAATCTTTGGCCGGACATATTGATTCCTGGAGGCCACCAATGCCAAAGAAAGATAGGCATCCAGCTTTGCAATAGCCCGGGCAGTTTTTTGGATACGTTCCACTTCCCCGGCAATCATATTTCTTATCTCAGCAAACCGGTCATATTCCAGAGCATAAAGCTTGTCTTCCGCCCCCAGGATCATATCCTCCAGTTCCTTTAGCCGGGGAGTAATATACCGCTCAGCATTGGTCAAAGTCTGTTTTCTCGTATAATAATCCGGGACCATATCCTTAAAAGAGTTGGTCACTTCCAGATAATAGCCAAAAACTTTGTTGAATTTAATCCGCAGGTTTTTAATTCCTGTTTTCTCTCTTTCCTCTGCCTCCAGTTCAGCCAGCCATGTTTTTCCCTTGGTCTTGGCCTGACGGAAATCATCAATTTGATGATCATAGCCGTCTTTGATGATCCCGCCCTCTTTCATAGCCAAAGGAGGATCTTCTACAATAGCCTTATCCAGGACCTGGTACAGATCCTGGAGCTCGTCCATATCTTCATAGACTTTCTGCAGCTCCTCGCTCTGAAACTGGGCCAGAAGCCTGCGGATATGGGGAATCATCCCTATAGAAGTCTTAAAAGCGATCAGATCCCTGGGATTGGCAGACTGATAACTGACCCGGCTGATCAGACGCTCCAGGTCATAAACCGGCCCCAGATATTCCCGTATTTCTTCCCGGTCCATTTCCTGACGATTAATTTCCTCTACGGCATCCAGACGCCGGTTGATCGCCTCCTGCTCGATCAAAGGCTGCTCAATAAAAGACCGAAGCATCCTGGCTCCCATGGCGGTTTTGGTTTTATCCAGCACCCAGAGAAGAGACCCTCTTTTTTCTTTTTCCCGCATAGTCTCTGTCAGCTCCAGGTTTCTCCTGGTAGAGCTGTCGATCAACATATACTTATCCGTGATATAAGGCGTGATCTCCCGCATATGCTCCAGAGAAGTCTTCTGAGTCTCCAGAAGATAAGTGAGGAGAGCCCCTGCCGCAATCACTGCACAGTCATAGTCCTTCAATCCAAGCCCTTCCAGCGTACCCACATGAAAATGTTCCTTTAGCGTCCTGTCACACAGGTCATCATCAAAATACCAGTTATCCAGAGCCGACACAGATATATGGAGCCGGTTTCTCAGCTCTTCCAAATCCACGCCGCTCATGCAGAAAGCCTCGTTGCAGATTATTTCCGCCGGGGAAAATTTGTAGATTTCATCCAGAAGATTCCGAAGCTTCTCTACTTCTGTAACCATAAACGCTCCTGTGGTCACATCTGCAAAAGCAATCCCAAAGCGGTTGGAGATATAGGCTACAGACATAATATAATTATTCTTTGTCTCGTCCAGTGCCTGGGTGTAGAGATTTGTTCCCGGAGTAACTACCCGGATCACTTCCCGCTTTACAATGCCCTTGGCTTTTTTAGGGTCTTCCACCTGCTCGCAGATAGCTACCTTGTAGCCTTTCTCCACCAGCCGGTTAATATAATTGTCTGCAGCATGAAAGGGGACGCCGCACATGGGCGCCCTCTCGGCCAAACCACAGTCCTTTCCCGTCAGGGTTAACTCCAGCTCCTGGGATACGGTTTCTGCATCCTCGAAAAACATTTCATAGAAATCGCCCAGACGATAAAATAAAATACAGTCCTTATATTCTTCTTTTGTCTTTATATAGTGCTGCATCATGGGGGAAACCACAGATACATCCACTTCTTTTATTGAAATTCCCATTCTGCCTCTTTATCCTACTTTCCTGCCCATATAATAAAATCCTCTGCACTCCAGAAGCTCTACCTGACAAAGCTGGCCGATAAGAGAAGTATCTCCTGGAAAATGTACTAGCAGATTGTTTGAGAGCCTTCCTGTAACCAGATGGGGATCCTGGTTGTTCTGCTCTTCTACCAGTACTTCCTGGACAGTTCCCCTGTCTCTGGAGGACATCTCTCTTCCGATTTCCTGTACTTTCTTTAGCAGCCGGTCAAAACGGTCTTTTACCACCTCTTCCGGCACCTGGTCTTCCATCACTGCTGCGGGAGTACCTGTTCTCTTGGAATAGATAAAGGTAAAGGCGCTGTCATAGCGGACTTTCTCAACTACATCCATAGTCTCCAAAAAGTCTTCCTCAGTCTCCCCGGGAAATCCCACAATAATATCTGTAGTAAGGGAAATATCCGGCATAGCCTCACGAATCTTTCTCACCAGCTCCAAATACCTTTCCTTATCATACCGCCGGTTCATCAGCTTCAATATTCGGCTGCTTCCTGACTGGAGCGGCAGATGAATATGGCGGCAGATTTTTTTGCTGTTTTTCATCACCTCAATAAGCTCGTCGGATAAGTCCTTAGGATGAGAGGTCATAAACCGAATCCGCTTCAATCCTTGGATTTTTTCCACTTCCTGAAGAAGCTGTGCGAAAGTCATAGGCTCTTCCAGGTTTTTTCCATAAGAATTTACATTTTGTCCCAGAAGCATAACTTCCACCACCCCGTCTGCTACCAGACGTTCAATCTCCCGGATAATATCCCTGGGATTCCTGCTCCGCTCCCGTCCTCTTACATAGGGAACAATACAGTAGCTGCAGAAATTGTTGCAGCCAAACATGATATTTACCCCGGATTTGAAAGGATATTTTCGCTCTGTGGGCAAATCCTCCACGATCTTGTCTGTATCTTTCCAAATGTCGATGACCATACGGTCAGACAAAAGAGCCGAAACTACCAGCTCCGCAAATTTATAGATATTGTGAGTACCGAAGATCAAGTTTACAAAAGAATAGCTTTTTTTCAGCTTTTCCACTACCTGGGGCTCCTGCATCATACAGCCGCAGAGAGCGATCATCATATGGGGGTTTTTCTTTTTCAGACTGTGTAGATAGCCTAGCCTTCCATAGACGCGCAAGTTGGCATTTTCCCGGACCGTACAGGTATTGTAGATAACAAAGTCTGCATTCTCATCTTCTGTCTCCACATAGCCGATACGCTCCAGTACACCAGCCAGTTTTTCTGAATCTCTTGCATTCATCTGACAGCCGAAAGTCACTGTGCAGGCAGTTAATGGACGTCCCAGTTCCTGTTCCTTTTCCTGGACAAGCTGCCGGGCCTTCTTCATAAACCAGTACTGCCTTTCCGGCTCCTTTATAGGCGGCTCCTGGGTCAGATCCATGTTTTCTATGAGCTGATCTATTTCTGTAGTAAACACTATTTCTTTATTTTCCATTTTATTTCAAAGTCCTTTCCGGGCATTATCTAATTAGTATATATTAACAATTTAACTTTTTCAACTAAATTTGTCAAATAGAAAAGACAGCCCCAAATGGAGCTGTCCATCAGCAAATAATTCTTTTCTCCGTAATTACTTTATCTGGAAAGATATCTGTATCTTCCGCCGGCACTTCCTCCACAATCTGAAACTCAAAAGCAAGGGCTGCCGTCTTGTGTTTTCTGTGTCCTGCAAGATATCGGTCATAAAATCCCTGCCCATAACCGGCCCGGTGGCGGTTCTCATCAAAGGCCACCCCGGGAACGATAAGGAAAGCGTCTTCCTCTGCTGCTTCCGGACAGTCTTCCGGCTCCGGTATCTGAAAATAGCCGGGCTTTAGCTGAGAAAAGTCCTCCAGATAATAATATTTCATCTCATGAGGGCCTGTTACCTTTGGCACTGCCACCCGTTTTCCATTCTCCCAGGCTTTTCGGATGATCTCCCTGGTGGATGCCTCTTTATTATAATCTACATAGGCATATACACAGGAGGCTTCTTTGAATTCGGGAAGGCTGACTACCTTCTCAAAGATAGACATGCTGAGTCTGTCTGCCTCTTCCTGTGTCACTTCTTTACGTTTTGCAAAGACATATTTTCTAATTTCCTTTTTTGAGGCCATATTTTTCTCCTAAATTTGTTATACTTCCATCTTTTTCCTGAATATCAATATTGTCAAGCTGTGCCCGGAGGTTCATGCGGATCACCGCAATATATTCTGTTCTCAGCTTTTTCTGTTCTTCTTTTTCTTCAGGGGTAAGTCCCTCTGTTTTAGCCTTTCTGGCCAGTTCGTTGATTCTGTCAATGGTTTTCTGATCCATGTATCTGCGTACTCCTTTATCTATAAATTTTCAAACATTTTGTGAAGGGCATCTCTCTCTTTTCTGTCTGCCAGAAACAGAGTTCCATAATTTCTTCCCTCCATGATCTTATGTATCACATGAAAATCTGCTCCATTTGCAATAACCATATCCGCTCCCGCACCGGTAGCGATCCTGGCTGCGGAAAGCTTGGTAGCCATGCCTCCGGTACCCACACTGCTGCCGGAACTTTCCTTTCCCATTTTCATAAAATGGTCGTCAATCTTTTCTACTACGTCAATAAACTCCGCATCCGGATTCAAATGGGGGTCGTCTGTAAAGAGACCGTCAATGTCTGACAAAAGGATCAGCATATCCGCATCTGTCAGTGCTGCCACCAGGGCAGAAAGGGTATCGTTGTCTCCGAAAGTATTTACAAACTCAATCTCATCTGTAGACACGGTGTCATTTTCATTGACAATGGGAATAGCCCCCATATGCAGAAGGCTCTGGAGAGTATTTCTGGCGTTATCTCTTGTTTTGGGATTGATCATGGTATACTTTGTCAGCAGTACCTGAGCTGCCGTCTGATTATACTCTGCAAATAGCTTCTGATAGATCATCATCAGCCTGGCCTGACCAATGGCTGCACAGGCCTGTTTCTGGGCTAATGCGGAAGGGCGCTCATGGATTCCCATAACTGCTCTTCCCACCGCAATGGCTCCGGAAGATACCACAATGACGTCCTTCCCCTGATTGTGAAGGTCTGCCAGCTCTCTGACCAAAATCTCCATTTTGATCAGATCCAGGCGGCCAGTCTCCTTATGAGTCAGAGAAGAAGAGCCTATTTTTATCACAACTCTTTTCTTATCTTTCAGTTTTTCACGAATATTCATCTGTCCGCACCTCATGAAATGTTGTTCTTCCTAACGGTTCCACCCTGTACAGGGCTGAACTGATACGGTAAATCATACACTATTTTTCCCGGTTCGTCTATACTTTCAGTATCTTGTTTTTTTCGTCGATTGATCACTGAAGGATAAATTGTGAAAAAACTGCGAACTTTTCCTCAGCATTCTTGTATTTTGTTAAAGTGCATGCTACTATTTTTGTTATGAAATTATGTATATTTTTTTCAAAATTATTACGATACGAGAACAGATATGGCTTATAGAAAAAATCACAAAACTTTTTCAGTGCACAGTCATGATGGGATCTGTAGTCTTTCTGTCTGCTGCTGCATTCCAGAAAATTTCAGACGGACAGACAAATAAAGCAGAGAACATATCTAAAGAAGGGGCTGAAGCTAAAACAGCCGCAGAAACTGAAGTCAATGAAGAAACCGAAGAACCTTTTATCAACATTCTTGAAGCAGAAAGTTCTGAGATGACTATCACATGGGACGCCGCCTTTTCAAGAAGATAATCCGTATATTCTTACGATTTTAAGTGACGCTTACGGAGAACTTGAGCTTTTAGGCGATCTGGTCGCTACAGCGGACCAGGCCCATACAGCACTGTCAGACCAGGAGACAGTGGAATCATCTGTGCATATACAGTAGGCTTGGAATTTCTCACATCTTCAGCTTGAGTAGTTCTCTAAAAAACTGTAAAGTTCCTGGTCTCCTGACAGCGTCTTTCCCAGAAGAACTTCCGCCTGAAGCTCCTGGGGCAGGGTTTCCAGGGGGATATTGGTATGCTCAAAAACCTCCCCGCTTTCTTTGTCATATACCGTAATACAGCCGTTTTCCACTTTCAGCAGAAATTCCTGGTCAGACCCATTGCTTTCTTCTTCCTCCTGACGCAAAACAATCTGTTCCGGTCCATAGGCAGTGATCCGATAACGGTTTCGTAAAAGGCTGCCTTCCTCATAAGTCTCAAATACCAGTTCCTGATCTTTAGAAGAAACAAGGGTGGATACCTGCTGTCTTTCCTGGGCGCTGCTCTCCTGAAGTTTAGACATCTCCTGCCTCAGATCCGCCACCTGATAGCTCAGAAAAAAACCTACCCCCAGAAAAAGAAAGGCAAGAAATAAGCCGATACCATAAACAATTCTTCTCATACAGAATCCTCCTTATCCGATTCCTGAAATATTTTTGTTTATAGTATCGACTGATTTTTCTACTTTATACATTTATCTTGTGATCCCCAGGGTTTCCAGGATCTCTCTCTGCCTGTTTTCCATGAGAACAGCCTCCTCTGCCTCCATATGGTCATAGCCCATCAGATGCAGAAGGCTGTGAGTAATAAGAAAAGCATACTCTCTTAACTGGGAATGTCCATAAGCCTCCGCCTGCTCTTTCAGTTTCGGCACAGAGATCATAATATCCCCCAGGATCAACTCTCCTGTATCCGGATTAAAACAGGACTCGTCCTCCTCGGCATGAGAGAAATCCCCTGGCCGGCCATATTCCAGCATAGGAAAAGAAAGCACATCCGTCTCCCGGTCTATATCCCGGAACTCCCGATTGGTCCTGCGGATCTCTTCATTGTCCGTAAGCACCAAGTTCACTTCTGCCTCATAGGGACAGTTTTCATGATCCAGGGTCCCTTCCATGACTTTTTTTCCAGTTTCCTCCAGGTCAAAATCAAACTCTTTCTGATAGTCTGCATCCATATCCAGATTCAGCGTCATATCTTATCTCCTTCTGTCTTTTCTTACATATTTTTCTTTCTTCTCAGGTTTCTGTTTCTTCTCGTAATCATCATAGGCCTGTACGATTTTCTGTACCAGAGGATGTCTCACTACGTCTTTGCTGGTAAGCTGGCAGAAAGCAATGTCTTCTACCTTTCTGAGCACCTGGATGGCTACATCAAGTCCTGATTTTGCATCATGAGGCAAGTCTTTCTGAGACTGGTCTCCGGTGATCACGACTTTGGAGCCAAAACCGATTCTGGTAAGGAACATTTTCATCTGGGCCGGAGTGGTGTTCTGGGCTTCGTCCAGGATAATAAAAGCATTATCTAAAGTCCGTCCCCTCATATAGGCCAAAGGCGCCACTTCGATCAGCCCTTTCTCCATATTTTTAGAGAAACTGTCTGCTCCCATGATTTCATAGAGGGCGTCGTAAAGAGGCCGGAGATAAGGGTCTACTTTGCTCTGCAGGTCCCCCGGGAGAAATCCCAGTTTTTCTCCTGCCTCAATAGCCGGACGGGTAAGGATGATCCTTCCTACCTCGTCGTTTTTAAAAGCTGTAATGGCCATGGCCATAGCCAGGTAAGTTTTTCCCGTTCCTGCAGGCCCCAGTCCAAAGACGATCATTTTCTTTCGTATCTCATCTACATAGGCTTTCTGTCCCAGGGTCTTAGGCTTGATGGGCCTGCCGTTTAAAGTATGACAGATATAATCCTTATCTATCTCTGTAATAGCGGAAGTTCTTTCCTCCGCCGCCAGAGACAGGGCATAATTTACGTTTTGTTCTGTAATCGTGTTTCCTCTCTTTGACAGTTCCAAAAGCTGGGTAAAGATTTTTACCGCCTGGCGGCAGGCATGCTCCGGTCCCAGAATCTTCAGCTGCCCGTCTCTGGAGATTACCGTCACCCCCAAGGTCCTCTCCATTTTTTTTACATATTCATCAAACTGTCCGAAAACATTCCTCTCATGTTCCGCAGGAAATTCCATCCTCTCTTCACAAATATTACTCATTCTCCTGTGTGTTCCTTTCTGTAGGCTGTTCTAATATTTCAGTAAGAGTTTTCTGCTCATTCTTCTCGATTACTGTCAGGGTTCCTCTGGCAGTGCAGGTTTTGCCCTGTGTTCCTATTTTAACATGATTCTCAGAGATTTGAACCCCTTTTTCCTCTAAAGTTCTTAAAAGGCTGTTCAGGTCTTCCTGGGCTTTTTCTCTGGCTTCTGTCTGAGAATAGGTGAAAGTCTTTTCTTCATAAGCATAATCTGTCACACTTCCATAGTAAACAGGCAGCCGAAAATTTTCTGTCAGTTTTACCTGTTTCAGTTCCGTGACTGTATCATAATCTTCCCAGGCACTTTTTCTTTTCAGGCGGAGATAATAATCTCCAACCTGCAGCAGGATTCCCTTTCTCTGTTCCCCTGTGTACACCGGTTCTTTATAATCCATGGAAAATTCCTGATAGTATTCCAGGTCATGCTGGATATAAATATCCGCATCTGCCTGGGTATATTCATACCCTATGATTTCCCCGCTGTCATTTTTAATATCCAGCCTTCCGCTTACCAGTATCTCTCCGGCAGTGCAGGTATCTCCCTGCTTTTTCAGCGGCGTTCCCTTCCTGGTAACCATAGATACAATAATCCCCTCTGTCTGAGCAGTCAGATCTACTGGCACCCCCTCTCCTGTCTCCCTTTCTTCCAGAGAACCGTTCTCCTTTATCTCCAGGATCAGCCTGCTGCCGGAAATCTTAGCAGATACCCAGGTGATATCCGGGAATTCTTCTCTCATCCGGGCAGCTATATAAGAGCAGTCCAGATTCTTTTTCAGTACGCCATGACGGACATTCAGTTCTTCCAGATAATTCAGGATGCTCTGGGTGCTGTTATATACATTTCCTTCCACATGGATGTTCCAGATATGTCTGGACAAAAGAAAAAGAAGACATAACCCCAGAAAAAAGCCCAGAAAAAATGCCTTTCTCTTTTTATTTCTGTAAAAAAAGAAGGGCAGTCCATACTTTCCGATGATTTTTATTTTCACATGAGACTTCCGGCAGATTCCCCGGATATGCCGGAAACCTTCTACGGTCATATTCATCTCATAGGCATTGTCTCTGCTCACCAGATTCCAGACAGGGATTTTATGATAGGCACAGAGATTCAGGAACCGCTCCGGGGATTCTCCCCAAAAGCGGATACGCACATAGCCTTTTCGATAGGATTCCAATTTCTGCAAGCTCCAGCCTCCTTTACAGAAAAATAATTCTGCAGATATTTCCCGTAATCTTCATTTCCACATCTGTGTAATAGGCGATAGCCAGTCTGGTGCCTTCAATCTGGATCTTATTTTCTTTAGAAAGGACCAGGATACAGGTATCCTGATATTTTCGGATACATTTATAATTTTCAATAAATACTTCTCTGGACCCGGTAAGGGTCAGCACAGATTCTCGGTATGACAGGTCTCTGGGAATATCCAGAGAATCTCCGATCCTGCCTGTAAAATCCCCCAGCCTTCTCTTCAACAGTTCCGTCCCCCTGCCTATAGTCCTTACCACAGCTTATGACAGATTCTATGAAAAAATTACTTCATAAAGATAAGACTGAACCAAAGTATCTCCGTAGGGCTCAGGGTAAAATCCATGGAATACCTGTCTGCCAGCTCACTGACGATAATGCCATGGCTTTCCAGACAGGGATGCATCTTCTCCGGAAATCTGCAAGGTCCCTCAGGGTAGGCGCAGTGTTCACAAATATCACAGGATTCTGTAGAAAGAGCGATACACTCCGTTCCCTGGCTTCTGATGAACTTCTCAATAGAAGCTGTAATCTCTTCATGTTCTCCCCTGGTAGCCAAAGTCTCTTCTAAATTTATTACATCTGACACTGAGGCAATAGTGGAAAAAAGAAAGCACTCTTTATAGGTAAGACACTTTTCTCTGCACTCCTCCACAGTTCCCACTGCCGGTGGGCAGGCCCAGGTAGTATCATATCTTTCACATTCATTCTGGCAGATCCACCTTACTCTTTCAGAAAACTCTATGTCCTCTGGAGAAAAAAAAGCGTACTGATACACCGGGTACTGGCAGATAAATTCTTCGATCTGTTCATGACTGATCATCTGTCTTTTCCTCCTCTTCAGTTTTTTTCGGTTTCCGCTCCTTTCCTCTAAAAGAAACCGTTTCCAGACAATATACATTTACCGCCTGAAGCATATCCGGGGAAAAGGAAAGTTCTGCCTCCGGGGCCATATGCTCCATGATCCTGGAAAGTCCATGTTCTTTCTCTTCCCTATTTTCTAAAAGCCGGATCTTTCCTGTCCCTGTAATACTCTGATAAGCATAAGAATAACTGCAGGTGTAAGTTCCCCGGATCACGCCCTGCTCCAGATCCAGTTCAAACCCCACGTCTTCCCTGGCGGCAAAGGCCTGGACTTTTCTCCCTTCTTTTGCCGAATGGATATAAAATCTCAGAGGTTCTCCTTCTTCCCATGAATATCCGTAATTTACCGGGACAATATAGATCCCATCCTGGTCCATGGTGCCGATCCGCAGCACTTTTGCCTGCTCCAGGATTTCCATAAGCCGTTTTTTCTCCTGTATCTCTCTTTTTGCAAGCCGCATTTTTCTCACAAGATTTACTCCCTTTCTATGTGTATTTTACTTCCGCCTTCTCCTGCCCTTGAGGGCTCTACGATAAGCCTTACCGGAATCCGGGCTTTGATCTCTTCCACATGGCTGATCACCCCTACGCTCCGCTTCCGGTCCCGGATCTTCTCCAGGGCTTCCATAACGATCTCCAGATACTTCTCATCCAGGGTTCCAAAGCCTTCATCCAGGAAAAACAGTTCCATAGGAGCTGCTCCTTTCATCTGGATCTGGGAAGAAAGGGCCAGAGCCAGGGCCAGAGAAGCCATAAAAGTCTCGCCTCCTGATAAAGTGGAAGCCGGACGGGTGGCGCCGCCGTTTTTATAATCCCGGATAATAAACATACCGCTTTGGTCTGTCTCCAGTCCCAGACTGTTTCCGGTCATTTCTTTCAACTTCTCATCTGCCTCTCTGGATACATACTCCATATAATACCGGGCTACATATTCTACAAATTTCTTTCCCCGGAAAAGTCCTTCCAGCTCCTGTAAAAGATCCAGCTTGTGACGGATCTGTCCCATCTTTTCTTCCAGAGCCTCTTTTTCTTTCCAGGCTTTCTCAGTCTGCTCTCTTTCTTTCCGCAGACCTCCCAGGATCCGGTTTGTCTCGACCTGACGGTTTTCCAGATCCTGTACTCCCTTTTTTCGCTCCTCCATCTGGGCCTCGGATATCTTTGCTCCCTTTGACCGGGCTTTTACAGAATCCATCTGGGATTTCACAGACAGAACCTTATTCTGAAAAGCTTCCAGTTTTTCCCGGAGAGTTTCCAGCTCCTCCCTTTCCATCCGCTGGGCCTGGATCCAGGAAATACTCTCTACTTCCTCCTCTGCCATACTCTCTTTCAGAGCTACTTCCCGTTTCCGGACTTCTTTTTCTCCTTCTGTTGCCAGAGCCTGGCCTGAGGCCAGTTCCTGTCCGATACGTTTTTCTCTTTCCTGAAAAAGCTGCCATTGCTCCTCCTGCTCTTTTATATAGGTTTCCAGCGTTTGTTTTTCTCTGAGAAGGCTTTCCTTTTTCTCTTCCAGCCCTTCTGCAGCTCCTGTCTTTTCCCGGATCTGCTCCTTCTTCTCCTGAAGCTCTTTTTCCATTCTCAAAAGTTCTGCTTCCAGCCTGGTCTTTTCGTTCTGTTCCTCCTGAATAATCCTGGATCCCTTTTCCCTGCTTTTTCTTCTGGCCTCAATGGCAGTCTCTAATTTTTCCAGATATTCCTGACACCTTTCCCTGCGCTGATTTTTCTCCTGAAGTTCCTGATAAATGCCGGGGAAATCTTCTTTTGAAACTTTCCGGGGCAGGCTTTCAAACCCTTTTTCCAGGTCCACTATTTCCTCCTGCAGCTTATCCAGCTCCTTCTGCTTTCTGGTCCCTTCTCCTCCAAGGCTCTCTATTCGGGCCTTTTTCCCTGCAATGGACTTTTCCAGCTCAAGGATCCTGTTCTGGATTTCTGTTTCTGTTTTCTTTTCAGTTTCTGTCTTTTCTGTCAGTTTCTCTCTTTCCTGCTCTCTGACAGAAAGGTTCTTTTTCTCCTCCTCCAGATCCATATGAAGAAACTCCCGGTTCAGCCGTCCCTCCTCCTCTTTGCGGACTTTCTCCTGCTGCCGGTTATTCTCCAGAAGAGTCTTAAACCGGGTAATGTTTCCGGAAATCTCCTGAAGCCTTCTTTCTGCCTGTTCTCTCTTTTCCTCAGGATTTTCCTGGTCCTCCATAGAAGAGGAAAGGCTTTCATGGTGTATGCTGCCGCAGACCGGACATGGCTGTCCTTCCTTTAAATCTCTGGCCAGTATGTAAGCCAGATTCTTCCGGTAGGCTTCATCTGCCCGGGCCTTTTCCTCCATAGCCAGGTTCTTCACTTCCTGGGCTCTCTGAAGCTCCTGCATAAGTTTCTCTTCCTGGGCTGCCAGTTCCTTTTTCTGCTCTTCCAGGGCCTTTTTCCTGACCTGTTCTTCTTCTACACGGAAAAGCTTCTCTTTAAAGCTTTCCAGATGAGCAAGCCCTGCCAGAGCAGCCTCATCCTCTTTTCTCTTTTCCTGGGCTTCTAAAAGCCGGGACGCTGCCTGGGCCTTCTCCTCAGCCAGTTTCTGCTGATCTCCATTTTCTTTTTCCTGCCGGGCCAAAAGCTGTCCCAGTTCCTCTTTTTTTCTCTTCTCTTCCTCTTTTCTTCTTCCCAGTTCCAGCCAGAGCCGGTACCCCTCCTGGATCGTCTCCTGCTCCTGGACTGTTACTTTAACCTTATTCAGAGCAAAAGCAGCCTTTTCTCTTTCTTCTTCGTACAGCTTCAGATCGTTCTCCAGTTTTTCCAGCTTGGCCTGGTCTTCCTGTAATTGGCGGTTTCGGTCTTCCAGGGCTTTTTTCTTATTCTGTGATTCCGCTTCCAGGGTTTTCAGTCCTGCCAGAAGGGCGATTCCCTCTTCCAGCCGGATCCTTTGGATTTCCAGGGCAGGGAGATCTTTCTGTTTTTTCTCCTGGGCCGTTTTTACCTGTTCTTCCAGAACTGCTTTTTCCTGCTCCAGTTTTTTCTGTTCCCCCAAAAGCTGCTCCAGTTTTTCTCTCCGCTCTGTCAAGTTCTCCTGTCCCTGAAGGAAATCCTGCAGGACCTTCCAAAGCCGCTCTGCTTTCTGTGCCTGTCCGATCCGTTCTTCTGCCAGAAGCATTTCTCCCTGCTGTCCTTCCAGCAGCCGGGCTTCTTTTTCCAGACTGTCGTACTCTTTCTGGGCTTCAAACCGGACTTTCTCTTCTTCCAGTTTTTTTCTGGACTCCTGAAGCTTCAGGGCATCCTTCTGGAACTGTTCCTGGCAGGTCTTTTCTTTCTCCTTCAGCTCCCGGACTTTCTCCCGGGTGATTTCTCCATATCTGGAAAGGGCCCCAAGCTGCTCCTTCTCCTGCCCCTGCCACTGCTGGACTTTCCCCCGGATGATCTGGACCAGAGATTCCCCGTATTTTTCCAGATGGAACAATCTCTCCAGCATTTTATTCCGTTCCATACCGTCCAGCTTGAGGAACTCGGAAAATTTTCCCTGAGGAAGGACTACGGTCCGGAAAAAATCTTCTTTTGACAGGCCGATAATTTCTCTGCATTTTTCATTTACAGATCCCACCTTATCCGCCAGCACTTCTTCTCTGTCTTCCAGGATTTCCAGAAAACGGGCGCCGTCGCTGCGGATGCTGCCTTCTTTTGAACGCTTAAATCCTCTGGTCACCCGGTAGGTATGGATTTCCTTTGTCTTTACAGAAAAAATATAGTCTACCAACGCTTTGTCTGTACTCACATGGATAAAATTCGTGCTGTTTCTGGCTGTGGTTCCGTATAAAGCCAGGGTGATCCCGTCCAGGATACTGCTTTTCCCGCTTCCCGTCGGCCCGAAGATCCCGAAAAGCCCTTCCCCGGTCAGTTCCTGAAAGTCAATTTCCTGAGGCTCCAGAAAGCTGTTCAGTCCTTTAATCTTTATCCAGATCGGTCTCATATTCCCTCTCCTTTTCTATGATCTCTGTGAGAGTCTCCAAAAGTTCCGCTTCCGGTTCTACGCCTTTTCTCTCCGCATAATATTCGGTAAAAAGCTCCTGAAAACTCTTTTCCAGAAAGTTTCCCTTCTCTTCCTCCCTGTCCCGGGAAGGAAAAAGAGGAACCACTTCCAGAATATCTTCTTTGTATTTCTTCAGTTCTTTGATCTGCTCTTCTCTTATAAAGCTGTCCGTATGGATATGGAGATAAACATAGCAGGGCCTGTCCTGATTTTCCATACACTTTTCCAAAGCTGCCTGGTAGTCCCCGCATACCCATTTTTCAATAGGCTTTGGATTGTCAAAATACAGATCTTCTGTCTCCGGCTTCTGGCCCGGGTGCAAAGTCACCAGAAGACATTCCTTTGCCACCGTAGTTTCCTGGAGCCGGTAAGGGAGAGGAGATCCGCTGTATCGGATCCTGCCCTGACTCCCCACAGCCTTCTGTGGCCGGTGCACATGGCCAAGCGCCACATAATCTGCCTCTTCCGGAAAAGTCTCCATAGGAAGGAGATAACTGTTCCCCAGGCTCAGACTCTGCTCTGATCCGTCCTTGATACAGCCAAGAGTAAAAACATGAGCCATCAGGATATTTATAGTGTCTTTTGCAAACCACCGGGCTCTTTTGGCAAAAAGCTCCTGCATTTTCTGGGCATAGGTAACTGCTCTTTCCTGGTCTTCTTCCTGGTCCCGGTAGAGTACCTCGTTCAGGGTCCTTTCACTGGCATAGGGCACGCAGGCAACTACTGCCTGCTCTCCCCCTTTTTCAAAAGAAAAGACTCCCTCATCCAGGGACTCTATCTGAAACTTTCCATACTGTCCCGATTCAATCTTTGAGCGGGGCGTTCCATAGATCAGGATCCCGTGTTCTCTTACCAAAGGGATCACCGCCTCCAGCCTTGATGGCTGATCATGATTCCCTGCAATCAGGACCACCAGTCTTTCCCCTCCATTGCTCAGATCCTTCAAAGTCTGGTAGAGAAGAGCTTCCGCTCCCGCAGAAGGATGGCCGTTGTCAAAAATATCTCCGGCCACACAGACCATATCCGCCTGCCCTTCTTCGGCCATAGCCACCAGCTGCTCCATAACAATTTTCTGTTCTTCCAGACGGCTCCTTCCTTCCAGAAGCTTTCCCAAATGCCAGTCCGCTGTATGTAAAATTTTCATAATTTCTGCCCTCGGCTTCCTATCACATAAGATTCTTTTCCTATTCTACCATTGGCGGCCATAGAAAAAAAGTCTGATTTTCTCTTGAAGTTCAAAATATTTCCTGCTATAATATGTTCCGCAAAAAGCTGACAATACGTATGTCTTACATAAACAATAGAAATAAGTCTTTCAGGCGTAGTCTATGTGTATAGACTGCGTTTTTGTTTGTCTAAAAAACAAAGGAGGACTTAAATTATGCCAAAAACAAAATTTCAGGAATTTCTGCGGGCAACGAGCCAAGCGGGCGTGCCCCAGCAGGACCATTTGGCGACTGCCGCAGGAGTCAAATCCTGTAGCAAACTACAGGATTTGACTTATGGAGTGCTGATGACCTTTTTCATGGTCATCGCCATGGAGCTTTATAATGCAGGGCTGAGAGACGAAGGGCTGACTTACAGTGCCCTGCCCAATGCTTTGTCAGAAATGCGTTTTATGTTTCCCATCTGCTTTGTCATGGGGTTTTTCTTCATTGACCGTCTGGCTCCTAAAATCGCTTTTAAAATGGCGGTTCCGGGAAAAGATAATCCCCTGCTGGTCACTACCGTAAGGGCCTGTGTAACCGTTGCCTTTATGTGTCCGATCATGAGCCTCTGGGCCACTTTTATCTTCAAACATCCCGGGATCCATTTCCTTCCTGTATGGCTCCAGACCGTTGCCTGCAACTTCCCTATGGCTCTTATCTGGCAGGTATTTTACTGCGGGCCCCTGGTACGCTTCCTGTTCCGTAAGATTTTTCGGGTTCGAAAGGAAGGTTGAGACAGAAAAAGCAGCCTCTTGATTGCAAAATATGAATAATCTATAATAATGTCAAATTATTATAGATTGGTGGTGAAAAGCTTATGAAAAAAATAGGCTTATGGATCTTTGAGGTGATTCGTATAGTTGTATGCGTTGTATTACTATTCGCAAGCTGCCTGGCAATGCTCCTTGCTATCGCTTTAAAAGACAGTCCTTATATGATTTACGACATTTCAGAAAAAATAGAGGACAATATTGCCATTATTAGCGATAATATTCCTTGGCCGTCCATTTTACCTGACAGCACAAAGATTTTAAAGTTGCGCTATTATCAGCATACTTTTGATGCAGAATGGAGCTATATATCTGTTACAGTTCAGGTTCCGGCTGATGAGACCATCGATAGTTCTGCCATGCCTGACGGATACCAAATTTCTCACAATGAAATCCAAGGAGAAAATCGGCTGATTCAATTTTCTTATCACTGTTCCGCATCTGCTATGGGAAGCCTCTATGATTGGATTGTGCAAAACAGCAAACGGATTTATGATATAAAAGAAATTATTCTATCGTTTCTTCCGGCTATCGGCCTATTATTGGCTGCTATATTGGTTGTGATTCCTTATGGAAAAATTCACAGATATTTTAAAAATCGAAAAAATCCACCACAAAGACAATAACAAAATATCTAAAAACATCCTTTAGATGATACTTTTCCAAGCCATTGAGTATCTTTATCTATACTTTATAAGAATTTATAAAAAGTTTAAATCCTTTGGTCAGTTTAAAGGTTGAATTATTATTATGATTTGTTATTCTATAAACAAAAAGCGAGGAGGTAATTTTGTGAAAAAATATGTTCTCTTAAGCATCATAACTTGTTTTACTCTACCATTTACTTCTAGCTGTTCATTTTTCAATCCTTCTTCCGATATAGAAGTTTCTGCGCCAAATGCGGACACTACTGAATCGGACAATGCAGCATCGGAAGGCGAAACTACGCCTTCATCTGACGTGGAAGATTCCTCATACGCTGATTCCTCCGTAAATGCTGATGAAGCAGAGACTACCCCGGATATCCAGACTACCGTAGGTTATGTCCTTTCCGTTGATGAAAATACAATGTATGCAGACTTAAAAAACACTGGCAGCAGACTTTATCCTGGAGAAGGAGAAGATCGTAAGGTAGCATTTGATATATCGAATGCAGAGCAAGTTCAAACCAATATCTCAGAGTTCAATCCTGCCACAGATAATCTAATCAGCCCGGGAACCCAAGTAACTATCAAATACTACGTTGTTATCTGTTTGTGATCCGATTTCAGACCCTATATCTGTTGACAGCCAAGTAGCTATCGCCTACTATACAAAGCAAGACATTAATTATGCTATATATGTTGGGTCCATGTCTTAAATTTATTACGGCCTCGCTCCTGTTTAGAAAATCTTCAGAATTCCTCCGGCAAATCTTTCTTGTTCCTTCTGGGATTAAATGCTATAATGAGGAGACGAAATTTTATACAGGAAAGTGAGCTGAAAAGATATGAGAATGGAATTATTTTCCATAGGACCATTTACCATATACAGTTATGGGCTGATGATCGCTGTGGGAATTCTGGTATGCATTGCTATGGGAATGTACCGTGCAAAGAAGCGTGGAATGAGTGATGACGCAGTTCTGACCATCGCCATTATCGGCGTGCTCTCCGGCTTTATCGGAGCAAAACTGCTTTATGTAATTGTAGAGTTTGATCAGTTTATAGTAGATCCTATGTCCGTTATGGGCGGCGAGGGCTTTGTGGTCTATGGAGGAATCATTGTAGGTGTTCTCTCCGCAGTTATTTACTGCCGGCAGAAAAAACTGGTATTCCTGGAGTACTTTGATCTACTTGCTCCCTCCATCGCCGTTGCTCAGGGATTCGGACGGATCGGCTGCTTTCTGGCAGGCTGCTGTTATGGCAGGGAAACAGATTCCTTCCTGGGTGTGGTCTTTCCGGAACACAGCATGGCTCCCTCAGGGGTAAAGCTGCTGCCCACTCAGCTTTTCTCTTCGGCAGGGGATTTTCTGATCATGGCCATTCTTCTCCTCTACAGCAGAAAGACACGGCCAAAAGGCAGAACCGGAGCTCTTTATCTGATTCTTTATGGTATCGGACGGTTCCTCATTGAGTTTTTGCGGGCAGATGACCGGGGAACTGTGGGAAGCCTGTCTACCTCTCAATTTATCTCCATTGGGATTGTAGCTGTGGGACTGATCCTGTTTTTTAGCAGCAAGCTCTTCCACAGGGCAGAAAAAGCGGTCACCACTTCCCCTGAAGAATAGTAAAAATCTCCCGCCGGGAACACAGCGAAAACTGTGAGCCTGACGGGAGAAATTTTATATTATATCCAAATATTTGCTTAATCCATAAATAATCCCATTGCTGTCATTGTCCAAAGTGATAAATCCTGCCGCATTTTTTACTCTTTCTTCCCCGTTTTCCATTGCAATACTGTATTCATATCCAGACAGCATTTCCAAGTCATTCATATCGTCTCCAAAAACTGCAATCTCCTTCTTGGAAAATCCCAGACTTTTTCTTATATTTTCGATACTGTTATATTTACTGGCTCTGGTGCTGGAACCGGTGTGATACTATCTACAAGATTTTTATAATAGATCAAAATTTTTATAACCTTCTTCATATATTCCGGAATTATCCATCTGATTTCCCGGTCCTCGATTCCCCAGTGCTTTCTGGCAGATTTTTCTGTGATGCCTGACCTATAGCATTTTATTTTCTACAAAACATTCATACAAATATGAAGGATTTTCATAATATACGCTGCTGTTATAATCATCTATTTTTTCACTGATAAAAGAATTATACACCATCTGTAGCGCTTCAATAACATCTATATGTTTTTCCTGGGCAACGTTTTTAATTAATCTCTTATAAACTTTTCCAATATCCCAATGGGTTGGTATCGCATATTTACAATCACCCACATTGTCAAAGATTCCTGTTGGAATATGGGCCTCCTCTATAAAATCATCGCTGACCCGTTCAATATTATCGCTGTGGTAAATATCTGCTAAATCATATATTTTTTCCAGCCTTTTTTTACCCAATAACTGAACGACTGTGGCTCTCTTATTTTTTGTCTTTCTGGCAATATAGTCTATCAGGCTGCATGTAAAAAACAGATCATTATCCTTCCGGTCTTCTCTTCCCTGATTCTCCATAACCTATTTAACCTCCTCATAGCCCCTGTATTTTAAACATTGTAATGCTTCTTTAGTACAGAAGTTACCCTCAGTGTACAAGGGGCCAAACGCCCCTTGTACACTGAGGGTAATCTGATGTGTAGGATATTTAAACTTTGCTAATACCCAGAATTGTTCTCTTGTAATGACACCATCCATATAATCCGAGACATAGTTATAAATTTGGTCATTTGCCATTGCGCCAATCAGAAAAAATACTTCTCCCCCGCTTTCAGCTTTTCTTCGAACTGCCCATAAAAGTCCTCGGTAAAGTCCCAGGGTGCCAGGTAGAAGTTCTTCAGGATATACATAGATACATTTTTGGCCCCCTCCGGCTCCTGGAACTGTTCCAGAATTTTCTCTACTTTTTTCAAAAAATTATGCCATTCCAGGACATAAGCCTCGTATTTTTTCAGTTCCGGAGTATCCAGCCATTTGCTTACTTTTACTTTGGTCTTCGGCTGTTTCGAACATTCGTGAACCTGGAGAAAATAATGAAATCCCTCCTCCTCATAGATCCGTCCCAGAGGGAACATCCGGCAGAATCCAGGTCGATGGGGATGAATGCTGCATCTTCCTTCCGGATCAAGAAAACTGCACCGTTCTGCCTCGCCGGCCATTTTCAGATTGGGAAGTATGATCCCGTCCACCACGTTTAACTCCAGGGCATAGGTCAGAAGCTCCTGAAAACTCTGGCCCAGTCCCGCTTCCAGGCGGAATACATCATAGGGGTCCAGAACCACCGATTTCCCCATTTCTTTGCAGCAGTCACAGCATCCACGGCAATCGTCGCAGCCGGCTTTTACCATATCTCTGGATGTGTACAGCTTTCCGTCGGAAACTTCCGCCAGATCGATCTCTCTCAACATATATGTATTCTCCTCTGTCTTAATATTCTGTCCTGATCTCCTCCCTGGAGATTCCGTAAGTCTTCATAAATTCTTCCAGATCTTTGTCGCTGCGGATGCAGCAGATATCCTGGAATTTTCCTGTTTCCTGATCTTTAAATCCGGCAGTCTTTTCTCCCGTACAGATACTGGAACGTATTACCGGAATCTGTCTGTTCCGGTCAAAGGACAGCCGCTTTTCTTTTTTCTTAAAGAACATATTCCTTTTCCTCTCTCGGATAGAATAAACCGGGCTTAACCCTCAAAAATTCATACCCTGTATTTCCAATAATACAGACCTTCTGTCTCCACCACTTTATCCAGCAGATCTTTCAGGGATTCGCTCTCATTGTATACTGCAATGCTGAGGACTCCTCCTGTAATGCTGATGATGGAATTTTCTTTTCCCAGAAGAATATCTACCTGCCCCTTTTTCTTCATAATGACTCTTTTTAAGATCTTCACCAGAAGATCGCATCGTTTCTCTTTCAGCCAGCCGTTTCTTTTCGGTTTTAAAGGGGGATACTCCTCTACATATACTTCAAAGGGATAATAACAGATAACCTTTAAAATAATGGCAATAGCTTTATCGCAGAATTCCTGAAGCTGTTTATCCTGAAGGAAATAACTTTCCACCTCTTCAAAAATACTGTTGCCATGTTCTGCCACATGGTAGGGAAGAAAATCGATCACCCGATAGTCCTCCGAAAACAGAGAGTTCAGTTTTTCACTTCTTTTTACCCTGCTCATACTCCTCTTCCTCCTCCATGCTTGCTAAGAACATCTCATAAAAATCGTCTTCCCCGTCCAGTTTCGGAGAATTCTCTCCTCCGCCATTGGTACTTCTCTTCATCTCCGCATAAAATTCTTCTCCTGCAGTGACCAGTTCCATCTCATAGATCTCATAGCCTAATTCCCGGCATTTCCTGCAAAAAGCTCCCAGTGGATTCTCTGCCTTTCTGGTCTCCAGAAGCTCCTTTCTAAGTTTTTCATCGCTCATAGCCTGTCTCTGCAGTTTATCTAATAATTCAATCGTATTCATATCCTCTGCTCCCTTCCAGCTATACAGACGTCATTTCCTGTCCGCAAAAATATTTGTTCTTCCACTTTGGTATCATTATATAACACCCCCGGCAAAATTCCTAGCAAAAATGCAGCGTCCAAAGAAGTCTTTTTGTTCTTCTTTGAACGCTGCATTTCATAATGGGCTGAATCCTCATACCTTTATCCGGTCTGCGATTTCTTTACCAATTGCCAGTCTCTTATCCCGGGCGCCAATGATCACGCAGTCCTTATGATTCTGGATCACCTGAACCTGACTGCCCTCCTGAATCTGGTAACGCTTCATAAATTCCAGCACCTCAGGTATTCCGAATATCCATTTAATGGTGTAGCTTTCACCACGCTTTGTCTGCGACAATGCCTGCATAAGAATACCTCCCTCCGTTGTCAAGGCTGTTATCTTTCCTATATTCTAAAATGTCCCTTCACAGTTAGTCAACAGTAAATAACTTTTGAAAAGATACATTCTCCTTACGGATAGGATTGCCCAAATTTATGATTTTATAAACATTCGTAAACATACAATTCATGAAGTGCCCGGGTGGCACAGATATACTCTGCCTGGATCAGCAGAGGCGTCTTCTTCTTTCTGGCCAGCACAAATACCTGATCGAACTCCAGGCCTTTTGCCAGATAAAAGGTGGTAACGGTCAATCCTTTTTTAAAAGAAGAACTGTTTCTGTCCACATAAAAGGCCGGGATTTCTTTTTCCCTCAGATCCTTATAAACCTCCAGGGCTTCTTCCTCGCTCATTGTCAGCAGAGCGGCTGTCTCATAGCCCTTGGAACCCAGGGCCAGATTTTTGAAAATTTCCTCCACAGCCTCCTCTTTTCCATCCAGTTTTTTCTCCTCCACTTCTTTCCCGTGGCGCTGAAAGATCTCCATATCCCGAATACCTGCAGTCCTATTGGCATATTCAGCAATCTCCACTGTATTCCGGTAGCTTTTGTTCAGGATGATCTTCTGCATATCCTTTCCGAAAATCCCCGGCAGAAATTCCAGAACATCGTGGTTCCGTTCCTCCATGGTCTGGGCCCGGTCTCCCAATATGGTCATTCTGCAGTTAAACATCTGCCGTAGGATCAGATACTGGAGATAGGAATAATCCTGCATCTCATCTATGACCAGATGTTTGATATTTCTATGATCCCGGACCCTGCAGAGTTTGTACTTCAGATACAAAAGAGGATATACATCCTCGTAGGCCAGCACCCGCTTTTCCTGGGGGACATCAGGAAGCATGGGATAGCCGTTTTCTTCCAGAAATTTATTATAGATCTTATATAAGTCCCTGGTCACATAAAGTTTCTGAAATTTTTTGGCGATAGTATCCAGATCTTCTTCTGAAAGAGTACAGTCATGAAAAGTTTCATATTCGTCTATAAAATATTCCATAACTGCATCCATCCTGGACAAAAGAGGAATATCCTGAAACTTAAAGTAAAACAGATGAATCAGTTCATTTTCCGTAAGTTTTAATCCTCTGAACTCCACTTCTTTAAAGGCCATCAGCTCGTCTTCCAGTAATGCAAGAAATCCCTCCGCCTGAGACACAAAAGTCTCTGACTGTTTTTCTTCCAGCCTTCTTTTCTCTTCCTTCGTCAGTCCCTGTAATTCCAGCTCTATCTGATCATACCGGTCATGACAGTCTCTGATCGCATCCCGCAGTTCACGGTAAGCAAAAAGATCAAAACTCATTTCCTGGATATTTTCTTCTCCCAGTTCCGGAAGGATATGGGAAATATAGTCTGAAAACACACTGTTTGGAGACAGGATCAAAATATCCGACGATTTCAGATTTTTCCGATCATGGTACAGCAGATATGCGATCCGATGAAGCGCAATAGAAGTTTTCCCGGATCCTGCTGCTCCCTGGATCACCATTATCCGGTCTTTCGTATTCCGGATAATGGCATTTTGCTCTTTCTGAATGGTCCGGACAATGTTTTTCAGCTGCACATCTCCATTGCCGCCCAATTCTGCCTTCAGGATCTCGTCATCAATCTTCATATCACTTTGAAATTCGTAAATCATCCGGCCACCCCGGATCTTATACTGCCATTTAGAGGTAATCTCCCCTTCCATAAGACCGAGAGGGGCCTCATAGGAAGCAGGTCCCTTGTCAAAATCATAAAACAAACCGCTTACCGGCGCCCGCCAGTCATAAATCAGGGGCATGTGTCCTGCTTTCTGAGAAAAATTTCCGATTCCTATATAAAACTTTTCTGACTCCTCCTCCCCCTCATAGCGAAAATCTACTCTTCCGAAAAAAGGAGAATCCAGCATTTTCTCCAGCCTGTGAAGATAAGCCTGCTGCTCCTGGTTTGCATTGACCTGATGGAGAAGTGCCTGCTGGTTATCGAAATCCTCATAGCCGTACTGGTCCATCTCTGTATAGTTTTCCCAGTAATACTCATGCATCCCCTCAATATCTTTCTGTCCCTGGAGAATGGATTCTCTCACTTCTCCAATCCTCTCCTTCAGTTGTCCGGTTACTTTATCTAAATATCTTTTTCCTTCACTCATGTATTCACCTTCTGTTGCCGTCAAATCTATTACAAATGAAACCATACCCTCGTGTACAAGGGCCCAAACGCCTCTGCGTATCTGTTTATTATATCCTATTTTCGTAAGATTTCCAACCTCATGTTATTCCTTTGCCCTGTTATGGCAAAAAAAGTTCTCCCTGTCTGTCCTGGGAGAACTTTTCTTATGCTCACAGCGAGGCATCCCCTCACTTATGTACCTGTAAACCCACTATCTGTCTTTAATCTAAAAATGTTTTATAGTCCTCGTAGTTTTTCGCCAGCAGTTCCGGTGTATTCAGACTATAAGGGCATTTCTTCATGCATTGACCGCAGTGCTTGCATTCCTCTATTTTTTTCATTTTTTCCTGCCATTCTGCAGACAGCCAGGAAGCCTGAGGAGATCTTCTCAGCAGCAGTCCCATTCTGGCACAGTTGTTGATCTCAATCCCCGCAGGACAGGGCATACAATATCCGCAGCCTCTGCAGAAGTCTCCTGAAAGTTCCTTTCTGTCTTTTTCCATTACTTCTTTCAGCTCCCCTGTTAGGCTTGGCGGACAGACCTGGTAAGATAAGAATTCATCCAGCTCGCTTTCTCTTTGTATTCCCCAGATAGGAGCCACATGGTCAAACTGGGCCTGTGCCATAAAAGCGTATGCGCAGGCGGAATTCTGGATCAGTCCTCCTGACAAGGCCTTCATAGCGATGAATCCCATATCTGCTTTTTTACAAGCGTCAACCAGTTCCAAATCAGTTTCTGCAGCCAGATAAGAAAATGGAAACTGAAGAGTTTCATAAAGTCCTGACTCTATCGCTTCTTTTGCCAGGGGAATCCGATGGTTGGTAATACCGATATGTCTGATCTTTCCCTGACGCTTTGCCTCCAGGGCTGCTTCGTAAAGTCCTGTACCATCTCCAGGTCTGGGACAGAAATCCGGATTGTGAAACTGATAGATGTCAATATAATCTGTCTGGAGCATCCGAAGACTTTCCTCCAAATCCTTCTTTAATCCCTCTCCGGTTTTAGCGGCAGTCTTGGTGCTGATGATCAGTTTATCCCTTATATAGGAAAATGCAGCTCCTATCTTTTCCTCGCTGTCTGTATAAGCTCTTGCCGTATCAAAATAATTGATTCCGTTATAGAATGCTTTCTGCAGGATATAAACTGCTTCTGCCTTGGTGATCCGCTGGATTGGCAGCGCTCCAAAGCCGTTTTTGTTTACTTCAATCCCTGTTTTTCCTAAAATGACTTTATCCATGATGTCTCCCTTCCGGAAATCTTAGTCTTCATAATCCAGACATGCTCTCTCAGTAGTATAAGGCCGTACATAGGTATCTGCCACCTTTACATGTTCAGGATGAGAACCGTATACCTTAATGTCCTCTGCTTTTTCCAGAGTCGTTACCAATGCCATATCATGGGTAGCAGAAGGAAGAGGCTCTGAAACAAAGTCTACAGTAAGAAGCCCTGGCACCTTGCCTACCAGGCTTTTCAGATTTTCTGCCATTGCTTTCTTTAATTCTGGTTTTTTGCTCTCCTCAACTTCTGGTTTAAATTTCCACATTACAATATGATGTACCATATGTATTCTCTCCTATCTTTTTGACTTTTCTATTATTTTAATATAAAGGAAAGGGGCCTGTCAATAAACCTGTTTCCTGGTTTATCCAGTCCCCTGTTATAATCTTTCTTATCTTTGCAGGTTTGTATCCCCGGATTTCATGATCTTCAGGATATCTGCCTCATTCACCACATTAAAATCGTGCTGGATCATCAATTTCAATACACTGGCTGTAATAGAAAAATCTATGGTTTTCTGTGGAGAAAAGCCACGGGCCAGACTGTGGAGCAGACCTCCTGCAAAGGCATCTCCGGCTCCCACAGCTTCCAGGCTGTGAACCCTGTGAACCGGGCTTTCATAGAATTTCCCGTCTTTCAAATAAATTCCCATCCAGTCTCCGTCTTCCACAGTCCTCATATTCCGGAGAACGCTGGCCACTGCCCTGCAGTTGGGATACTGGCGAAGGATTTCCTCCATTCCCTGCTTATAAGTATGGATTTGGTCAATCCCGTGGGCCATGTCCCCATCAAAGGCATGAATACCCAAAGCAGACTCAAAGTCTTCATCGTTAGCAATACACAGCGTCACATAATTCATCAATTCCTTCATAACCTTCTGAGCCTTCTGGGTACTCCACATTTTTCCCCGGTAATTCAGATCGCAGACCACTTCAATAGAATGGGCCTTACAGTATTTTACAGCCTCCAGCACCGCCTTTTCAATATTCTCACTTACCGCAGGCGTAACTCCGGAAAAATAAAAAATATCCACATCCTTTAAAAGCTCTTCCCAGTGAAACTCTTCCGTACCAGCCTGGGCAAAGGAACTGTATGCCCGGTCATAGACTACATTGGTAGGTCGGATATTGGTGCCTTTCTCAAAATAATAGATTCCAAGACGCTCTCCGCCTTTCAGGATTTTTGAAGTATCCACTCCAAAGCGGCGGATCTCATTATGGGCGGCCAGTCCTACTGGATTATCCGGCAATTTTGTCACAAAATCTACAGGATCTTCCATCATGGCAAGAGACACGGCTACGTTCGCCTCCGCTCCTCCATAGCTGGCCTCAAAATCCTGAGCCTGAAGAATCCTTAAGTTCTCCGGGGTCTTCAGCCGCAGCATAATTTCTCCAAAAGTCAGTATCTTCATATCAGCTGTCCTCCTGTTTATTTCGAAAACTCATGATCAACATCTGCAGACGATTCTCAATATTTGCAAAACTCACATCTGGATCATAATCCAAAGGCAGTATGCTGGCATCTGGATACAGTTCCTTTAATTTCTTTATAATTCCCCGGCCTACCACATGATTCGGCAGGCAGCCAAATGGCTGAAGGATTATAAAGGCCCTGCATCCATTTTTAGCATGGTGAAGGATTTCTCCTGGAATCAGGACTCCCTCTCCTGCATCAAAAGTATGGTGGATAATAGGATCGCTGTCCTTTACCAGATCCTGCATACGGCAGGCCGGCGTGTAAAGAGGACTCTTCCTGGCAATCTTATCTGTCACATCATGGGCCAGGTTAAAAGCCACATCTGCTGTCCGCAGCCATACTTTCTGAGGAACTGGTTTATCCAGATGATATTCCCGGATCTGGGCATCCTGATAGAAATAAGTCTTTCTGATAACATCTGTCATTCTGGCCTCAATAATCTCGAATCCGTTCTTTTCCAGATAAGCTTCAATATCATGGTTTGCCCCCGGATGGAAATTCAGCAGATATTCACCTACGATCAGTACTCTGGGTTTAGGATGAGACCGGTCATATTCTACCTGATTCATAATGTCTATAGCTTTCTCAAAGCCATGTCTGGCTCCCATTATCCCATGTTTTTCCAGACCATCTATTACCTGGTCCAAAGCTTTTTCAAAAGCCTTATCTGCACTTCCCGGAACTTTCTCATAAGGCCGTATCTTCCGCAGAAGCTCCTCAAGGACATCAATCATAGGCATGGCGAATGCAATCCTGACAGAAGTGAGGAGATTCATTCGGAATCCGGGATGAAGGTTATGAGAATCTTTGTCATCATTGGTCAGTATCGGTACATGGGAATATCCCGCATCATCCAGAGCTTTCCTTAAAAGAGCGCTGTAATGGGTAAGGCGGCAGTCTCCCACATATTTCGCCATAGCGATAGCCACTTCTTTGTCATCATACTTTCCGCTTTTCAATGCAGCTAATGCTTCTCCGATAACAATCTGGGCAGGGAAACAGATATCATTATGTACATATTGTTTTCCCAGACGGATTGCCTCTTCTCTTCCCAGCTCCAGAGGTTCTGTGCGGATTCCCTGTCCGGCAAAAGCTGCAGCCATCACCCTGCTGAAGGCATGAGAGGTATTTGGAATCAGCGCTATTTTTTCTTTTCTGGACGTTTTCGTATATTTTACAGGATAAGGATCCGGCAGTTCATGAACTGTCAGCTTCTTTCTTCTGTTCCTCTGCATAGCCACCGTCTCTGTGAAAGAACGGATACGGATACGGAGAGGTCCCTGTATATCGCTCTCATCCAGCTTCAGGATCAGCGGCGTTTTTCCCGAAATATCTTTCATCAGACGGATGATCTCATCAGAAAGATAGGCATCATGGCCGCAGCCAAAGCTTACGATCTGCACATATTCCAGATAGTCTTTTTCTGCTGTCAAAATAGCAGAGGAAAGCATTCTGGCATGAAAATTATTTACAACATCCAGCCGGCTTTTCTTTAATTCTCCATGGTCTGCTCCTGGGAGAGAATCTGCGGTGAGCACAGGGATTCCCATTTTCGTAAACATATCCGGCAAGTCATGATTTACCAACGCGTCATTCTGATAAGGTCTGGAAGCCAGAACTACCGCATAGGTTCCTTTTTCCTGAACCATCCGGCACACTTCTTCTCCTGCATGCAGAAGTTCCTGACGGAAAGATGTCTGAGCTTCATCTCCTGCCTCTATGGCCTTTCGCGTCTGTTCCGGTGATATCTGGAAAGTCTCCTCCATATACTTTGTCAGCTGTCTTTCCCGATCACCATAAGTATACCAGTGGAATAATGGCGCATCAAAAGGTATATTCCAACGTTTTTCAGGGTTATCTGAATTTCTGACAACAATAGGATACCCCTTTACCACTGCACACATAGACTGGCTGGTGTCCTCTGTATTCTCTGATTCTACCGTTGTAATGGAGGGCATAAAAATCCTGTCTACTCCGCTTTTAGCCAGACTGCGGATATGTCCGTGGACAAGTTTGGCCGGAAAGCATACCGTATCTGAAGTCACCGCAGACAGCCCTTCTTCATATATCTTCCTTGTACTGGCAGGAGATACTTTGACTTTGAATCCCAGGGCTTTCCAAAAAGTTCCCCAGAACGGCATAGTCTCCCAGAAAGAAAGGACTCTTGGAATTCCAATGGTAATCTCTCTGTTTGTTTCAGGTTCCGGGTAAGGATATTTTTTCATAAGAAGCTCTTCCCGGAGTTTAAAAAGATTTGGCACCTCTTTCAGCGCCTGCTTTTTCTCCCTGATTTTCGCCTGAACCTCTTTGTCCTTAGGGTCTCCCAGAACCTCTCCTCTCTCACAGCGGTTATTGGTGATCCAGGAGTTTCCATTAGAAAAACGGACAATGGTTCTTTTACAATGGTTGGTACAGAAGGGACAGGGAGAATTAGATTCCTGGGTATAAGAAAAGTCATCCATTGCTTCAAGGCCGATAAACGTTTTCTTCTCCCCCTGTTCATGAAATCTTTCCTTTGTAATCAATGCTGCCCCGATAGCTCCCATGATTCCCGGATATGGGGCTCTTACCACATTCCGCCCCAGATACTGTTCCATGGCCCTCAGCACTGCATCATTCTGAAAAGTTCCTCCCTGAACAACGATCTTGTTCCCCAGACTGTCCAGGTTAGAAACACGGATCACCTTCGTAAATACATTTTCTATAATAGAACGGCAAAGACCTGCCATAATGTCTCCAGGCAGTCTGCCATTTCGCTGTTCGGTGATGATGCTGCTGTTCATAAACACCGTACACCGGCTGCCCAATTCTGCAGGATTCTCCGATGCAAATGCGGCTTCAGCGATTTTCCCCACCGGAATATGCAGCGATGCTGCAAAATTCTCCAGAAAAGAACCGCATCCCGAGGAGCATGCTTCGTTGAGCACAATGTTGGTGATAATTCCATTATCCAGCCAGATGGCCTTCATATCCTGTCCGCCAATATCCAGTATAAATGTAGCGTTCTCTACATACTTTCTGGCTGCCCGGGCGTGAGCTACCGTTTCTACCACATGGCATTCTGTCTCAAAGGCTTTTGAAAAAAGCTGTTCTCCATATCCAGTAGTGCCGGCGGCGATAATATCCAGTTGTACTCCTTTTTCTTTATACTTTTCTCTCATGGAAATCAGCGCGTCTTTGGCTACCAGGAGTGGGTCACCCTCGTTAGGCGCATAAAAGGAATCCAGGATATTTTCCTCTTCATCCATAAGCACAAATTTTGTGGTAGTGCTTCCGGAATCAATTCCCAGATAGACATGAAGAGTCTCCCCTTCCTGAAGTTCAGGTGTTGCTATGGCCGGAAGCTTATGGCGCTCTATAAATTCCCTGTACTCTTTTTTTTCAACAAAAAAAGGCCTTCCTTTCTTACCCACTGAAAGCTCTTTTCTGTGTTTGATCTCTCCCAGCCTGTCTTCCAGTTCTTCAATTCTGTAAATTTCTTTTCGATCCTGAAACATGGTGTTCAAGGAAAGAGCTGCACCGTAAGCAATAATGATCTCCGGTCTTTCAGGTCGGATGATCTCGTCCCGGGTCAGGTTCAGCCTCTGGGCAAAAACCTGGATAAGCACAGGATTAAAAGTCATAGGACCGCCTTCAAAGGCTACTGGTTTCTCAATATCCAGCCCCTGGGCCAGTCCTCCGATTGTCTGTTTTGCAATGGCATGGAAAGCAGAAAGAGCCAGGTCAGATTTTGCGATTCCCTGGTTAAGCAGCGGCTGAATATCCGTCTTGGCATATACGCCGCATCTTCCGGAAATATCATAAACGCAGGAGCCCTTTTGAGCCAGGGCATTAAACTGCTCCACAGGAACCTTAACAATCGATGCTACCTCGTCAATAAAAGCGCCGGTACCTCCTGCACAGCTTCCGTTCATACGCATATCAGAAACCGCAAGATTCCCGTCTTCCTGGTTTCTTCGGAAAAAAATAATTTTCGCATCCTGTCCGCCAAGCTCTATGGCAGTTCTGACATTTGGATATTTCTCGCACAAAACCACAGAGTTGGCTACAACTTCCTGGATAAAAGGAACATTCAGAGCCTCTGCCACAGGCTTTGCCCCTGACCCGGTCATAGCCACACGTACCGGTCTGTCATGAAACTGTTCTTTCAGACGTCCCAAAGCAGCCTGAACGCTCTGCACCTGACTGGAATTATGTCTCTTATAACTGGAATATAGTATTTCTTTGCTGTCCTTATCTGCTGCAACCAGCTTCGTAGTGGTAGAGCCTACATCAATCCCCACAAGAAGCTCCGGCTGCCTGTTTTCTTTTTCTGGAATCATTACTAACACTCCCTATATCTTTTGTTACATATAATGAGGTAAGGGTTCAAAAGTAATTTGCCCCTATGATACCGCCTTTTGTTTTTGGCATCATATAATTTAATCCATAGTATATTAGTTTACCAGATTATGGACAGAAATGTAAGATACTTTTATTTATTATTAATAATACTTTTTTATTGCTTATATTCTTCATCTCTCCTGCATAGTTACCGCAACAAAGTCACCTGGGACTTTTACGCATCCTTTTTTATTTCCTCAATATTTTTTCCATGCTCTTTCCTTTTGCCAGTTCATCCACCAGTTTATCCAGATATCGTATTTTCTGCATAAGCGGGTCCTCTATCTCTTCTACCCGCACACCGCATACCACTCCTTTTATCAAAGCTGCATTGGGATTTATACAGGGCGCCTCTTCAAAGAACGTCTTCAAGTCCACATTTTTCTTGATCTGGCCTTCCAGCTCTTCCCGGCTATACCCGGTAAGCCAGGAAACAATCTCATCCACTTCTTCTTTAGTCCGATTCTTTCTCTCTGCCTTTTGAATATACAGAGGATAAACTTTCGCAAAACTCATGGAAAAAATTTTATGAGCTTCCATGGGTCTTCCTCCCTTCCGTTATTACTTTGCCTGGCGACATTATATCACAAAGCAACGAGCTGAGTGAATATTTAAGATTGTTAAAATCATCTGGAATACTTTACATTTTTCGAAAGCCGGAAGAGTCAAAATATTTTCTGTAAGAAGCAGGTGTAAAGTCCATTTCCTTTTTAAAAGCCCGTATAAAATGAGAGGCTCCTGAATAACCGCATCTGGCGCCGATATCTTCTATGGACAGCCGGGTTTCCATGATCAGTTCCGTAGCTTTCCTAATCCTGAGAGCTGTAAGATATTGATGAGGAGACTGTCCTGTCTGCTTTCGGAAGATTCTTGAAAAATGATACTTACTTAAAGATACATTATCTGCAATATTTTCCACGGTTATCCCATCCTTATAATGTTCCTGCATGTAACTGACCGCTTGAATGACAGCAGGGTCCATAGAAACCGGTTCGTTCTCAGCCAGGATTCCAAGAAGATTATGGAGCAGATAAGAAAGTCTGTGCTCTTCCGGCTGAGTTTTAGACAATTCTTCCAGAATTTCGGCAAACACAACACCCGTACCAGATTTATGGCCAAAAAGGGGGCCTGTTCTCTCATAAAGCAATTCTAGATATTCCTGGGAACAGTTGCCGGTAAAATGAAAAAATTGAAAGGAAACTTGTTCTTTCGCATAGTAGCAATGATATTTCATACAATCGAGAAGGACAATATCTCCTTCTTGGGCTATAAAAATCTGCTCTTCATATTGGAAATAAAGTCTGCCTGAAAGAATACGAAAAGCCAGAAAAAGTTTTAGCCCTTCCCTTTGTATCTGATAAGGTGGAGCGCACGTGTATTCGCCTCCCCACAATACGGAGAACAGATATCTCCGTGCAAAATCTGAAGGTGCGTAAAAATAAAGCCCCTTTTTGCTCAAAATTCCCTGTTCATTGGGTATGACAACTTTTTTCTCTATTTCTTCCAATTCCATATCCTTCCTCCATGGGTAGTTCTAACATAGCACAAAATGTATATTAACAGGCAAATTTCAACAGTGCCAGACTGGTTTTTTTGTTATATTATACATTATATCAGAAAAAATCAAAGTTTAAAATTAAAGCACAAAATTATTATAATATACCGTAGAAAGGAGTATGTTTATGACATCAAAAGAAAGAGTTCTGGCAGCCTTCGCCCACAAAGAGCCAGACAAAGTACCTGTAGATTTTGGGGGCATGAGCTGTTCCATGATCAACGCTTCTGTATTAAACAGTCTAAGGGACTACTATGGGCTGGAATATCGTCCTCCAAAGATTAATGATATGTCTACCATGACTGCCTATGTAGAGCCTGACCTTGCAGACTGTCTGGGCTGTGATATACAACAGCTTTACAATTATGGAGATACTTATGGACATACGAATACAGATTGGAAGGAATGGGTTTATCAGGGAATTCCTGTGCTGATTCCTGCTGATGCCTCTGTGACTGACGATGGTCAGGGAGGCTATTACGTATATCCTAAAGGAGATACATCCTGTCCTCCCTCTGGGCATATGACTGCAAATGGCTACTATTTTGACAATCTCACGCGTTCCCCGGAATTTGATGAAGACCATGCAGATCCAGCAGATAATGTGGAGGATTATATGCTGGTCTCCGATGTTCAGATTTCCTATCACAAAAAAGTTCTGGATAGCGTAAAGAATAACCAAAGGGCCATACAGGTGGCACCAGGTTATTTTGGTCTGGGAGATGCCAATAATATTCCCGGTCCAAATTTAAAAAATCCAAAAGGTATCCGAAGCATTGAGGAATGGTATACTGCACCCCTTCTCTATCCGGAATACGTAAAAGAAATTTTTGAGCAGGGTACAGATATCGTAATTGAGAATCTAAAAAAATATTGGGATTCTTTTGGCAGTGATATTGACATAATGTATATCTGTGGTACAGATTTCGGTACCCAGAAAGGGCCTTTAATTAACCCGGAAATTTTTAAAGAACTCTATATGCCTTATTATAAAAAGGTAAATAACTGGGTCCATGAAAATACTACCTGGAAAACCCTAAAACATTGCTGTGGAGGGATTTTTCCTATCCTGCCATATCTCATTGAAGGGGGATTTGATGCCATTAATCCAGTTCAATGCTCTGCTGAAGGAATGGAGCCAAAAAGGCTGAAGGAAACTTATGGAAAAGACATTCTTTTCTGGGGTGGGGGCGTGGACACTCAAAAGGTACTTCCCTTCGGAAAACCAGAGGATGTTCGGGAACAGGTATTAGAACGTCTGGACATATTTTCTAAAGATGGCGGATATATTTTCAATACTATCCATAATATTCAGGCAAACGTTCCTATTGAAAATATTGCGGCCATGATTGAGGCCATCAAAGAATTTAACGGAGATAAATAGTTAAAAAACACCGCTGTTATCCCGGGTATGCCTGGGTATAACAACGGTGTTTCTCTGTCTAAAAAAACTTATAGCATCTGGTCTTTCTTTTCCAGAATTGCCTCTGCAGCCGCGCATGCAGGGCAGTCGCAGTATTTGGCTCCTGCCGCTTTAATTTCCTTTCCGTGGGCCTCTATCTGTTTTGCCTTCTCTGCTCCGAACACCTTAGCTCCTGCTTCTGATCCTGCAAAAGCAATCAGACCATCTACAGGCATAATGTCCATTTCCAGCTCTGCAATCAGTTTTTTCGTCTGCTCCGCTTCCTGGTCTGTTCCTGCTGCCTTCAGCCAGTTTTCACAGGCCGTCTTTGCCTCTGCACAGCAGGAAGGAGCACTCATCAGCTCTTTTACTTTTTCACTTACATACTCTCTTACGCTCTGTTCCATAATACGCATCCTTTCTTCTTATATACTTATATATCAACAGGCATTGTTCCAGGCGCCATGCCCTTCCCCGCCTGCTGCAGACATTTTTCCTGGTGTTCCATAGCATCATAGAAACGAAGCTTTTCCTAGTCCGGCCTTCTCCCTAACTGCCAAAATGCCACAGCGCTTGCTGCTGCTACATTTAAAGAGTCCACGTTATGAGACATGGGAATCTTTACTGTATAATCACAGTCTGCAATAGTAGAGGAAATTAGTCCATCACCTTCTGTTCCCAAAACTACTGCCAGTTTTTCTTCCCTCATAAGTGCCGGATCATCAATACTCACTGAGTCTTCCCTGAGAGCCATAGCTGCTGTCTTAAATCCCATTTTACGAAGGAGGGAAATTCCCGGTTCCGGCCAGGAAAAGTCCCCCTCAAGAAAAGTCCATGGAACCTGAAAAACTGTTCCCATACTGACTCTGGCGGCTCTCCGGTATAAAGGATTGCTGCATCCGCTGGTCAGGAGCACTGCATCCATATACAGAGCTGCGGCAGAACGGAAAATTGCCCCTACATTTGTAGGGTTTACTACATTTTCCAATATAACGATCCTCTTTGCTTCTCTGCATATTTCCTCTGGATTTGGAAGTTTTGGCCGCCTCATCGCACATAGCATACCTCTGGTAAGTTTGAATCCGGTAAGCTGGGTCAGCACGTCAAATTCCGCTGTATATACAGGAATCTGAGAACATCTCTCCAAAATTTCTCTGGCCTGGGTTTCCAGATGCCGTTTTTCCACAAGAAAAGAAAGTGGAACGCAGCCTCCATTTAAAGCCCGCTCTATGACTTTAGGACTTTCTGCAATGAAAATCCCCTTTTCCGGTTCATGACGGTTCAAAAGCTGGTTCTCCGTCAGCCTGGCATAAACATCCAGTTCAGGAGCGTTGAAATCTTTTATTTCCATAATCTGTAACATCATAACTTTCCAACGGCGCTGTGATGATCAAAATCCTTCTTACAGCTCATTCAGCATCTGAGCCGGATTGTCTGCCGCCTTTACCTTTCCGAAAGCTTTCTGGATCACGCCTTCTTCATCGATCAGATAGGTGGTGCGCACCACTCCCATGGTCTTCTTTCCATACATATTTTTCTCTTTCCAAACATCATAGGCCTGGATGCAGGTAAGATCCGGATCTGACAATAAAGTAAAGGGCAGATGATATTTTTCTTCAAATTTCTTATGGGAAGCTACACTGTCCTTGCTTACCCCGATCACTACCGCACCTTTTTCTAAAAACTGAGGATAAAGTTCCCCGAAGCCGCAAGCCTGCTTTGTGCAGCCGGCAGTATTGTCTTTTGGATAGAAGTAAAGAATTACCTTCTTCCCTTTATATTCCTCCAGCCTGTGTATATCGCCATTCTGGTCCGGCAGTTCAAAAGCCGGCGCCTTGGTTCCGATTTCCAGCATAATTTATCCTCCTCATAGTATCATGTTCTTGCTCATTATAACCTGCTTTTCCTATAATAGCAATGGAATCTCTTCCGTCTAGGATAATTTCTGCTTACGGATTTTGATCTGCTTTTTCTGATATTCTCTGTATTCTTTTAGCTCTCTGTGCAGCTCTTTCCTCAGCTCCCGCCTGGACATGCCCTGATATTTTTCTTTTACCCGCTCTTTCATGCGTTTTGGTTTTTCTGTTTCAATATCTTTTAAGATCCACTCTACAGCTTCCTCTGGGGTAATTTTGTTTTTTTCCATGACATATCTGGTATAGAGATTTAATATATGATATCCTCTTTCATCCAGGTCACTTACCGCAGCCCGGGCAGCTTTCAGTTCCCGGCTTCCTCCGGTGATCAAAATCATATGATTTCTGTTTTTATCTGCAACGATCTTCCATATGATGTGAGAAACTCCATAAGGCAGCTTCCCGTTTTCACTTTCAAAGATCAGTCCCACTCTGGCCCCGGTGGTATATACCAGGCTCTGATCCTGATAATCCGAAATTTTCCTGCATTCTACATTTTCATACTGGCCGAATTTTTCTGCGCAATTTATGCAGCTGTTTTTCCTGTCATCATAAAAAATAACGAACTTGTCCAAAGACCTTCCACCTTTCTTATTCTTTTTCTTCCATTACACTCATATAAGCCGGACGTATGATCTTGTCCATATCAATGAGTTCCTCGATCCTGTGGGCGCTCCAGCCCACGATCCTTGCCACGGCAAATAAAGGCGTATAAAGCTCCTGCGGGATTCCAAGCATGTCATAGACAAATCCACTGTAGAAATCTACATTTGGGCTGACCCCTTTATAAATATGCCGTTTTTCTGCGATAATCTCCGGCGCCAGTTTTTCGATGGCCTGATACAGATTCATATCCTCTTCCCGGTCTTTTTCCACAGCAAGCTTTTCTACATACTCTTTCAGTATTCTTTCCCGGGGATCTGAAACAGAATAAACTGCATGGCCCATACCGTAGATCAGACCTTTTTTGTCAAAGACTTCCTTGTCCAGGATCTTTCCCAGATAATTTTTTATCATGTCCATATCCTTCCAGTCTGACACATTTTCCCGGATATTCTCCACCATCTCCATTACTTTGATATTGGCTCCTCCATGCTTAGGCCCCTTCAGAGAAGACATGGCAGCTGCCACAGCAGAATAGATATCCGAGCCTGAGGAAGTCACTACCCTTGTAGTAAAGGTGGAATTGTTTCCTCCTCCGTGTTCCATGTGAAGGATCAGCGCAACATCCAGCACCTTAGCCTCCAGTTCTGTGTAAGAAGCATCGGGGCGCAGAATCCGCAGGAAGTTCTCGGCAGTAGACAGTTTTGGATCCGGGCGGTGGATATACATACTGCCGTTATTGTCATAATGGTTATAGGCATGATAGCCGTATACCGCCAGCAGAGGGAATTCTGCGATCAACTGAACCGCCTGACGGATATTGTCTTCCAGGGTATTCGCCTGTATACCGCTGTCATAAGCGGCCAGGGTCAGGATACTTCTCGTCATGGTATTCATAATATCCTTTGTAGGAGCCTTCATGATCACATCTCTGGTGAAGTTCTGGGGCAGTTCTCTGGCTTCTCCTAAAATTTCAGAAAAACGCTCTGTTTCCTGGCTGTCCGGATACTCTCCGAATAGTAAAAGATATGCGATTTTTTCAAATCCATACTCTTCTTTTGAAATTGAACGAATCAATGTGTGAATATTATAGCCCCTGTACCATAATTCCCCGTCACAGGGAACTTTCTTTCCATCCTGGTCTTTAAAAGAGACAATTTTAGAAATCCTCGTAAGCCCTGTCAGGACCCCTTTTCCGTTTTTATCGCGAAGCCCGCAGTTTACCCCGTATTTTTCATACAGATTTTTGGGGATTTTATCATTTGAAATACAGGTTTCCTGTTTGCTCTGTGCATAAACACTCAGTTTATTCTGATCCATTTGCCTATCTCCTTTCAGTTATTTATAAATATTTTATTTTTAAACTATTTACTTAAAAAAGATAGGGGTGTCGGTAAAACATCCCTTTCTTTTTCTTACAAAAATTTACTGATATTATGGTTCATTTTCTGTGCTACCGCAGCCAGTGTCTTTTTTTCCTCTTCCGTCACTCCGTCAAATACGATATTCCTGATCTTTCGGTAAATTTCTTCAAGCTTTACAATGATAATCTGAGCGTCCTCTGTCAGATAATTATGGGTACATCTTCTGTCCTCCAGATCCTGCTCCATTCTTACGTATCCTTTTTTCTGGAGCCGGCTCAGAGACTGGGAAATATGTCCTCTTGTAAACATATTCATCTTCATGATATCTTTAGACGTATTCAGTTCCTTTGCATGTTTCAGATAGATCAAAATCTGCATATCGATTTTCTGCAGTCCATAGGTTGTTTCAATAGGAGCCATCTCCTTTTCCATCAGTCTACGGAATTGCATCCCATATAACAGAGTATCAAGTGAATAATTCATGGTTTCCTCTAATTTATTTTAATTATAAATATTTTACTATTAAAGTATATATCCTGTCACACTTCTGTGTCAAGAGTTTTTCCCTATCTGTTCCCGGGCTTTCTATCTCTTCTTGGTCTCCGCAAAAACCGCTGCCTCTTTTATCCAGCCCATCAGTTCTTCATCAACTTCCCCTTTTTCATGAATCACGACATGATGAGTCCACCGGTTTGGATAAGGCTCTGTGGCAATATCGATCCTGGGAGATTCTTCCCTATGCTCCAGACCAAAGGTCACAACCATATAAGGGTCCGGAAGCTGAGCCGCTTTCCGCACCCTGGCAAAAGATACACAGGCAAAAAGACGTTTCTTATAAAAGGTGATCTGGGTTTTCTGGACTTTCACCGTTACATTGTCAATTTCTCTTTGGATCGCTTCTTCCAGCTTTTCATACAGAGGAAGGGCCCCCTGATGTTTTTCAAAAAATAAAAATATATTTGTATCCATACCATATGCTCCCATACCTTTTTCTATATCCTATCACATCTTTCCTGGTCTGTCCTGTGCTTTTATCTTTTTTTATCTTCAGGCCCTTCCCCTCGGTTCCTGCCTGGAAAAGGGCCTGAAACATTTATTCCATAGTAGCAGTCATTTCCCGGACATCCGCTCTGGAAATCCCGAAACTTCCGAAGGGGCGCATGGCCAGTGCTATAAGCTTCATAGGGTTGTCGTCAGCCGCCACACGGTTTGAACCGATCTTACCGCACTTTATGCATCTGTGGATGATGGCCCATTCCCCGTTTTTCCTGACCCATACCCCGATAGGCTCCATCCGTCCATGACACCGTGACTCCCGGTCACCAGGCTCATTATCCAGGTGAATGCTGTAAAGGCAGTTAGGGCAGTGATTCCTGTGGTTGCTGCCGGCACCTGCTGACACTACCGGCCAGCCGCATACTTTGCAGATAAAAGAATCTGTACAGGGATGTGTCTTATAATATTTCTTGTCATATTTTCGCTTCTTATTTTCTCTGTTCATGGAATTTTCCTCCTATCTCTCCATGACCGCCCATCATCCTTGTCAGTTCTTCCATCCGTTCCACCGGGAAAGGCGGGGAAGATAAAGGCTTTGAGGCAATAGACAGTACTTTGATCAGATTATCTCTCTCGTTCATTCTGGCAGATATCATTTCTCCACAGAAACTGCATCTTGAAATAATTTCCCATTGATCATCTTCTCTGATCCAGACGCTGACTGGCTCCAGTATGCCCCCGCATGGATTTCCCTCCCTGTCTGTCTCATGGATACCTGACAGACAGTTAGGACAATGTTCCAGATGTTCTTTCTCCGGTTCTTCAAAAGAAGTCCAGCCGCAGTTCGGGCATTGATATCTTTTCCTGTTTTCTTTCATAGAACTTATCCTCATAAATCAAAATTACATTTCATGTGTCAATTAAAGTTATTGATAAGAACAGATCCGAAATTTTTTGCACAAAAGAAAACGGATAACCCTTTTACTCTGAGTTATCCGCACATACCTATCCTGCGTTTCCTTATTCCTGGAGGCAGCAATCCAAACAAGCATACAAGCAGATCTATTTGGAAACTGCCCCAAGGGCCTTAAACTTAATTCCAAATGAACCTGTAAATTTTCTGTATCACAAAAAAACTGCCTGAAAGCTCAAAGCCAGCCTGATGAATCTATCCGCAAATAGGTACAACAAAAAAACCCATCGTAATCATATAGATGAGAACCGATTTATTGTCCTTACCATTAGCGAATAGCCGACATCAAGCCACCTCCCTTACATTTGCTTTTTTTATGATAGCACAAAGGATTCTTCCGGGCAAGTCCTAATTTTTACTTTTCCATTGTATCCATCATACTCCGCTTTATCTTTGCCTTTCCTGAAGTTCTGAGATAAAATACCTTTATTCTATTACAAAGGAGAATACTCTATGACACCATCAGAAAAAATTTATTTCATGAAATTTCGATTCATTATCAGCCTCAACTGGTGCAGATTGTCTGTGATCAAAATCTAAAGGACTATCTCCGGGAAAAAGGCAACGTTTCCGCTGCGGGGAAACGGAAGTTGACAGCAACCGGTGGATCTGGGATAAACTGGCTCCATATAAATCCATTATTTACGGAGCTCTCGGGGACCGGGCATAGCGTTTTACTCCAGTTCAAAAGCTCCCGTATACAACTGATAATACTGTCCTTTCTTTTCCAGCAGCTCCTGGTGATTTCCTTTCTCGATGATCCGCCCGTGATCCAGTACAATGATCACATCGGAATTTTTCACCGTGGACAGACGGTGAGCAATAACAAAAACAGTCCTTCCCTTCATCAGGGCGTCCATTCCCCGCTGTACGATAGCCTCTGTACGGGTATCAATAGAAGAAGTAGCCTCATCCAGGATCATGACCGGCGGGTCTGCCACAGCCGCTCTGGCAATGGACAGAAGCTGCCGCTGTCCCTGGGACAGGTTTGCGCCATTTTCTGTGAGAAGGGTATCATAGCCTTCCGGAAGCCTGGTGATAAAATCATCCGCTCCCGCCAGCTTTGCTGCGGCAATGCACTCTTCATCTGCAGCGTCCAGTTTTCCATACCGGATATTCTCCATCACCGAACCGGTGAACAGATTGGTATCCTGAAGTACAATCCCCAGGGAACGGCGGAGATCGCTTTTCCTGATCTTGTTAATGTTAATCCCGTCATAGCGGATCTTGCCGTCAGCGATATCGTAAAAACGGTTGAGCAGGTTTGTGATAGTCGTTTTGCCTGCGCCGGTGGCTCCTACAAAAGCTACCTTCTGCCCCGGTTTCGCATAGAGAGAAATATCATGAAGTACGGTCTTTCCAGGTTCATATCCAAAGTCTACCTTATGCAGCCTCACGTCCCCCTCCAGTTTGGTATAAGTTACTGTGCCGGCTTCCCGATGGGGATGTTTCCAGGCCCACAGTCCGGTCCGCTCCTTGGATTCCTCAAATAGCACTTCTCCCTCTCCGGATTGCTGATCATCTGCCCCCGCCTGACTCTTGCAGGATTTTTCCCGGACATTGACCAAAGTCACATACCCCTGATCCTGTTCTGACTCCTGATCCAGCAGGCTGAAGATCCTTTCTGTGCCGGCGATTCCCATAACTACCGCATTCACCTGATGGGATACCTGGCCGATATTTCCTGCAAATTGTTTCGTCATGTTCAGGAAGGGCACTACAATACTGATTCCAATGGGAATACCGGATATACTCACATTTTGGACGTTCAGAGTAAGAAGAAGCCCTCCTGTAATAGCTACCAATACATAAAGGATATTTCCGATATTATTCAAAATAGGGCCCAGTATATTAGCATACTGGTTTGCCTTTCTGGATTCTTCAAAAAGGACATCATTATAACGGTCAAAGTCTGCTTCACTTTCTTCTTCGTGGCAGAAAACTTTGATGACTTTCTGTCCGTACATCATTTCTTCTACAAAGCCTTCCACTTTTCCCAGGGCATTCTGCTGCTTAATGAAAAATTTCGCCGAACCGCCCCCTACCTTCTTGATGAGTACAGTCATTACCGCTACCCCAAGGACCACTACTAGGGTCAGCCAGAGACAATAATACACCATGATCCCGAAGATGGTAAGCACCGTTACGCCGGATATAAGAAGGTGGGGAAAGCTCTGGGAGATCATCTGGCGGAGCGTGTCGATATCATTGGTATAATAACTCATAATATCCCCGTGATCATTGGTATCAAAATATTTAACGGGAAGGCGCTGCATTTTTCCAAACATCTTTTCCCGCATTTTTTTCAGCGTTCCCTGGGTCATAATCGCCATCAGCTGATTAAAAGTAAAGCCTGCTGCCAGAGAGAGAATATAAAAAACTGCCAGTATAGAAACCAGTCTCAGGATCTGGCCGCCCACTGCGCCCCAGTCTCCTTTCTGCCAGTTCTTCTCAATAACAGCGATAATATTCTGCATAAAGACAGAGGGTATAGAACTTACCACTGCATTAAATACTATGCAGGCAATCGTTGCCGGCAGCATAACCGGGTAAAAACCCAGCATGGTTTTCAACAGTCTTACAATCGTATTTTTCTTTTTATTCTCCAAGCTGGTTTCCCTCCTTATTCTGGGAGGTATAGATCTCCCTGTATATTTCATTGGACGCCAGCAGCTCCTTATGAGTTCCTATGGCATTGATCTCTCCGCCCTCCATCACAATGATCCGGTCTGCGTCCTCTACAGAAGCTGTCCGCTGGGCGATAATGATCTTGGTGGTCTCCGGGATGTAATCTTTCATTGCCTTCCGGATCCTGGCGTCTGTCCTGGTATCCACCGCACTGGTGGAGTCATCCAGAATCAGGATTTTGGGCTTTTTCAGAAGAGCTCTGGCAATACAGAGCCGCTGCTTCTGGCCGCCGGATACATTGGCTCCGCCCTGTTCTATGTAAGTGTCGTATCCATCAGGGAACTGGGAAATAAACTCATCGGCACAGGCCATCTTACAGGCCTGGACCAGTTCCTCGTCTGTAGCCTCCTTATTCCCCCAGCGGAGATTTTCCCGGATCGTCCCGGAAAAAAGAATATTTTTCTGGAGAACCACCGCTACCTGATTCCGCAGAGTATCCAGGTCATAATCTCTTACGTCCACCCCTCCTACCTTCACAGCTCCTTCCGTCACATCATACAGGCGGGAGATCAGCTGGATCAGGGAAGATTTGGAAGAGCCTGTGCCTCCGATAATGCCAATGGTCTCTCCGGAACGGATATCCAGATCAATGTTCTTTAAAACCCGCCGCTTTGCCTCCTTTGAATACTTAAAGCTCACATGTTCAAAGGAGATGGAGCCATCTTTCACTTCATATACAGGGGCTTCCGGATTGGATAAAGAACTTTTTTCCTCCAGCACTTCTGCGATTCTCTTTCCTGATTCCACAGCCATTGTGATCATGACAAACACCATGGACAGCATCATCAGACTGTTCAACATCATAAAACTATAGGTCAGCAACGCAGAAAGCTGTCCCACATCCAGATCCAGCCCTCTGGAGGTAATGATAGTGTAAGAGCCGAAAGACAGCACAAAGGTCATAACTGTATAGATGCAGAACTGCATCAGAGGATTATTCAGGGCAAGGATACGCTCTGCCCTGGTAAAATCTGTACATACGTCCTCAGCCGCCCGGTTAAACTTTTCCTGCTCGTAGTCTTCCCGGACAAAAGACTTCACCACCCGCATGGCTTTGATGTTCTCCTGAATAGAGCTGTTCAGCCTGTCATATTTTTTAAACACTTTCCGGAAGAGGGGCATAGTCTTATAAATAACCAGTGACAGACCAAAGGCCAGCACGGGAACCACGAAAAGAAAGATCCACGCCATCCTGCCGCCCATGACAAATGCCATCACAAAAGCAAAGATCAGCATCAGCGGCGAGCGGATCGCTGTCCGGATGATCATCATATAAGCATTCTGTACATTGGTGATATCTGTAGTCATCCTTGTGACCAGAGAAGAGGTCATAAACTTATCAATATTCTCAAAAGAATATCCCTGGATACTGTAGAACATATCCTTCCGCAGATTTCTCGCCAGGCCGCAGGAGGCTGTGGCACAGGTGGATCCGGCCAGACCTCCGAACAAAAGGGACAACATGGCCATACAGACCAGAATCCCTCCATACCCCAGGATCACCCCCATATCGCAGCCGCCTTTCACTTCATTGACCAGCCGCGCAATGATAAAAGGAATGGTACATTCCATCAGCACTTCCCCGCTTACCAGCAGAGGCGTGGCAATGGAAGCTCTTTTGTATTCCCTGATACTTTTCGCCAGTTGTCTTACCATTTTTCTTTTCCTTTCTGTAAAAAAAGAGCAGTGGTATCCGCCGGACTTACGTGATAACACTGCTCGCTTCTTTCATTATATTCTTCTCTTATCTGGAAAGTCAATCTGCTTTTCCCACTTTACTGCCGCCTCCTTTCCCCGGTGAGCGAGGCCCACATACCAGACCTGACCGGTCATGTCTGCACTGTAATTTTTCTCCTTGATCTGTCCGATAGCTTTCAGCGCCAGGTCTTCCAGGTTCTCCGACTTATCTCTGGTATATTTAAATTCCAGGATCATACTGGGACATCCCCATTTTCTGGAATACAGCAGGATATCTCCTCTTCCTCTGCCACTCTCCCGATTGCTTCTCACCTGGTAAGTTCCACGCAGAAAAACACACATCCCCAGCCTCATCATATGGTAGCTGTTTTCGTCTTTCAGATTGTAATAAGAGGGAATTTCCAGCAGGATCCTTTTATATTCTCGGGAAAAGCGCTCCATATCTCCTGTCTGGAGATAATACAGCATTTTGTCTATTTTTCCCTCCTCCACCTGTAAATAAGAGGCCGTCAAATCCTGAAATCCTTTCCAAACTTCCAGATTCGGTACCCGGACTTTATACAGATCTTCCCGGATCTCCTCCTCTATGGTCACCATACCTGCGTTCAGCAGAAGTCCCCAGAAAGCCGTCTCATTCTGGTTTTCGTAATAAGCCCCTGCCGCATCTGCATTCACTGTAACCTGGCCCCGTTCCAGCAGCTCCTCATAGGACTGGAAAAAAAGCTGTCCCTGTTCACGAAGGGCATTCTTCAAAATACTGTTTTCACTGGTATTGACCCAGTAAGACTCCAGTTTTTTTCTGGCCCCGTAACAGGATATGGACCAGGGATTATAAAGTTCCGTATCCCCTATTTTGTAGCCATCGTACATTTCCTTTACCTGCCCGGAAAACTCCGCTTCACAGTAATCCAGAAGTTCTCGTACTTCTTCCTCTGTAAAACCAAAGCAATCCTTATATTCCGGGTCTTTTACAGTACATACCATCAGATTATTCAGACCGGAAAAAATGTTCTCCTTTGCCACTCTCTGAACACCGGTAAGCATGGCTTTTTCCAGGGAAGAGTTTCCTTTCAGTGAAAAGCTCAACATCCCTGAAAGAATTTCTCTTACCTGTCCATAATATCCTCTGGAATTTGCATACATAAAAGGCGTATCATATTCGTCCAGAAGGAGGAACACTTTCTTTCCATAGTATTCTTCCAGAATACCGCACAAATCCTTAAGTCCATGGCAAAGACAGCTCCTTTGCTCCTCAGCCCCCTGTTTTTCACTAAGGGACCGGTAATTCTGAAAAAACATCTCTTTCTTTCTCTGGGACAGTTTGCCGCTTTTTGTCAGATCCATGTATCTGTCATATTCCTCCAGAAAAAGATCTGAAAGCTGTCTTATCATTTCCTGGGAATTCTCTGCCTTTACATTCAAAAAGGAGAGAAAAATCACCGGATATTGATTTATCCAGTCCGCATATACGCTTTTCTCAATCTTTGTTTCCGCAAACAGCCGGGCAGAGTTTCTGGTACAGTCCAGAAATTCTCTGAGCATAGTCATATTCAGGGTCTTGCCAAACCGTCTTGGTCTTGTCACCAAAGTCGCCTGATACCAGGAATCCAGAAATTCCTCAATAAACTGTGTTTTATCTACATAATAGGCATTTCTTTCACGAAGAAAGCGGAAGTCCTGAACGCCAATGGCAAGCCGCTTTTTCTTTGCAGAATAATCATAGGTTCCCTCCGGTTCGCACATCAGATCTGCATACTGCACTTCCCGGCCCGGTTCTCCCTTGCTTCTCCCGAAAAGTTCGTCTAAAGTACATCCCAAAACATCGCTGATATGCTCCAGGGTTTCCAGATCCGGTGATCGGTTGCCTCTTTCATAATTCGTATAAGTAGAACGTGATATCCCCAGCTTTTCTGCCATCTGGGCCTGGGTATATCCCCGCAGATTCCGAACTCTTGTCAGGTATTCATAAAATCTGGTTTTCATAGCGAAAATCACTTCCCTGCTTTTTCTCTATTATAGCCCAGGATGTTTCAAATCGCAACATTAATATACTTATTATATTCTGACTTCGGAAATGGGATTTCTATTTTCTCCGTTTTGCGTAAACATTACTGTTTACCTGCCATTCCCCGTTTTCCAGAACTGTTACATTCTGCCAATGGAAAGTTTCTGCCTGTATATCAGAAAAGATCCATTTCTGGAAGGGATCATCCAGGACTGTTCCTATCAGTTTTCCACCGTCTTGTACAAAACGAAGACGAGTCATATACTTTTCGCAGGTATATGTCATATCATAACATTTTTCCTTGGCATTAAACATTCGGATCGCCATTCCATATTCTCCATCTGGCTGGGGATCCGACTTCATAGTTTCCCTGGAAGGACATATAAACAGATCCTCAATTCCTGCACCATTCCAAACCCTCCGGAAGATCCACTCTCCTTTTACACTTCTGAGAGCATCTGTATGATAGCCGTCATGATACTCAAAGTCCCAGTCCCCGATCAGCGGAGCAAACCAGTCATACGCATCTGGAATCTTACCTGTTTTCTCACTTAACAAAGCTTCTATAAAACTATCCATAAGAATCTCCTTTCCAACACAGTATCTGCTCAATGTTCAGAACACCTGTTTTTTATCTTTGTTTCCGTTCTGTAAAATCCCAAAAGCAAAAAGATCACGCCTATAGCGATTCCCCGGAAAATATCCGGAGCAATCTCCTGAGCATAATCCCAATGCTCCTGTGCACTTCTGGAAGCTGGCGTATTATATCTGGATCCTGAGATTCTGTCCGTTACCGGGTATTTCTTTAAGAGGAAACGCACAGACACCTTGTTCGGTACACCTCCTGGAATGCCACCGGTTCAAATTATCTGCTCTACAACTTAGGATTTGCTATTATCTTATATATCTTTTATTTATATTTAAAATTAGTATTGATACTATTATTGTTACAATTAAAGTTATACAACAACTTAACAAACTATAATTAAATACAAATATTGCAGATAACCCATTTATTAAACAATGAGTTAATATACAAGGAAATACACCTTTCGATACCTTTCTTATTGTTGCCAAAGCATAGCATAAGGTTAAACACATTATTCCAAAAAGAAAATAGTTCATATTTGCATTTGCTGTTCCTATTATAAAAAATATTGGTAAATGCCATAACCACCAAATAATAGAAGTAAAGATTGTTGCTATATGAAATCCAAATTTCTTTTCCAATTCAGGTTGTAAAATCATTCTCCATCCAACTTCTTCATTTCCACCACCAAATAACATCATTGGTAAAATTACTATAAGCATAAATATAGGAGCACCAAATTTAAATCCATTTATTGCACACCCCAAAACATAATAAATCAATACAAATAAAATTACTAAAATATAAGTCCAAATATTATGTTTTATATCAAATATCTTTTTTAACCATTCTTTTAAATTCTTAACTTTGTTATTTCTCTTTAGTGATATATAAGAGGCAATAGTTGGAGAGAATCCCCCGATAATGTGCATAATCCTTAAAAATATATTATTTATTGTCAAGTTAAATATTTGACTAATTAAAGCACAACCACCCCAAAATATTAGCATTATAACAAATGTTATTATTAAAAATTCTTTCACTAACTTTTTATTCATAAATACTCCTATCATCTCTACAAATTGTAATTGAACAAAATCGCTGCGCGATGGCCTGCCAAGGCTGTGGCATAGCGATTTTCTGTTTTCTATAACAAAAGCAGTAGAAAGCAAGTCCTAAAAGTAGTATTGTTAAGTCACCACAAC